>JANPJC010000121.1:0-65244 GCA_031425315.1 Chitinophagales bacterium
GTTAGATAAATACCTGATGCCTCATTTCAATATTATCCAGATTTATCCTCAGGAGTTTATAGCCCTCGAACCCATGCGAATCTTAATCGGCAATGTAAGCGGTAACACCATCAATATTGCATGGAAACAATTTCTGGAAGGATATAAAAATCGTTTCGATAGTAACAATGTAGGATTGCATGAAATGGCGCATGCGCTATACTATCAGAATTTCGAAACAGAAGAATATATTGATAAGAGTTTTAAAGATTCCTTTCATTTGTTTACAGCGCTTGGCGATAAGATCTATACGAAAGAAAAACAACGCAGCATCGGATTATATTCTGATTATGCAATGAAAAACTTCCAGGAGTTCTGGGCAGAAAGCATCGAATTGTTTTTTGAAAACCCCCAGCGCTTAAACTCGCATTATCCTGAGCTCTACCATATTTTATGCGACCTGTTATGCCAGGATCCCCTGCGTTATCCATACCACAATTATCCTGTATAATCATTATCCACCCAGCTTACACAAAGATCTTCGAAAATTTTATAATTAACGGTAACGGGTAACTGTATTTCGTGCTTGAAGAAACAATCCATTACGGCAGGGCTCGTCAATTTTATGGCTTTAAATATAATCTGTTCGTTAAATTGAATGCCGCCCAGTCCAAACCATTTGTATACTGCTTCTTTGCCGCTCCAAAACAAGGTATGTAAAAGCCATGGGTCTTTATTAAGCGAATGTTCGGGATAATCAATCAGCAATGATTTTTTTGTTTCAGATAACAACTGTTGTTCATCTTCATGCAAAAACTTAGGCGCAATTCTTTCCATTTTAGCAGTCGTTAATTCCACGTCAATGCCTACCCGCTGAGAAGTACTAACAATCGCTGCAGCATAATCTGCACAATGAGAAATGCTGAAATGATAGGCTTCGTTGCTCAAAAAAGGCTTACGGGTGTCTGCAATCCGAATCAGCTTATAAGGAAAATCAGGATACAATTCCTGCAGCATATACCTCCCTGCCAGGTGTTGTAATCTTTTGTGCGGATGGGTGATATCCCGATGCAAAGGGACTTTCTGCAAAAAGAAATCTTCGCTCTCACTGATCTTCCAGATGCCGAGTTTTGTATTGGCGTTAATATCTTGTTGATAAAACAGGGGCATAACTCACTTGTCTATATCCGAATTTCGGGTTTTGATGGAACAGGCCTTAAACAGAAAGCAAAGTATGATTTTATCCGACAAACGCATCCTCGAAGAACTGGAAAGTGGCAGTATAAAAATTCAACCCTACGATCGCGAGAGCCTTGGCAGTAACTCTTATGACGTACACCTGGGCAAATGGCTTGCCACCTATCGCGAACACATCCTTGACGCTAAAAAACATAATGAAATAGAATCTTTCGAAATCCCCGACGATGGATTCGTATTGTATCCGCATATTTTTTATCTCGGCGTAACACTGGAGTATACTGAAACCCACAAACATGTACCATTTCTCGAAGGAAAATCATCGACCGGCAGGTTAGGAATCGATATTCATGCTACTGCAGGAAAAGGTGATGTGGGCTTCTGTGGCAACTGGACCCTGGAAATTTCAGTTAAGCAACCGGTTAAAGTGTACCATGGTATGCCAATTGGCCAGCTGATTTATTTTCCGGTGGAAGGTGAAATTGAAATTCCTTACAATCAGAAGAAAAATGCAAAATACAGCGGGCAGATCAACAAACCTGTTGAAAGTATGATGTGGAAGAATAAATTCTGATTATAGTTTACCCTGCTGCTGATAATATGCCATCAACCATAACACCACCCTGCTGTACGATTCGCTGCCGGCAGGTTGCTGATTTAGTTTCAGATAGCGGTCATAAATAACCGATACGAGTCTGTCAACCGGGCTGGTATATTTTTTTCGAAAGGCCCTTAACGCTGCCAGGTCTGCTTTAGCCGGCGCCGATAACTGCTGTATATTCTGTTTTGCCATAGCGGAGTCGCGCCGGTACAATTCCGCATTTGCGTACAGGAACATTTCAAAGTAAGCTGAATACCTGAAGGCTGTATCAGCCGACTGACTGGCTGATAAAAATCCCACGAAATTGGCCTCGTTCTCCTTTGCATAACCCAGCTGATGCGCTATTTCATGACAGGTTACAAATGGTAATACTGCGGCAGGAACTGTATTATTCACCTGCGCCTCACCCGTAAATGGATTAAAATAGCCGGTATAACCCATATAATTACCCATGATACCGAAGATGGAAACTTTTACCGAACCGGGCGAATAAGAAAGAAAAGGATATTGCTGTCTGAGCCTGGAATAAGATTCAACTGCACCATTAAAGATTGTGACACTGCCAGCATTTTTTTTCCAGTCAGCCGGATAACTGTACTGATTGGTTTGTTGCAGTAATAGTCCGGCCAGTGATTTCAGCTGGTCGACCGAACCACTTTTCACTTCGAGTCCAAGCTGATGGGCTATGCCATTTCTATTATAGTTTAGTCCCCAGAAGACATTGAAAACCAGGTAAATCCAGATACAGAGCCGGAAATACCTGAACATTCCCTGAAAAAAGCTCAACCGATTAAAACCCCGGCTTTTTAATATTCTCACAAGGCGGTATACTTTATAGATCAGCCACAACACTGCGACAGCATAAAGGATATCGCCGAGACTCAAAGGCATCCATCCAAATAAAAATCGAAAACCCCTTCCCAGCGCTGGATAGAAAGCATTAGAATAATAATTTTCGACCCAGTCGGCATTACCAGCCAGCATACGAAGGCCCAGCACAGCGATCAACAGGCAGGTTGTATAAAAAGCTTCTCTCAACAGAACAGGATTCACCTTCATGAAATGGGAAATTACAATTTGCAATTCATCAATTGACAACTAAACCAAAGTGGAGCTGTATTTTCACCATGTTTTCACTAAACAGCGCTGAGTTTAAGTTTGCAGATTAGAGTTATTACATTACCTTTGCCAGCCTTTAAATTGCGTAGTTATGTCTGGACGCAGGGAATATGAGATTGCTTTTGTGGGACTGAAGCCCGGTGTGCATGAATTTAGCTATCAAATTGATGATAAGTTCTTTGTTGCATTTCCGGAACAGGAGTTCACTAATTGTCACGCGCAGGTGAAGCTTATGTTAGACAAACATCCGTCTTTCCTGATGCTGAAATTTGAAGTGGGCGGTGTGGTGGACGTCACTTGTGATCGTTGTGGCAACACTTTGAAGTTAGACCTGTGGGATGATTTTGAAGTATTGGTGAAAATGGTCGACAATCCGGATGAATTGAACAACAACGACGAGGATCCTGATGTTTTTTATATATCAAGAACCGAAAGTCACTTGTATGTTGGCGACTGGATCTATGAATTTGTGAACCTGAGCGTACCTACACACCGGATGTGTGATGAAAAGGATATCAGTGAATCAAAGTGTAACATTGAAGTGCTGAAGATGCTTCAGCAGATGAACGACGAAAGTAATAAAACAGAAAACCCAATCTGGAAAGGGTTGGATAAATTCAGGAATATTTAAATCGTAAGATATGCCAAATCCCAAACGGAGGCACTCCCAGCAACGCAGTGCAAAAAGAAGGACCCATTATAAAGTTCATCCCGTCACCTTGAGTAAAGATAGTACAACAGGTGAACTGCATGTACGTCACCGTGCTCACGAGAGTGAAGGCAAACTTTATTATAAGGGCAAAGTGGTAGTTGAGAAATCTCCTATATCTTAATCCTTCTCTATAAACGCTTTTATTCCAGGTATCGGAATGTTTCATAACTTTCCGATACCTGGAATTTACATTTTTGCAATTTTCTCACCACTTTTGCTGCATGAATATCGGAATTGATATGATGGGTGGCGATTACGCCCCACTGGAAGCAGTTAAAGGAGTCAAACTTTTCCTTGACGGAAACAGCAAGTCCGTTACACTGGTGCTATTGGGTGATGAAGCGCAACTACAGCCACTCATTGCTGCAGAGCAAATCGATGTGGCCCGGATAAAGGTTGTTCATGCCCCGCAGGTAATTGAAATGCATGAACATCCCACTAAAGCATTAAAGGAAAAGCAACAATCTTCCATTGCGATCGGGTTTCATTTACTCTCTACCGGCAAAATTGATGCACTGATCAGTGCAGGCAATACCGGTGCAATGATGGTTGGTGCCATATTCAGCATAAAGGCTTTCCCCGGTATTTTACGTCCTACTATCGGTACATATATTCCAAGAGAAATTGGCAAATCTCCGGGATGGCTGCTGGATGCAGGCATAAATGCTGATTGCAAACCCGAAAACCTTGTGCAATTCGCTATTCTCGGATCGTTGTTCGTTAAACATGTTTGGAACATCGAAAATCCAAGAGTGGGCTTGATTAATATCGGAGAAGAAGAAGGTAAAGGTAATCTGCTGGCCCAGGCTGCATATCCCATGCTTAAAGAAAATAAACAGATCAACTTCATCGGCAATATTGAAGGACGTGATATTTTATCTGATAAAGCCGATGTGATGGTATGTGAAGGATTTACAGGAAATGTCATCCTGAAATTCGCTGAAAGTATCTACGACCATACTATTAAAAGAGGCATCAAGGACGAATATTTCGATCTCTACAACTTCGAACAATACGGCGGCGTTCCTGTACTTGGGGTAGCCAAGCCCGTTATCATAGGCCACGGCATCTCTCACGGCCCCGCATTTAAAAACATGATCACTATCACAGAAAAAATTATTGAGAAAGATTTGATGCAGAAGATCAAGGACTCGTTCCAGGAAGAATAACTTTTGAAGGGGGAAGTGGGAAGGGGGAAGGGGGAAGTGAACAGCCTTTGGAAGTGCGAATTACGAGGTGGGAAGTGGGAAGTGAACAGCCGACTCCTGCGTGAATCGTCAATCGTGAATCGTCAATGCACTTGGTCGAGTGAATGCGTCAGTGATTCATTCTTAAGTGCAAAGTAGGAAGTGGGAAGTAAGCAGGCAAATCCGCCAATCTCCGTGAGTCTCCTGTATTGACCTCCGTGAATCTCCGCGTTTTTGTTGTTCAATTACTGTCACTAAAGTGAATGTGTGAATGGGTCAATAGGTCAATTCTGCGTCAATCGTGAATCGTGAATGCACTTGGTCGAGTGGATGTGTGAATGTGTCAATAGGCAATTCTGAAATGGGATCTATGAGATACCTAAGACCTACAACTTAAAACTTACAACCTGTATTGGCTGTTAACCAGTAACACGCAACCAGTAACACGCAACCCTAACCATATCTTCTACCCTTCGTAAATAAATATTCCCTATAACTATAAGCCAAAGTAAACTGCATATAATTTTCTTTGATCAACTTACTCGAAGACGTTCCGCGCTGACCAATTTCAGCCGACATAGCAATTTTCGGGTACGGAGCCAAAGTCAATTTCATATTTCTGGCAGGAACAGTATAGCACAAACGCAGAAACCAAGGTGATTACGATTTTCTTTCTCATTAACAGCGAAGTTTGTAATAGTGAAATGGCTCCGCAATATATCGGCGCATCAATCGGTAGAAGTGTTATAGTATATTAACCTTGGATTTTAATCGGCGATCCCCTCATTTAAACCGATAAAGTAAATGAAATACGAGCCCTGTATTTCAATCTAACTATATTTACGTTTATGAAAAAACGTACGCTTGGCAAAACCGGATTTGACATTACAGAAATTGGAATCGGCACCTGGCAAGTGGGTGGTAAATGGGGAGAACCATTTAATCATCAAACTGCTGATCAGATATTAAACGCTGCCGCAGATACCGGAATAAACTTCATTGACACAGCAGATGTTTATGGCAGCGGAGAAAGTGAAAAAGCTGTGGGCCGTTTCGTGCGGAACCGCAGTGAACGAATATATGTTGCCACCAAATGCGGCCGTCAGCTATCTCCTCATACAGACGAAGCCTATCAGCCGGAAGCACTTCGGAAATTTGTGGAGGCCAGTTTAAAAAACATGGGATTGGAAACCCTGGATCTTATTCAACTTCATTGTCCACCGACTGCAACTTATCTAAGACCGGAAATTTTTGAACTTTTCGATCGCCTGAAAACCGAAGGTAAGATATTAAATATGGGTGTGAGTGTGGAAAAAATTGATGAAGCCATAGAAGCGATGAAGTACAGTAACGTGACCAGCATTCAGATCATTTTTAATATTTTCAGACAACGACCCGCCACAGATTTATTCGCCGAGGCAGCAAAAAACAATGTTGGAATTATAGCGCGCGTGCCTTTAGCAAGTGGATTGCTCAGTGGTAAATTTTCTACGTCAACAAGTTTCGGAAAAGAGGATCATAGAAACTTTAATCGTAATGGTGAATCCTTTGACAAGGGTGAAACTTTCTCCGGAATCAATTATGAAAAAGGATTGGCTGCAGTGGAGTCGATAAAGAAACTTTTCCCGCCGGAAACCAATCTTTCAGCTGTGGCTTTAAAATGGATTCTCATGCATCCTGAAGTAAGCACTGTGATTCCAGGCGCATCAAGGCCGGAACAGGTAAAATCAAATATACAATCCACATCAATTCCTGATTTAACTGCAGCGCAAATGCTGAGTATTGAACAGATTTACAAGGATCAGATTTGGCCGGAATTGATGAATGAAAAATGGTAAAAGCCACAGCCGTGTAGTTATTCAGTGTGTAGCATTGAAATAATTATCGTTTAATCGATCATATCATAAAAAAAGCTACCGGCTTCTTGCTTTAAATTTATTTCCCTGAAAATTCCCAATCCAACTACATTTACGCGGAGACACACGGAGATCAATACAGGAGATGCACGGAGATTGGCTGTGTGATGGCGGCTGGTTCGCACTTCCAAAGACTGTTTACTTCCCACTTCGTACTTCGCACTTACTTTAAATTCATTTCCCTGAAAGTTTTACATCCAACTACATTTACGCGGAGATACACGGAGTTCAATACAGGAGATGCACGGAGATTGGCTGTGTGATGGCGGCTGGTTCGCACTTCGCACTTCGCATTTCGCACTTCAAAAGGCTGTTCACTTCCCACTTCGCACTTCGTACTTCGAACTTCAAAAGGCTCTTCACCGATAAACCCTTCTCAATGGTCGTATCCAAATGCCTGTTGTTCTATTTTATGATTGGCTTGTATAGGGTGCCCGGTATTTTTACCAAAATTCTATTATGAGAAAGTCTTTCGCGTACCTGACCGGAATGAGTTTTGTTTTTTTTTGCATTCGTTTTAGCCCAAAGTTGTTCGAAAACAGATGACGGATCCGATGATATACTTGGCAACTGGATCAGGAGTTCTGGTTTTGATGGCAATGCCCGCAGCGAAGCAATAATATTCGGCATAGGAGAAAATGTTTATCTCAGCACAGGTACAACCGATCGCGACAGGTTTAAAGATCTATGGGAATATAACCTTGACAGAACGTATTGGTCACAAAAAACAGACCTGCCGGGAGTGGCAAGGAATTCAGCAATTGCATTTGCCATCAATGGTAAAATTTATATGGGTAGAGGTTACGATGGCATAAACAGGCTGAACGATTTCTGGGAATATGACCCCATTTCGAATTCGTGGAGGCCGAAGAAAATTTTTCAGGGAACTGCGCGCTATGATGCCTCCTCTTTTACTCTTAATGACAAAGGATATGTTGCTTGCGGATTTGATGGCAACTATCTGAAAGATCTCTGGCAATATGATTCCGCATATGACTCCTGGACGCAGAAAGCGACTATCGACGGCACAAAACGATCTGCAGCAGTTTCGTTTGTAATCAATAGTAAAGCTTATATCTGTTCCTAACTACATCTCCAATTATATCGACCTGCAAAAAATGAGGCTGTCATCGAAGGTAACGGTCAACTATACTGTAAATGGGAACATCGTAGGATTATATATTGCATCATTACTGTTGACCGCTTTTAAATAAAATGCTTTTAAGCACGGCATCAGCTATACCAACTCATCTGTAATTGATATTGTAATTAATATTATTGAAGTAACATTAACATTGAAAGTAAATAACCCGATGACCGGAAACAATAGCTTTGTCTCCGGCGGTTTGGGTCTTAAAAATGTAAAGAGACGACTGGAGCTCCTCTATCCAGGCAAACACCAGCTGGCAATTTCTTCCAGCGATAACCTGTATTCAGTTCACCTTACACTTAATCTTCAAAAATGATCAACTGCTTACTCATCGATGATGAACCACCGCCGTTAAATCTTCTGGAAAGTTACATCAGTAAAATTCCTTACTTACAACTTGCAGGCAGATTCGAAGAGCCTTTGCTGGCATTACCATTAGTGGAATCAGGCAATGTTGATCTTTTATTTTTAGATATTCGTAAGCCTGATATTAATGGTACTGATTTTTTCAGATCGCTGACTCATAAGCCGGAACTTATTTTCACATCAGCATATGCAGAATTTGCAATCGACGGTTTTGAATTGAAAGCACTCGACTACTTTTTAAAGCCTGTATCATTCGAAAAATTTGTGATGGCCTGCAACAGGGTAAAGGATTCAGATTGAACAGAAATATGCAAAAAAAGAGAGTAGGCCCAAAGACTATTTTTTCATTAATACTGCTCATAAACTCCATAAGATTTTCTATAACGACATCCTTTACTTTGAAGGATACAAAGACTACACCAAATTGTTTCTTACCGGCCAAAGTTCTCCATTACTGATTCTACATAATCTAAAATATTTTGAAGAGATACTGGACGAAAATGAATTTATCCGTATCCACCGATCTTATACAATTGCTGTAAGAAAAACCAATACCATCGCGAGAAAAATGGTTACGATTGCTCAGGTTTCCTTACCCGTCAGTGACAACTATAGAGATAACCTGTTTGAACGGATAGAGGGAAAAGAAAAAACCAGCCTTAAGTAGGTTGCCCCCGGTAATGTTTTGCCCGATTGAGGTTATCTCAATATTAAACACTGACACTTAAATGTGCATTTACAAAGTTCATTTACCGTCTATCATTTCCTTAAACATTACAATTTTCTCTCCTCACCTAAACGATGTATATTCAGGCGTAAACCCGGGTTTTGCCCGGTAAAAAACTTTTGTACTAAACGTCTGAAAAAATGAGAAAACAAGTATTCGTCTTCACCAGCTTAATTATAATTGCTTCTACATTATTAACCATCACAGGTACCGCGCAATCGCGCTGGAAATATTTTACAGCAGATGATTTTGCCGCCAGAAGGGCCCGCATTATGGAAAAAATTGGTGATGGAGTAGCTTTTTTACAAGGGGCCGAACTGCCTGAAGCATTTGTTAAGTTCCGTCAGGACAATAATTTCTATTACCTCACTGGCGTGGAAGTTCCAGGCGCGTACCTGGTGATAGATGGTAAATATAAAAAGTCGATGTTGTTTGTACCCGACAGGATTTCAGGGGACATAAAAGAAGAGGCGCTAATCAAAGCGGGACAGGCGGATGCCGAGAAATATAAGTTCACGAGTGTTATTTCTACCAACTGGCTTGCCAATGTTATACAGAATCTTGCGGAGACCAACAGGGTTTTTTACCTGGTGAGTACGCCTGAAGAAACAACTGAAATGAGCAGAGACAGATGTGTCAGTTTGAGAATAGACAGGATGAAGGACCCATTTGATGGCCGCATTTCCAAAGAAGCAAACTTTCACAAAAAGCTTAAAGATCAATTTCCTTCTATTACGATTAATGACCTTGCCCCTGCATTAGATATGATGCGCTGGGTAAAAGATGAAAAAGAAATTGCGGCTATTCGTGACTGTGGTACCATCGGCGCACTGGGTTTTGATGAAGCTATGCGCGTAACCAGGCCAGGGATGTACGAATACCAGGTAGTGGCGGCATGCGATTTTATTTTCGCCAACGAGGGAGCGAATGGTCCGGCCTACTTTGCTATTGCTGCTTCCGGAGAAAGAGGATTAAGCTGGCATTACAATGCAAACAATCATATCATGAAATCCGGCGACGTAATACTGATGGATTACGCACCCGAACATCATTACTACACAACAGACATCACCCGTACCTGGCCTGTTAATGGTAAATTCACAGATGTTCAGTTAAAAATGTACAATTGTATTAAAGAGGCGGAGGAAAATGTTATTGCTGCGATGAAACCTGGCGTTACCATGGCTGATTTGAAAAAAGTAGCTAAGGCTGCATATGTCAAACACGGTTATGAAAAACTCTGGCCTGATTATATTGGCCATTTTGTTGGGATGGCGGTTCACGATGTGGGTCCATATGATAAGCCATTTGTACCGGGCGTTGTATTTAATGTGGAGCCAATCATCGAAGATCAAAATATGAAAATTCATCTTCGCCTGGAAGATACTATTGTAATTACTGCAACAGGTTCTGAAAACCTTACAAAAAAGTCCACATTGGAAGTGGAGCCTATGTATAAATTGATCAAAGAAAAAGGAGTTGGAGAAAAATGATGGCAGGTGTCAGACACCTTCGCAGCGTTTGTTCATACGGCAGGCTTCGAGGTGTCTGACACCTAAAGTTCGCCGTATTTTTTTCCGAAAAAAGTTTATTTTCCGGTTTGCGGACAGAATAACACATTGTGTTTTCCGAAAAACACGAACGGGAAATGAGCTCTTATACATGTAACGGTGTTGGCAGCAACGCACGACGAGTGCATAACTAATACACATAACTTAAACTTTCAAAAATATGGTATCTAAAAAAATTTTGTTTTTAGTAATATGCACTTTTGCGACATACTATGCCTGCTACGCCCAAAAAACCAATATCAACAAAAGCAACTCTGTTTTCATTGAGTATTTAACAACCGTTGAACTTACAAATAAAATTAAGGAAGGGTTTTATACTGTTTTAATTTATAGTGGCGGAACAGAAGAGACGGGGCCACATGTTGTTTTAGGAAAACATAATTTCAGAGTTCAGTCATATGCACAAAGGGTTGCTGAAGGCTTAGGTAACGCTTTAGTCGCACCGATACTTCCTTTCGCCCCCAATAGTATTGCCATTCAAAAGTTTCCCGGAACTATAACGCTTGACAGCCTTACCTTTTCAAACGTTAATGAACAAGTAGCCGTAAGCTTGATTGCAAGCGGTTTTAAACATATAATATTGATGAGCGACCACTTAAATAGTCAGAAACCTCTTGCAGAATTAGCGGGAAAACTGTCCAGATTATATCATGCACAAGGTATAGATGTGTATTACGCAAGTGACGGTTATACTAAAGCAAGAAAACAAATTGAAGATTCTATTGAAAAAAAAAATATAATTCCCGGTGGACATGGAGGGCTTTGGGATGTTTCAGAAACAATGGCTATTTCCAAAATCCTTGTACGGCCTAATTTATTTGCAATTGGTGACACAACTTTAAAAGGAAATGGACCTCTTGATGAACATGGTGTTTCCGGTGACCCCAGAAAAGCCAATATAAAACAAGGCAAACAGTTTGCTGACTTAAGAGTTAGCCTATTTATTACAGAAATACGTAATCATCTTTTGTCTCTTAAATAAAATATCGCTACTGGAAATAGTGCTGCTGCCAAAATGGGATTTGCCAAAATGAGGGCGGACGGAAGCCGTTTTTCAAATTTTTGTTTTTCAATTTGGCTTCATATCCAGCAGGACGTTATTAATTTAGCTATGTGCAAATCATCAACTTTTATTTATTAATCTGGCTTCAGTTATCAGGGCGGAAGGAATTCTATTGTCCCCACTTCAGTAAGCCCTGAACGTTACGCGGGTACCGTGGCTGTCTGATATCTGAAGAAAGTTCCACTATTACCCATTCTGTACGGAAGCAATACTCATCACAGTTATTCTTATTTTTGCCATTCATTTTCAAAATTTTTGCAATGGAATTTGGCATTGGCATGTTTGGCGATTTGGGTATTCATTCTCCATCTACTACATTTAAGCAACCTCAGCAAAGGCTGGCAGAAATGATTGAAGAAATCAAACTCGCCGATCGGTTGGGAATTGATGTTGTGGCAATGGGGGAACATCACCGGGAGGATTATTCGGTGGCATCTACCGAAGTTTTCTTAGCGGCACTGTCGACAGTAACACAACGAATCAAGTTAGCAAGCGGAGTAACAGTATTGAGTTCAGCCGATCCGGTAAAAGTTTTCCAGGATTATGCGACACTAGACCTTTTATCCAACGGCAGAGCAGAGATAATTGCAGGCAGAGGAAGTTTTACAGAATCTTTTCCTTTATATGGTTATGATCTATGGGATTATGATGAATTGTTTGTTGAAAAATTAGACCTCTTGCTCCAGCTTAACAACCAACAAACAATTACCTGGGAGGGCAAATTCAGAAAGCCTTTAAAAAACCAGCCGATTTTTCCCAGGCTACCGTCCGGGCGACAAGTTCCTGTATGGTTGGCAGTGGGCGGCACACCAGCATCTGTGCATAGAGCAGCGGTGTTGGGTTTGCCACTGATGCTGGCGATAATTGGAGGTATGCCTGCGCAGTTTATGGATTTTGTTAGTTACTATAAAAGAGTATACAAAGAAAGTGGCCATGATATCAGTAAAATGCAATTAGGCGTACATAGCCATACATTCGTCGGTCAATCACCTACAGACCTGGCAAACGATTATTACCCTTTCTATTCGGCTCAAATGGATCGTGTGGGCAAACAAAGAGGCTGGCCCCCTTACACAAAGATGCAATTTGATGGAGGGATGAGTACCCAGGGTGCATTGTTTATGGGGGAGCCCAAACAAGTAGCGGAGAAAATAACACGACTGGTAAAAATGTTTGGATTAACCCGATTTGTGGCACATATGGATGTTGGAGATCCAGGTCATGAAGCCATGATGGAATCTATAAAGTTATATGCGACTGAAGTGGTTCCTCTTGTAAAAAAAGCTTTGTCTTAATATGAATTACAATCCGGGATATATCATTACATTTTCGGACTTGCAAGATTCCGTAGGTTCTGGCCACGATCATGTATCTGTTTCTTATTCTAAAGAATTCTTTTGAGTAAGAAAGCTTGCAGTTAATTAGAAAATTTAAAATCGCCTTAGGTGTCAGACACCTTCGCAGCGCTTGTTCATACATAACGCTTCGAGGTGTCTGACACCTAAAGTTCAATATTCATTTTTTCCTAAACAAGGTTTTTTCCTCTTTTTAAGAACAGAATAAAACATTGATTCAGTGACCAAATGCAATTGGAAAACGCTCACTTGCAGGTGTAACTTCGCCAGGGCGCAGCTTAGGTGTCAGACACCTTCGCAGCGTTTGTTCATACAGTCAGCTTCGAGGTGTCTGACACCTACAGACCCCAAAAAAAATCACCCGGACAGTCAGGCCATCCGGGTGATCACAATATTGTTTAAGACTAAGCCGCCAGTACCGGCTTGCTGACCATCTTCGTTTCAGCTTTCATCCAGCGTTTGTACCATTCAAGGAAAATGAATACCAGCCAGCGCGTTTTCCATTCAACATTTTTGCCGGCGAGATTTTCAACAATTGAAGATGGAAAAATTCCTTCCCTGATCAATTCACGCAGGAGGTCATGATCAAACTTTTCTTCAACATGTTTAAGCAATTGGCGCGGCGGTGGAGAGAAACCCCTTTTCGTGTCATCAAAAAATGTCTTCGGAACATATTTGTACAAAATCTCCCTTGAACTCCATTTCAAGATACCATTCTGCGCTTTAAATGAATCAGGCAATTGTGCCACAAACTCAACCAGATCTTTATCGAGGAATGGTTCACGGCCTTCAAGACTATAAGCCATTGTTGCTTTATCAACTTTGAACAATACCTCATTATTCATAAATGTTTTGTAACAGGCAGAAAGTAAACTGCTCAAATCATTATTTCTCAACTTCACCACGTCTTTTGCAAACAAAGTATCAGGTTCCACACCAAATACATTTTTCACATCGGAATCAAGTTGAAATTTGAAGAGCGTTTCGTATACATCGAGACTGTTATCAGCATTCAAAAATTCGGATAATTTATCGGCCTGGTATTTTTTAGGGCTAAACAATGGCAACATCGCGGCAGCAGCCTGCGAACTGAAGTCCATTGCTTTTTTAACGCCGCCGGGTATTTTTCCAAACTTGCGGTAAAAGGCCATTGCTTTTAAAAATCCAGGATAGCCACAAAGCAATTCATCTCCACCATCGGCAGACAATGCCACTGTCACCTGCTTGCGCGCAAAACGAGCCAGTAACATCGAAGGAATAATGGAGGTATCGCCAAACGGCTCATCAATTACATCAGGCAACAGGTACAACATTTCCTGGAACTCTGCATCAGAACAATAGAGTTCGTTATGTTGAGTACCCAGGTGTTCTGCAATACGTTTCGCTTTAGGTGCCTCATCATATTCATTTTCGTCGAAACCAATTGTAAATGTTTTTAATTTACTGGAGTTTGTTTTTTGTAAAATGGCGCCAACAATAGAGCTATCAATACCCGCAGATAAAAATATCCCGACCGGTACATCAGCAACCATCCTGTAATTAAACCCACGAATCATCAACCTTTCCAATTCCTCCAATCCCTGTTTTTCATCGATCTTCAATTTTGGTTTGGCATAGTAGTCTTCTATATTCCAATACTGATGTTTGCTGATTTCAATTTTATCGCTGAGCTTTACTTCAAGATAATGGCCCGCTTCGAGTTTATAAGCATTTTTAAAAATGGTATGAGGCTCGCGGATATAATTAAACTGGAAAAACAAAGCCATTGCTGCTTTATTGATTTCCTTTTTAAAAAATTTGTTAGGTGTGAAGGCTTTGAGTTCTGATCCAAACAACAAACGCTCACCATCGCTATACCATAATAATGGTTTTACACCACTGCGATCGCGACATAAAATCATTTTTCTTGTTTCCTCATCATATATAACAAATGCCCACATGCCGTTGAACTTTTCAAAGGCTGCAACTCCCCAGCAATCATACGCTTTCAAAATCACTTCCGTATCAGAAGAAGATGTGAATGTGTACCCTTTAACTTTCAGTTCATCCTGTATTTCCTGGTAATTGTAAACTTCACCATTGAATATAATTGTCTTGCTTTTATAGATCATCGGCTGATGTCCATTGTAGCTCGTATCAATAATCGATAATCTCCGGTGCCCGAGGCCAATCTGCATATTACCCGCAGTCAGCAATCTTTCACCACTATCGTCAGGACCGCGTTGCTGCAATGTATCCAGCATGCTGGTAAGGGTTCGGCCCGATTCTTCGCGGCTGATTTTCGGATCAATAAACCCACAGATACCACACATAGATTTAAAATTTAATCATTAACAATGGCTTCAGGCCGATTACATCAATACAACGTCAATTCAACAACTTGTCGTACAATTGAACGTATTCCTTTGTCATATTCGCCAGATTGAAGTGCTTACGGGCATAACTTTTTGCATAGTTGCCCATTTCCTTCCTTCTTACAGGATTATTTTTCAGGTATAAAATCTTTTCTTTCAACTGATCCTTACTGAATGCGTCAATCAGCAAACCATTATTTCCATCAAGCACCTCATCAGTACCTCCTCCCCTGCTTGCCACCACCGGCACACCACCTGCCATATATTCAATAATTGAATTTGAAACACCCTCTCCATGAAGTCTGGAATTTGTCATCAATAATCCCACATCAAATAACTGGATCAGCGATTCCACATCGGCCCTCGCACCCAGAAAAAGGATTTGCTTTTCCAATCCGGCATCGGCCACCTTTTTCTTAAATCCTTCCATTAAATCTCCCTTTCCCACCAATAGAAACCGCATATTCATATCTTCTCTGCACAAATCAATCGCTGCATTAATCAGTGTACCATAATCTTTTCTATCCTGAAAAGCAGCTACCATTCCAGCTGTAAAAAATTTGTCTTTTGCCTCGCCCAGTATTTCTTTACCCAGACTAACAGGGTCTTTCAAATTATCAAAGCGTTTAAAATCAATGCCGTTATAAACGCAAACCGATTTATCAGCAGGTGCATCATATGATTTAATGCCGGCCTTTGAATTTGAAATCACGATATCTGAAAAAGCATAAGTAAGTTTTGCACGGAAATACATCTTGTCGCTATAACCCATATTTAATGGCGCATCAGCAATGATGCCATTAATAAATTTCACACGATGGGTGAGCAATGTTGGTATCAGAAAGAAACTCGCGAGTGAACTCCATGAATGAATGATGTCGGGCTTCACCTGATTAACCAATTTTTTTAACCGGCTCCACGCCGAAAGGTCAAATCGGGATCTGCGCGCCACAATCACAAGTTCAATTGGTAATTGGTGAACATAATCATATTCAACAATGTCTTCGAGAATGACAAGTGTAATTTTGTATCCGCCTGCACTGAGCAATCCCTTAATCAGCTCAAGCATTCTTCTCTCTCTGCCACCTTTGATCAAACTATCATTTATCATTAATACAGATTGCATGCTGATATACAATTAATGCAAAGAATTTATGGAATTGAAAATGCAGTTGATTAAATATACTTGCATCATATGTTATGGCAGGCTCTTTATCAAATAGCGCGCTTATGCTGCACCACCTGAGCTTCCGGCAGATTTTTATACCTGCGGTACCATGAAACAAAACGCGACAGGCCTTCTGCCAAACTGGTTTTCTTCATATGTCCAATCAGGTGTTCCAATGCGGCAACATCTGCGTAAGTTGTCAAAACGTCTCCAGCCTGCATTGGCTTATTCACCCGGATAGCCTCCATTTGCAATTGATTTTCCAGTTCACGAATGAAAGTATCCAACACTACAGGATCTGAGTGCCCAATATTCAAAATGCGATATCGCGATGGTGCCGTAGGCGTTTCTAAAATCGGCCTGTATACCAGTCTTTCGATGGCGTCAACAATATCATCGACGTATGTGAAATCGCGCTGCAGGTTGCCATTATTAAAAATAGAAATCGGCTGACCATTTATTATTTTTTCAGAGAAACTGAAGTAAGCCATATCAGGCCTTCCCCATGGGCCATAAACGGTAAAAAAGCGAAGACCGGTCACCGGTATGCGATAAAGATGACTATAGGTATAGGCCATCAGCTCGTTACTTTTTTTAGTTGCCGCATAGAGGGAAACCGGTTGATCCACCTGGGCTGTTTCACGGAAAGGAACTTCCGTTTTATTGCCATACACACTTGACGAACTCGCAAACAGTAAATGTTTCACGGGCCATTTTCGGCAACATTCCAGCACATTATAAAACCCTGTTACATTACATGAAATGTATTCATCAGGATGAGTAATACTATAGCGAACACCAGCCTGAGCGGCAAGATGGAGTACATAATCGAATTGATGAACCTGGAATAATTCTTCCATTGCAGCCTTATCGCGGATATCGGTTTTATAAAACTGATAATCCGTTAACAAACTGCTTTTCACAGGCTGATTTTCTGCCACTATTGAACTATCAATACCAGACTCTTCCAGCCGGCCTTTTTTAAGTTCAGGATCGTAATAGCTATTCAAATTATCAATTCCGACGACCTGGTAGCCGGCAGCATACAATTTTCTAACCATATGAAAGCCTATAAATCCCGCAGCTCCTGTTACCAGTATTTTTGGCATCATTTGTCCTTTTTTACTTCTTTTAATCTTTTTTGTGGCGATATATGGTCCGATTACACGAAAACACATACGTTTCCCGTGCAGGGGAACATTTAACCTGACTCTAAAACTGTTAAAGGGGGGTATTTATTATATGTCACCCGCATTAAGGCAGTAAAATTGAGTGATTTAACCTCAATCTATCGCAGTCTGGATTCATGCTTTAGCTTTTTACCGCAATTACTGATCCCAATTATCGGCGGTTCCTACCTACAAACAGTTTAGTTAGATCGCAAATCAAAGATAATCAATGCTTTAATATGCCCATTGTAAATAGGAGCGGCATCCACCGTGAAAATTACAGCAACTTGGACAAAACGAGCTGCAACTGATTGCCGCGTCAGGGTTTTGCTATGTCATTCAGAATATCGGCGAGGATGGCATTAAAAACTTCCGACTTTTCTATCATGGGATAGTGCCCGGTCGCGGGAATGGGATAAATTTTATAGGAAGCCCCGGCGAATTTTGCCAAAGCAGCTGCATCAGTTTGATGAGCATCGCTGTTCAACAAATTAAGCCTGAGTTTCAGGAGTGGCAATTTTTCTGATTCCTCCTGGAGATAGTCAAAAATGTTTCTGAAAGAGTTTAAGGCAATTCTTTCACTAGCTCCCGACATATCTCTTTTCACTCTTTCTTTAACCAACGAATCTGTAGAGGAATGAAAAAGGGAAGTTTCAGCATATATCTTTACCGCTTCTTTGTAATTCGATTCAAACATGCTGAAATAACCCTCAACCTCTTTCCTTTCATTTTCTGTAAACGGTTTTCCAACAATGTTGAAATTGTCGATTCCTATTAATCCGATAAGGTGTTGCGGGTAAGCAATGGCCGTTTCAAGAATGATGTCTCCACTCATGCTGTGTCCGATGAGTACAACATTCTTCAGCTCCAACTGAGTGATGAGCTCGCTGATATCTTTTGCATAGCGATCAAATTGATAATCGCGGCGCGTGGTATCGGATTCACCAAAACCAGCGAGATCAACTGTTACGATTTTATATGCTGGTGAGAAAAATTCCACCTGACTATCCCAATATGACTTATTTATCGCCCAGCCATGCAGAAACAACAATGTTGTATCACCGCTTCCGTATATTTTATAACTCAGTGTAACACTATCACTTGTCCTGACTATTTCTTCCTTTGTTTCTGATGTTACCGGTGTTTCATTATCAACACATGAAATGAAAATCAATATTGCGAAAATGAAATAAAGTCTTTTCATAAAAATGAATGAAGGGCAAATTTAGTTAAAAGTACGAAGTACAAAATAGGTACAAAGTACGAAGTGCGAAGTACGAAGTGAGTACGAAATACAAAGTGAGAAATACGAAGTGCGAAATACAAATGAAGAACTTAGAAGAAAAACAGCAGAGGCTGTTACTTCACCCTTTGAACTTCGTACTTCGTACTTCCGTCACTGCCCGTTTTAATTTTTCCTCACCATATTGCTTTTTTATACTGTCTATAGCCTGGTATAGCCTGATATCTTCCTGGGTATCTTCAAACAGATTGATTTGGTAATTACCGGGAACAAGATGAGTGAATCGAATGCCCACCAACCGGACAAGCAACCTTCGATCGTAGAGCTGAACAAATAATTCATGTGCAGTTTTCAACAAAATATGATCTGCATTGGTATATGGAATTGACCGCTGTTTCGTGAAAGTATCAAAAGTGGAATACCGCAACTTCACAGTTACACAACCCGCCAGTTTATTTTGCTGCCTTAATTCAAACGCAATTTTCTCAGTCATGCGCACGAGCTCTTTATGCAGAAAGTCTACATCGATAGTATCTGATTCAAAAGTATTTTCTGTTGAAATAGATTTTTGTTCCGAATAAGGCACCACCGGCGATTCATCAATACCATGAGACCGCTTCCATAATTCAACACCATTTTTTCCCAGTAGATTCTGCATCATCGGCAATGGTATTTCACTCAACACTTTTACGGTTTCAACGCCCATCTGGATCAGCAATAATGCAGTCTGTTTTCCAATACCAGGAATTTTCACCACATTCAGAGGAGCCAAATAACTTCGCTCTTTGCCAAAGGCTATTTCAATCTGACCATTCGGTTTCACCTCATTGGTTGCAACTTTGCTGATCAGTTTGTTGCTTGCCAATGCATATGAAATAGGCAAACCACTTTCTTTATAAATTTTGTTTTTCAATTCAGCAGTAAATAAACTGCAGCCAAAAAATTTATCCATTCCCGTCATGTCGACATAAAATTCATCGATTGACGATTTTTCAAATACCGGCACTTCACTGGAAATAATTCCTGTGACCAACTGTGAATATTTGCTATAAGATTCCATGTCGCCTTTTATAAGTTGTGCCTCGGGACAAAGCCTGCGTGCTATTTTCATTGGCATCGCGCTATGAATGCCAAATTTGCGGGCTTCGTAGCTACAGGCAGCCACTACTCCCCTGTCGCTGCTTCCGCCTACCAGCAAAGGTTTTCCTTTTAAACGCGGATTCTTCAGGCATTCAACAGAAATGAAAAATGCATCGAGATCCAAATGAGCGATATGTCTTTCGATAAGTGGTTTCATTCTTTGCAAACTTCGCACAAGTGAATTTGTGAATGAGTCAATAGGTGAATTAACAGCCATACGGTGCGTGAATCGTCAATCGTGAATCGTCAATGTAAGTTGCTGGCTGTTCTCTGCTTACTGTTCACTGCTTACTGTGAATGGGTGAATAAGTCAATAAGTGAATTAACAGCCGTCGACATCGTGAATCGTCAATCGTGAATCGTCAATGTAAGTTGCTGGCAGTTCTCTGCTCACTGCTTACTGCTCACTGCTCACTGCTCACTGCTCACTGCTTAATGTGAATGGGTGAATAAGTCAATAAGTGAATTAACAGCCATCGTGAATCGTCAATCGAGAATCGTCAATGTAAGTTGTTGGCTGTTCATTGCTTACTGCTCACTGCTTAATGTGAATGGGTGAATAAGTCAATAAGTGAATTAACAGCCGTCGACATCGTGAATCGTCAATCGTGAATCGTCAATGTAAGTTGTTGGCTGTTCACTGCTTACTGCTCACTGCTTACTGCTCACTGCTTACTGCTCACTGCTTACTGCTCACTGCCCAATGGTGAATGGGTGAATGAGTCAATAAGTGAATTAACAGCCGTCGACATCGTGAATCGTGAATCGAGAATCGTCAATTTAAGTTGTTGGCTGTTCACTGCTTACTTCTTACTGCTTACTAACCTGTATTGGCTGTTCAACCAGCAACCTGCAACGAGTAATCATGTACCAGCAACCAGCTACTGCCAACCGTTCAAATCATCAACGCCGGGCGCTGCTTAATGCCAACTTTATCCAGCCATTCCACTTCCAGACAAAAAACGCCAAACTCTTCCACCACTTTTCCTCTCAACTTAAAAAATCCACTATGCAAAGGTATCTGTCGAAACACTTCGGGAAAATGCACTGTATCAATCCAGTCTTTATTGCGATCAATGAATGTGCCGAAACCCATTGTTTCTCCCTTTACGGTACGAACCGGTTTTTGTGTGATCATATAACCCAACATTGTAATTGTTTGCCCCTTAAATAAATGCATCACTTTACTATCAGTATATAAAGACGGATCATCATTGACCATTTGAAACGGATCACGTAAAGGAAATCCAAGTATCTCCATTTCATCAAAAAGATCATCAAGCGGATGTACCTTAAGCTCCGGAAGGGTAAATTTCAACGGCTCCTCTACAAATATTGATGTAGCCGTAGAAAGATGCTGTCTATTTTTCTTCTGCAGGAAATTTGCTTCCCATAACAATTGTTTTTTATTTTTCTGAGTAAATCGAAAAGCGCCTATTCTTATCAGTAAGTTAAGCTGCTCACCCGGCGTATTCGTTCGTTCGATAAAATCCTGCAGGTGCAAAAAGTTACCATTCTTTTTTCTTTCGGTTAAAATGACTTCCACTACAAACTCCTCCATTTCTTTGATATGTATAAATCCTGCATGAACCAAAGTTCCCTTTATCGATGTATAAAATTCACTGTGGTTTACACATGGCGGTTGTACATCAGCACCCGTTTTCATCAATTCATTGAAATACAATTCCCGGCTGTAAAATCCGCCGAAATTATTAATCACCGCCACCATAAATTCCATCGGAAAATATGATTTGAGATAAAGGCTCTGGTAACTCTCCACCGCAAAAGATGCTGAATGCGCTTTCGAAAAACTATAACCGCCGAAACTTTCCATCTGACGCCATACTTCAGCACTTATTTCATCTGTATAACCTCTTTCCTTACAGTTGACAAAAAACTGATCCTTGATCCGTTGCATTTCTTTGTTGCCACGGTACTTTCCGCTGATGGCCCGTCGTAAAATATCAGCCTCGCCCATATCAAGTCCTGCGAAATGGTGAGCCACTTTTATAACATCCTCCTGGTATACCATCACACCGTAAGTTTCTTTCAGCAATTCCTCCATTTTAGGATGGAGGTATTCAAACTTATCCGGATGATGATAACGAAAAATATACTGGCGCATCATTCCACTCTGCGATACACCCGGACGGATAATTGAACTGGCCGCAACCAATGTCAAATAGTCATCACACTCCAGCTTTTTCAACAATTGCCGCATTGCAGGCGATTCAATATAAAAACATCCGATGGTATTCACTTCCCTGATTTGCTTTTTAACTACAGGATCAGTTTTGAATTTCTCCACGGCATGTATATCAACATCAATCTCACGGTTTTCTTTAATGATGTTAATCGTTTCACGGATATGACCTAACCCCCGCTGACTTAATATATCCAGTTTATAAAGACCCACATTCTCTGCAATAAACATATCCATTTGAACAGTAGCAAAATTTTTTGGTGGCAATTCAGTCGCCGCATATGCATGAATCGGCTCTTCTGTTATCAGCATACCGCCCGGATGAATACTCAGATGATTGGGGAAATTGCACATCCTGGCGCCATAATCAAATATCAGTTGCTGGATTTGATCCTCACTTTTCTTATTGCTGTAATCTCCATTCTTATTCCGATAATAGTAATGTCCTTTCTCAGCAATCTGGTCTATTTCCATCTTAGGTAACCCAAATACTTTTCCCAGCTCGCGCACTACAGCATTATATTGAAAAGTGGGGTACATACCCAACAACGCCACATGCTGTTCGCCGTAACGTTTAAACATATAATCGATCACTTCATTTCTGTCTTTCCACGAAAAATCAATATCAAAATCAGGTGGCGTTGCCCGGTAAGGATTCATGAATCGTTCAAAATATAAATCAAGTCCGATAGGATCAACATCGGTGATTTGTAAGCAGTATGCAACTATTGAGTTAGCGCCACTTCCCCGTCCAACATAAAAAAAACCACGACTCTGTGCGTACCTGATCATATCCCATGTGATCAGAAAATATGCATTAAACGACAGTTTCTCAATAACCAGCAGTTCCTTCTCCACTCTTTGTGCAGCGACTTTATTTTTCAACCCGTAGCGTAGCTTAAGTCCATCGGTCGCCAGCTTTTTTAGCAGATGGATATCATCTTTTTTTGTGGCGCTGAATGTCTTTTTGTTTTTATCGACACCGAACTCCATTTTTATTTCACAGGTATCGATTAATCTGTATGTATTTGTAACGATAAAAGGATATTCCCTGAAATACTGAATGAGCGTGGCCGGGGGTACAAAAGTTTCAGTTGCCGAAGCTGTTTCTGCAGGCGTGATTTTAGAAAGTAAAGTATTCTTGTCGATAGCACGTAGCAGTCGGTGGGTATTAAATGAAATTTTGTTTTGAAATGTTACAGGTTGTCTAACTACAAGCTTATGCGCAAATTTTTTCCAGGAAGAATGAAAAAGCCTGTTGATTTCCGACGGCATTACGCCGATATACTCATTTACTAAAAGTTCGGAAGGATCTTTTTTTCCTAAAGGATAGATAACAAAGCCGTCAAATGGTTCTTCAAAAAAGTGTTTTTCATAAGAATTCTTCGGGAATTCTTGCTTAGCCATCAGGTGCTGAGAAATAAAACGATTGATCCACAAGAATCCATTATTATTAGCAGCCAGTAAAATATATTCAAGCATATCTCCATTCCTGATCTCCACACCGGCGACAGGTTTGATTTGATGCTGAATACAAAATTTTACAAAATCCCATATATCACAGGTATTATTAATATTGGTGAGTGCCATTGCAGTAACACCAATGGCTGCTGCCTCTTTTACCAACTCCTCCGTAGTAAACGTACCGTACCTGAAACTGAAAAATGTTTTACAATTAATATACATACCCCTGCCCTCCGGTACTAAGGTAATTAAATACTAATTATTTTAGCTTTTTATTTACTAAATATTATAGCATTTTTTTCTTTCCTCTAACCAAACAGGAAGTTAAAATATCATCCTTGCCTCCCGCCAGCGTCTGCAGGATTCTGTTAAAACTAGAGAAGGCTGAATTATAACAGCGGAAGGGATTTAATTTTGCATCAGTCTTGTAAGCCTCTCGTTTTACCATAACCTGCTTTGGGAAATAACTCTATAAAATAATTGAGGTTATGAAAATTAATACAACAAATATCAAGCTCCTTACTGCTTTAATGGTTATTACCGTAATACTGATTAGTGCAGGTTCATGTACATCCGGAAAGGGCAGTACAGGTTGTCCGATTAACAATAAGATGTCAGGATACAAATGATGGTACTATTTAACTGATTAACCTTGTTGTGGAATGTTCAACTGTTCCAGATCTTTAAGATCTATTACAACTGTGTTAGCCCACAAATCCCCAAGCCTTTGATGTTTTTCTGTGGTTTTAATGACTATAATGGCAGGAATTCCAAACAATGATAATTCTGCCCAGTCGCACAAGTGGCGTTTCAAGGCTTGAGTTAACCCAATCTCTTTGCCGTTAATGTTTACGACCCTTAGATTTAGCGCCTGATGGCCCAGTGTGCCGCCATACAGTGCCTCGACATAAATGAAATATATAAACCAGTAGATGCATATGGGCAAAGCGAGTAAGCCACTAATAGATTTCCCACCTTCATTATCATCAACTCCGAATAATTCCAGATAAATAAAAAATGTAATAAAAAAAAAGCGCAATCAATGATCCCGGCAAAATATTTTTTTGCAATGTTGGGTTTGTAGTTTAAATTCCCGGTCATTTATGATTCTTTTGTTTGCAAAAAGAGGAGAATTGGGAAAATTGTTTCGGACTTACAAAAGCAATCAATATATCTTCAGCGAGACCGGTCCCGCCAACCCTGCGGGTATCAAAGTGTTTTCCTTTCCTTTTAAATATGCATACTGAGGATTGCCCTTCAAAGCTTCGCCGATGAAACTGTTTCTTCGGGTAGGAGTTACTGTTACTTCAATTGTATTATCGCCTTCTGTAAGAAAGGAGCTTATATTCAGTGTATAAGGCGCAAACATCCGTGTTCCTGCCTTCTTATTATTTACCTTAACATCAGCAGTGAAAAAAACTTCTCCCAGATCCAGTTCAAATGTTTTGTTGATTTCTTTCTTCTCTAATTTGTAAACTGTTTTATATGTACCGGGCACTGAATGGTATTTCAATTCATCGATATTTCTCCAATCTTCAAGACTAATATTCGACATTTTCATCTCTCCTGATTGCAAATTCCATTCTGTAAGTGGCACTACAACTGCAGTCGAATGCATCGGTTCCGTGGCCGACAACAGTTTGCTGTCGATCATTTCTGTAGCAGCTGCATACAATATCACTGAACCGTAAGGAGGCAGTCTATAGGAAATTGTAAATCCTGGATTGCCGGTAATTTCGCCGTTTTCAGGATTTAACCAGTATGTAGCCTTGAATTTTTTAGACACCTGTAATTTGATCGTTTGCCATTCAGGTGATTTATTCCAGATAAACCTGATCTGACTGCTATCTTCCATTTCTCTTGAAACCTGTCTTGTAAAAGGAACATCTTTCAAGTATACAATCTTTCTGAATACAGAAGGGAGTAATTTGGTCTCGGTAACGATACGGCTATTTTTAGCCGCTGCAGCTTCATTCATTAATCTTGCAGTTTTCCGATCATTTTCCTTATGATTGAAGTAAGATGGTTGCTTTGCCGGCACTGCTCCAATCATCCAGAGATTAATACCCTGCAGGCTAAGTTCCTTTATCGTTTGAGCGGTTTCAAGTTGTATGTACGGCAGATTGGCGAGAATCAATGTCTTATAAGCATTACCTTCAATGTGCATCAGGCCATTTTGCATTTCTGCTTTCTGAAGTGATTCATCGTTTACAAATTCCCAGGTAATTCCCTTTGATTCAAGTTCATTAACAACTGACCAGAGTTTTTTGTACCAGGCAGTTATTGCAGTTGTACGCGGATGAAAAACGCTGAAGCCTTTTACTTCAGGCTCTGTATCCGGAATAAATCCGTCGTTAAGCATTTCCTCCGGATTGCCTGTAATCTGATCTTCTGTAACATCTACAAACGGCATATAAATTAATACATCCGTTTTAGGTTTGCCCGCCCGCAAAGCATACTGACAACGGGCCATGTACTCATTTACATGTTTAATATCTTTCCAGAAGGGATACGATTCATTGATACCAGTTGAAGAACTTACAATTGGCGCAAAAGGTGACAAAAAAGGATTCCAGCCTTCTTTGCCGAAATCTCCATCGTTTTTTTTATCTGGAGATCCATGATAAATCAGCTGGTTAACTCCTGCGGCAAACGACTTATCGGCCCAGATCTTGATTTTCTGGGGTGTTGTCATTTCTGCCCCGTAAACAGAAACAAATGATTGCTGGCTTACGACAGGTTTGTTGTATAGGTGCGCACCCGACGTCACCAGTTTAAGGTATCCCTCAGAACCTTCTGCAAATAATTGTTCTGCTTCAGGAATTTCAGCACTGCCGGAACTCCCGATGATATCCATCGGAAAACCATAAGCCTGATTACGGTGCATCAAACCACGACGTTGCATCCATTGATTACTGGTACGTATGAATTTATTTCTGAAAAATTCATTTAGAGCGAGATCATAATCGTACATCATCCGCCAGCCATCAATTTCATCTGCAACAAATGGCGATTTGGCTGCACTGTACATCGTAGCGAGATACGCAGGATGATTATACCCTTTTTTAAAAATTGAAGAAAGATAAGGAGTGATATCGTATCCGTTTTTTATTTTGAAATAATTCAAAAAGTCGGCGGAAATCAATCTATCGGCATGAAGTTCATAACTGTCATTAAAAACAGCGCGAAGCGGTTTTTCATAAAAATCGGTTAACCCTGTACGTTCACCCAGTAAATGATTGTAGGTTTTATTAAGCGTAGCGGGATCCAATACATCTGCAGCATAGCCGGGATTTTTACTGGCTATGACCCCCTGTGCCTCTCCTGTAGGAATAATCCATGAAACGATGATTTGCCATTTACCGACGGCAGGCGGGTTAAAGAACAATGTTTTATTCTGAACCTTTGAGGTTAGGTCGATAATCGAATTTTTATCAATGACTACCTGATTTTTTTCGGATTTGATTTGCCTGGCGGCGATCACCGCTATCAGCTGTGCCTTTTCCGACAGGTTTCTTTTTTGGGTCAACATCCCGGCCATCAAACCTTCCGGTGCTGGATCATGATTTTGAGGTGGTGGAAGGAAGCCTTTATAAACCACCCCTTCCATGAGCAAGGTATCCGAGATGGCAAGGGTTTTAATGCCATTGTTTTCACCAATAAAGGGTCCGCCCATTGGCCATCCGCTTCCTGCATTTAAATCCACAATCATCCTTTCCCTCTCAGCTGCACGAAGTATTACTCTAAGATTTTCGTAATACTCAGGACTATCCCAAGAATATACTCTGTCGCTTTGCTGTTGATCTCCATTGTTTTTCAAACCCATAGTAAATGGCTGAACTTCAACACCTGCAAAACCATTTGCTGCAAAAAGCGAAACTTCGCGTTGTAATTCATTTGAAGTGATATCGTTTACGGGCAGCCACCAGCGGGTTAATGGTCCAAATTCCCTTGGCGCTTTACGAAATGTTGTGGGGTCAAATGAATATGAAGGGAACCAATCAGCAGGCGTTTTCGCTGCGTCAGGTTTTCTGTAATGCGACACGGAGACCATCGCAATTGCAGCTACCAGCAAAGAAAAATCTAATCGGTATTTAGTCCATTTCATATCAAAGCCTTCGTTGGACGGTTATCTAACAAAAAAGTCGGGGAAAAGAACCGGCTTTAAAAATAATGTCAAAATCGCAGGAGTTCAAACATTAAACAATCTTTTTGCCGCACCCGGGTACAAAGTTCTGCAACTTTTAGCTAAATAATTGATTTACAATACTCTACAACGCACTTTATTTATAAAAAATAACAAACGATTTTAACTCCATCATTTACAACCGGTTTATTCATTTAAAACGCCATTTCAGTGCAAAAACGCAGTTAACCAATGAATAACCTGATGAAGTCAACCATATAAATTTACAATTGTTAAGAGTCCATGGCAGCAAAGAAAACAAATGGTACCTATCAAATTGCCAAAAGGGAGGGCAACTACCACTGCATTTTTGTACCTGCAGCAATAGCAGAAAGTTTTGAAGGTAAGCCCTACCCGAGGGCGTTATGCACCATCAACAGCCACTCTTTCCACTGCGCATTTATGAGGTCGAAAGAAGATGGATATTATATTTACCTGGGCAACAAAATAATCAAAGAATTGAATCTGCGTGTAGGCGTATCAGTGCAAGTAAGCTTTAGTCCCGACGAAAGTGATTACCAGGCTCCTTTTGTGGAAGAATTGAAAGAGGTTTTATCTACCGATCCTGAAGCTGAAAAAATATTTAATTCACTATCCCCAGGTAATCAGCGAAGTTTAATTTACCTCGTAACATTGGTAAAATCAACGCAAAAAAGAATCGATAGAAGTTTGCTTATCGCTACGAAATTGAAAGCGGGAATTACTTCCGCGAGATTGATGCTCAAATAAATATTCAGTCTATTTTGTGAAGATGATTAAACCAAAACATACTATTGCAAAAACCATATGACACACCAGCCATAACCTCTGGTGTAAAGGTCTTTTACCAAAAGATTGATCCATATTAAAAGGATCAAAAATGAGTGCAAGACCGGCAAAAGTTGCCGCATCGTCATAATTTTTCAGTACCATAAAAATTACTGCGGCTGCAGTAAAAACGATATAAGCCTGCTAGTTAAATGAACGGGGTTTGGCATCTGTTACTGTCATATAAATAGTTTGGAGAATTAGTGTAACAGGTGGAAAATTAATTACAACTAACAAAAGCTATTCTCCACTTTTTAATTCATCTATATTTTTTTTCAGTTGTTCCAGGTGGCGGCCGAAAGCTATTTTGTTCATCCATTTTGCAAGATAATAACATAAAGGAACAAGCACTGCTATGGTGATAGGCATGGAAATCTGAATCAGTTTTTTGCTCAGCAGATATTCAATTGACTTTTCTGCACCCAGCGTTGCGCCAAGCATAAAACCACCCGCCGCACTAACCGGGTAAACAAAAAGTGCCACTTTCGAAACCGTATTTAACCATTTTGTAATAGACGCATAATGCCATTCCATAAAAGGTAACAGCTGCGTATGTTCGGGCGGTTTTTTCAGCTGGCGGTAATGATGTAAAGCTGAGAAAAAAGCATAGAGTGTAAACAATAACACCACCGCAATACAGATTTGTACCTGCCAGATAGGAAAAGAATACAGCACAACTATGTATCCGATAGAAATAATCACGCACCAGTAAAGATTGATCAGAAGATTTCTGGTGATCCTGGTAATAGGATCATGCGAAACCTTCTTTAATGTGCCGGACTTGAGCAACGCAGCCAGGTCATCGTCTGATGAATCATCCAGGTTTTGCCAGGTTTTTTCCAGACTCATATTTTTGATTTGATAAGATTCGACAATTGTTGTTTACAGCGATGCAGTTTAACAGCCACATGATTATTGGTGATACCAATCATGGCAGCAATTTCATTATTCTCGTATCCATCCAGGTGCAATGATAAAATCGCGCGATCCGTTTCCTGTAATTTCCTCATCGCCTGTCTTAACTGCACAGACTCTTCTGTTGCCACCGACTGATTCAATACATACGGCGAAATGCTTTCCAGTTGTTCATTTTCGGCGTAGCTCAGTCGGTTAACTTTTCTCTTTTGAGTGAGGATGGTATTGAGTGAAGTTCGATACAACCATGTACTGAATTTTGCATCTCCCCTGAAAGATGGCAAACCTTTCCATGCCTGGAGTAATATCTCCTGGTACAGGTCTTTCTTCTCCTCGCTGTCGTTGGCATATAGCCCTACAAGCTTGAAAATGATTCCCTGATTCGATTTCACATTATCCAGAAATTCTGCTTCGCTCAAATAAAAAGGGTTTAGCCGGTTAAGGGCGACAATCAGCTGCTCAGTCCCCGCAGCAAACAACAATTATTTCATATCTACCCGGTTATCCGGTTGCGTTACGGATAAATTTAACCGGTTGGTTTGCATCACCTCAATTCTGTTCAAGGGATTTGTAACATTTGGTGCGCAAAGATTACAAAATACCAAAATATAATTTTAGACCCCTGTTTCCCTCTTCCACCTTACTAAAAGCAAAACGCTCCGGACCCACCCGAAGCGCTTCGCTTAAACCTTATTTCAACCTTGTATTTCATTTGATTTCATAAATCCATTCCTGTGCAAATTTTCGTGCCGGCTCTATTACTTCTTTACCTGCCCTGAACGCCATTTTCCACCGGTTGCCTTTACTTTCATAAGTACGGTTGACAAATATCTTTTTATCATTCACCACTTTTAGTTCTGCATTGAAATCAATGTCACCCGTTTCATTTAAAAACTCTGTAAGGCGCATTTTTACATAATGCTGCGGATTGGAAGGATATTGCAATTCCCACTGAGCCAGTTGTTGCTGATAACCTTTATCCAACTGTTTCAATAATTCCGGAAAGTTTTTTGTGTAGGCTACAATATGTTTATTGTTTGAGTCCTCTGCAGCCTTTAATCCCTTTTGGGCTTCTTTCAAAACATTTTCAAATACAGGTTTCATATTTGCGTCTGCCGTTTTCAAAATATCCTCCGTTTGGGCTATACTTTTCTTATACGAATCAATCATACCATTTCTCATTTCTTCAGGCGTTTGTACAGAGGGCTTTTCAGGTTTATAATTATTTTTAAGTTCCTGGTACTTCAGGTTGAAGGTTTCACTCTGTGTTGTCTTCTTTGTATAGTTTAGCAGTTCCATTGCTATTACAGTACGATTGCCAAGAGCGATATTTTTTACATTCTTTACACCATAAGCATCTAATGATCCCCCTAAAAAGCTTCCAAATATCTTTTCGTCGGCCATGGATTTACTGATGCCCAATTGTTTCAGAAAATCTTCAGCCAATTTTTTTGTGGTAAATGAGAAAATAAACATACTCAATATCACGAGTATAAAAGTCATTATACATATACGTAAAATGACCAGCTGTTTTCCTAAGATCGTCTTTTTCATAATCCTGTCTTTTAGTGCTTTTATTTATGTCATAAAATTCATTCAGATTCATGATGAAAGAAACATGAATCAGTATGAAGTGTCAATTTTGAAGATAAAACGTAAAAGAAGGACGAATTACGAAGTGTGAAGTACGAAGTGGGAAGTAAGTGTGAGGTTGATGTGATGTATTCTTTTATGCTATCGCGGTTGAAAGGGCGAAAGACCAGCATGAATAATTTGACGACTAAACGGAATCATGATTCTTAATCCACCAGATCAACCTATACATTTAATCAACCTCAACGCACCGTTGCGAGGTTTGGAGGGACGGGAAGATCATAGCTAGGGCTGAAACCGTCGAAGAAGAAATGCAATTATGTTTGAGCCCCGAAAGGGCGAAGTCTGAATGATCATTTTATGTCCGTACAACCTTTTTAATACTGTACGCTGTATTTGTTTTTGGGGCGAACCCTAAAACGCTAATTCAATTTTCAACATTCAATGAAAACATCCGCATTTTCGATGGGCGTTGCCCATAGCTGGTACAAAACTGCCCCTTTAGGCCGCGCTACGGCTCAGCATTTATCATTGAGGAAACAATGCTTCATTCAGAAATTATTATCAAAAAACAACTCTCTATAAACATGCTCCAATTGTCTTGCGCCCATTCAGGGCTTGGTCTCTTACTGATGACATATTCGAGGGGTTTCGCCCCTCGCTATATTCTGTCGCCCTTTCAGGGCTGGCAGTCTAATTGTGCAAATTCACGAAGACAGTTAAATTGTAAATAGAATAGCGAACTCCAGACTTAAAAATCTCACCTGGATATAGCGTACCCCACAGGTAGATAGGTTAAAATGTAATTTCATGGTAACAATTAAATTGAAAACAGACTTTTTGAATTCGGCACTCGGAATTAAATTCAAAAAAAATTAATCGAATATTTGATTGAAGTTAATCGACATGATTCTCCGATTGCTGATAATTTTTCCTTCTTGAATATTATATTTATTCAACCCCAATGCGCCGTTGCGAGCCCTGAAAGGGCGAAAGATCAACATGAATAATTTGACGATCATGGGTAATCTTTGATTTTTTCTACACCGGATCAATCTTTACATTTATTCAACCCCACTTCGCCGTTGCGAGCCCTGAAAGGGCGGGAAGATTATAGCGAGGGGTGAAACCCTTCGAATAAGATATACAAATGATTTCAAGCCCTGAAAGGGCGAAAGACCAATACGATAGATCAAAAAAATTATTCGTAATCTTTGATACTTTCTTCCCGGTTGAAACTTAAAATTTATTCAACCCCACCGCTCCGTTGCGAGCCTGAAAGGGAGGAAAAAACAGGGGCAAAGTATGGATACTTTTAAAGTTCACTTCGGTTGATTTTTATTGGCGGTATTTTGCAAGTAATGCTGCCAATTCTTCTTTCTGTATAGGTTTTAATAAATAATCACTTTCAGACAAATGGAATGTTTTAATTACAGGCCCATCATATGAGGTAGTGAATACAACCGGGCACTGAATTTTAACGTGTTTCAAAATCTCGAAACTCTGGCCATCCGAAAGTTCAATGTCCATTAAAATTAAGTCGGGGACCGGATGGGAAGACAGCCATTCAATTGAAGATTCTATACTATCTGTCACTCCTTCAATAATCAGGAGAGGATCAATAGTATATAGCATCTTCGTCAACTTTTTTACAGCCAGTTCCTCATCTTCTACAATCAGTATCCGCATAAATTAAAATTTAATCAAACATTAAAATGGATTTGTAATCTCCGAAGTTTTGAGTTCCGCCAAATTATTCCAAATCAAAGGTAATACCACAGTAAAGTTTTTGTCATCTTCCAGCACCTGGAATCCGGTTTGTCTTATCAACTCATACTTCATCCTGATATTATCCAAACCCACATTATTACTCGGCGCTTTCACCGCCCGCCGCTGCAAATTGTTATTCACCACTAATTTGTTTCCCGCAGTAGTAAAAATATCAATCACGAGTGGCTTAGATTTAGACAGGGCATTGTGTTTCACCACGTTCTCCACAAGCAGTTGCAATGAAAGTGAAGGAAGCAGATAGTTTCTGTATCGTTTGTCGATCTCAACATTCAACGATACTGCTTCGCCATGGCGCGTTTGTAATAGTTTATAATAAGACTGAATGAATTTAATTTCATTTTCAACACTGCTTAACTCATTCTGATTATTGTGCAACAAATACCTGTACACCTTACTCAACTCATTCAAAAACTGCTCAGCTTTGTTTTTATCCTCACTGATTAATGATGAAAGCGTATTAAAACAATTAAAGAGAAAATGAGGATTGACCTGGCTTTTCAACGTGGCAAATTCCTGGTGTACAGAAAGCTGCTGCATCTGTTTATTATCCTCCACCCCTTCTTTATATTTTTCCAATGCATAATCCGCCTCATAGAGCGTCTCGAAAATCAGGTTAACAGAAAAGCCGATAAAAAAACCCTGTCGCAAATCAACAGCGCTTAATTGATATCCAAGTATATGAAGTGCATCAAACAAAAGAAATATAACCAGCACAGAAAGCGACATAAATGGAATGATGCAAAATGCAAGAATTGCAATCCTGTATTTTGTGTGCTGCAGCAATGGATACTTTCTCCTGATGAAATTGGCGATCACAACATGACCCACAAAAGAAAACATACCGAGGATAAATATCAATGGGAAAGCCACCAGCCATATCTCTGCATCCTTAAAGATCCGGTTGTCATACATTATAAAATTGACAAGAAAATCTATTATGGGCATCGAAAAAAGGAACGTCATGATCTGTAATCTGGAAAACTTCATCAATCCCTTCATAATAAAACCTCCTCTTTTCTTGCGATCAATGGAATACGGATAACCCTTTCGTTTTCGTCTTCTGTTATTTGAATCGGTGGCTGATTCATTAATCTGTACTTTGTCACAAGGTTATCAAGCCCCGACTCGAAATCCATAGGTTCTGTTAGTACCTTAGGTTGAATATTATTTTTGACGAGAATACAATCATCTTCCACAGAAAAAATCTGCAGTAACAGTGGGCTCTTTTTGCTGAAAGCATTTAATGTATAAGCATTTTCGACAATTACCTGCAGACTTAAGGGAGCAAGAAATTTAACAGCAGCGGCTACGTTCACATCCATCTGCATTTGAATACTGTTACCATATCTGGCATTGAGCAGATATAAATATGATTGTAGAAATTTTAGTTCAGTTTCAACTGTTACAAGAGGATCTTCTTCATTCCTGAGCATATACCTGTACACCTGACTCATTTCGTTCAAAAACTGCTCTGCCTGTTCCTCATCCTCAGAGATAAGACTTGACAATGAATTCAAACTATTGAAAAGAAAATGCGGATTAACCTGGCTCTTTAATCCCTGCAATTGACTTTGGTGGTAGGTGTGCCGTAATAAACCGGATTCAGCAAAATTTGCTTTCCAGTTTTCATAACGCGCAATTCCTTCCATCAGAAATGTGATGAAAATATTTAAGATAGCCTGACCGATATAAGCCCATATAAATGCGTTTTCCACATGGTCATTTTGCATGAAGCCCAGTTTGCCCATTATCCAAAATAAAAAAAGCAGATAGAAACCCGATATCAGCAGAAATGTAAAAATCATAGCGCCAAGCCTCACCCATGCCTGCGGCTCTCCTGAAAAACGACTTTTCATAATGATTGCCACAGCACCACAGGCAACAAAATAAACTACATGGGTCAATGCAGTTATCAATGAAGAAATAATGAAAACCGAGGCACTATTAAAGTATTCTCTACCTAAAATCACACTATTCAGCAATATCGTGTAAGGCACAACGATAATGGCAAGCACCACATAATCTTTTCCGGTATATTGAGGTAGTCGAATTCTCATTTTCACATTTTAGCCATACAACTTGATATTATCGATTTCAAATTTCGCAATAAGGGAGAGTTGCCAAATGCAAAAACTGAATGAACTGTATAAGTTAAGTATTCAATTGCAGCCATCGATTATCAGGTGCTTACCTGTACAATCATTGATGCAAACCTTTTATCCTGCTCAAACTCCATTTGCGCATCCAGATGTTTAACTCTTTTCCTGATATCTTTTAAATAGGGACAACTGTTTTCTATCTGCGTTTCTTCATACTCCCTTTCTGCCTTCAGTTTCAGCAATAAGTATCCCCTGTCCGTATCCATGCTTACATGTGCTTTATTGGCTTTGAAGCTGTGCACCATGCAATTCATAGCATCTTTAAAAATGAAAAACAGCTCCTGCCTTTTAAGCATGTCGAGTTGTATAGTAACAAGCCTGGGATCCAATTGCATGTCCAGTACAAAATCATAATCTTTTTCATGGCCTTCCGCAAACTCTCTCATGCGTAGCAGCATCTTTTCCATACTATCGTTTTCAGGATTGATGCTCCACAACATATCTTCCATGTTGAACATCATTTTTTTGCTTTTTTCATTAATCTGATCGATATATTCTTTTGATTTCTCAATATCCTTGTCAGCTTTTAATCTGGCGATTTCACTAAGTATGGTAATATTATTGAGTGTTGATGTTACCTCTTCATGCAGATTATCCGCGATAGCACTTCTCATTTTCAACATTGTTTCTTTTCTGTGCATACGTTCCCTATCGAACCAATATAAAATACCTGCACCGAGTAAAATGAGCAAACTGTAAAACCACCATGTTCGGTAAAATGGCGGCAATACTGAAAAGGTCATAGTCGTCTCTTTTTCACTGGACGCTCCTTCTGCGTTTTCGCTTTTTATCCTGAAGGTATAAGTACCCGGCGGCAGATAAGAATAAATGGCCTGGTATGTATTATCAGCCATCAGCCAATCTTTATCAAGCCCTTCCAGTTTATATTTTACATCTATATAGGCTGTACCAAATGTTAATGAAGAAAAATCAATGATGAATGAATTACTCTCGTGCTTGAATTCAATCTTTTTAGCCTTCAGCAAACTGTCTACCACAAGCGACTTATGATGAACTTTAAAATCGGTGATGGTGATATCAGGAAATGAATTATTTATATCGATCTTCTCTGGCCTGAATACTACAAAAAGGTCAGAACCTCCAAATAATAACCGGCCGTCGGGCAGCGCCAGTGAAGCTGCCAATGTAAAATTTTCATTATCCAGGCCGTCTGATTGCCGGAACCACACGAACATGTCGTTAAAAATATTATACCTGAACAATCCACCAGTGGTCGATATCCATACATATCCTTTCGAATCCTTTTCAAGTGAAGTAATAAATGTCGAGAGGTCTTCAAGATTGTGAACCTGTGTAATTTTCTTTTGAGCCGGCTTAAAAATCATGACATTCGTTCGGGTCGTTATTACAAATGTGCTATCGTCATATTGAAGAATACCTGACACACCTTCTTCCGGTAAATTGTTCCAGCCGGTAGTGTCTTTTGTAAGATGTAACAATACACTATCTTTTAATGGATCAATTATATAGCATCCTTTCGTAGACGTACCCACCCATAGCAACCCTTTATTGTCGAGTAATAATTTGTTGACCATTACAAGCGGCACACTGTTCAACCTTGTAATACCTCTCATCGGCTTATTTTTTTTGCCGTCCCACCTCAGTACTCCATTATTTTGAATTGCCATATACACTTGCCCACATTTATCTTCCACTATTTGTCTGACCGTTCGGTTTTGAAGTTCAGGTGGATTATAATATTCAGCAACACGTGTATTTTGATTTATGCGGTATATCCCAGGTTGAGCGGAAATCCAGAAGTAATTGCTATCAATCGACGGGGCCATACACCATGCCGATGGCGGTGTTTTTGTTGGCAGCCCTATTATACTTAATGGTATTTCATTGAAAAACCGGTCGTACTCATATAATCCATCATTCCAGGCGCCAGCGATAAAAGTACCCCAGCGGGTAGGCATAAACGACATAACACTGCCACTTCCCTTGAGTCCCGAAGTGCGATTAATATGTGTAACGTTGTTGAAATATTCCTTCGACGGATTGAATCTATGCACACCGCCACTCTCTGTTCCCACCCAAATATTTTTCTTACGGTCTTCGTATAATGCATATACCGCATCATAGCTGATACTGCGTTCATTCTTATAACCATTCTCCACCATTCTGAAATGATTGGAAGATTCATCAAAAAAAGCAAATACCCTGGATCCTCTCACCCAAACAGTACTATCCTGCTGTTCGAAAAATCCATATAATTCGAAATAGGATTTTAGTACGGGAAAAAAACTGTATTGATATAACAACCACGATTTTTTCTTCAAATCATAACAATACAGGTAAGGAAAACCGGGACCCCACGCATTAAACCACAGCCGGTGTTTTTTATCGAAAAAGAGGCTTGCCGGATTAATATTTCCAGGCAGCGAGTCAATGATTTTTTCGTTGATGTGGTTTGCGCCTTTGTAACTCACCAGTCCGGTTGACTGATCATAAATTGCCAAACCTTTATCCTGAATGCCTATCCAGTATTTTGATGTGCCAGGCTGATGCGCAAAATCTGCGGGCGCAGTACCTGGTGGCAACTTTATAAAATTTTTCGCGGCGGAAAAAATAAAATTCCCTTCATCGAATGTTACGATTTCACCACCTGCATATACAATAAACAAATTTCCACTTTCATCCTTCAACATTCGTCTGATTGGTGTTTTTCGCGATTGCTCATTCGCCGGTTGAATTTTAGCCTCCCTGAATTTAAATTTGTGTGTATCAAATAATCCCGCGCGACCATCAGAAAAAAGCAGCCAAAGTCTGTTTTTGTGATCGGTTAATAGTTGAATGATAAGGTTGGATATGATACTGGTTGTATCCGTTTTTGAATGCTTAAAAGTTTTAAAACGCCCGCCATCATAGCGTTGCAACCCAACGGTGCTGGCTATCCATATATAACCGTCAGCATCCTGAATGATGGATTGTATATTATTGGAAATGAGCCCGTTGGCTGTCGAGAGGTGATGAAATGAAAATCTTGCAGTTTGCTGGGCACGTGCACCCTGCGCCAACAATAAGATTATTGCAATTAGCCTGATATATGAGAGTATTCTACCGATGCTCAAATTTAATGCACGGCAACCATCAGGCAAACCATTCTATACAGCTGAAAAGACAATTCATACGGCGTTTTACTCAATTGATACTGCAGACGGTAGACAGTAGACGGTAGACGGTAGAGAACAGCCAATACAAGTAAGCAGTAAGCAGTAAGCAGTGAGCAGCCAATATTAAGAAAGTTGAGAATAGAAAGTAGTCACACCTGATGAATTAACTTAAAACATAAAACCTAAAACTTATAACCTGTATTGGCTGTTCAGTATCGGCCCTCTGTGTCCAAAAATTGAATTTTTCTGAACGCTGTCAGCCAAAATCAGCTGCGCCCAGCTGAAGGTTTAACGTAAAGCATAAACCCAAACCTTATAACCAGCTAAGCTATCAAATCAGCCAGCTGTTTTGCTAGTGATGGGCCATTAGTAAATCCCTTTGTTCCTAAGCCATTGAAGATAATAATGGATGGATGGCCGTCATGAATTTTACAAAAAGGAATTTGGCCGGTGGTGGTGGGTCTTTCAGCCGTAGTGTGTGAAACAACTGTATATGGCAATTTCAGCCACGAACGAAGATCCCTTTCTGCCAGATTTTTCCATTCTTCATCAGGAGAAAGATTGTCGAACTCCCATTTATAATTGCTGCCAAACCAAAAAAGTGATTCACCATAAGGTATAAGCCTGAATTTTTTATGGTAGATTTTTTCTTGTGATAATCCAGGAATATTCAACAACAAAACATCACCCCGGTTAGCCACAAATGGATAGTTAGCAAACAACTTGTTTTGCCTGGCGGCAACTCCTTCACAGAAGACAATTTTTTCAGCTGCAATGCCATTACAGGTGACAAACTCTTTCTCATGTATAATTTCGTCCGGTGTGTAAAACATCTGATAATAGCAGCCTCTTTTATCAAGATAATTCTTCCAACCTCTTAGTAAAGCCAGTGCATTTACCTGCCAAACAGGGGCTACAATTATAGGTGGAAAATAAACTTCAAAATCAGCACTAACCTTATCACCTTCTAATGCAAGACCGGCAATATATTTTTCACCTGTTCTTTTACGGTAGTTATTGTATTCAACTTCATTTTCAGGAAAAACCACCATTTCTTTTTGCGTGATAATCTTTTGTTTGATCAACCTGGAAATATCCTGGTAGGTTTCAATAGCCGAGTTAATCGACGAATTATCATCAGCACGTTTTCTACCCTTCAACACGACCGGGTTTAAAATTGCACCCGCAACCCTGCTGGCACTTCGATTATCTGGCTGATCCAATACCATAACCGATTTACCCTTCTTCAGTAGTTCGTAACTGATTAAAGTCCCCGCGATACCCTGACCCACAATCAAAAAGTCAACATTCATTTCGAAAGATTAGTTATCCCGTTATTCATTAATTCATGATGATGCTGAACATGGTGTGCGGTGAAATAGAGCATCTCCCTTAGTGTGAGTTTGCCGAGTAAAGGGTGCGGCAAAATATAACCATCAAGTTCTTTTTCAGAAAAATTTTCAACCAATGATCTAAGTTGATTCAGTTTTCGATCGTACTTTTTAATTAAACGCCCGCGATCATTAAAATCAATTCCACCGGGTACAAATCGACCTGAAGCCCTTCCTCCTTTTGACAGTTTTTCTTTGTACTTTATTACCAGGTCATCGAATGATCTCGATGGTCTGTTAGCTTTTCCAAACAACATTTTCAAAATAAAAAGTGGCAACCGGAATGCAGTTACCACTGGAGAAACAGATAAAATGGCATGCTGAAAATGCTGGCCCGCACTCCACTTCCCTTCAGGAGCGAAAGTAAATTCCTTTTCGCTCAAACTTAACACAGACGAGCGAAACAGTCGGTGATTTAACGCCAGTACGGAGATGATTTCCTTTTTCATTATACCTGTTCGGTTTCAGAAACCGAACAGGTTTGAAACCTATTTTAATTTAAATATTACGCCAACCTGGAAGTTAGTGATATCATATCCTGCTTCAGCGTTAAAGCCAAATTTCGGAGTTACAAAGTAAGATGCTCCAACAAATCCACCAAAAACAGGATAGGCATCGGAATTTTTCTCAGTATAATCTTTGTATTTCTCGCGATAGAAGCCAACACCTGCAGAAAAACCTGCATACGTATCAAGACCTTTTACTTTCCATCCGTAATGCCATGCCGACCGCATATTGGCAATGAAATTTCTTGCCTTATAATCGTCATAGGGACCATTATTGGAGAAAGTACCACCAACACCGAAACCGAGGGTAATTGTACCCGGACCCGCTTTCCATAATCCCCACTCCATAGCCAGTTTGGTACCTAATGCACCATCGTAATATTTATTACGGTGATCCCCACCACTGCCAATACCCAGACTCAATGTTGTAGACCCTACCTGCATTGGACCCATAGGCCCGCGGGCTTGTGCATTACCGTTTATTGCTGTAAATGAAAAGGTTAGAACTAAGATAGAAACCGTCAGAACCGAATATATATTTCTCATACATGGGCTGACGGCAAATCTTATACCAGACCTGACAGATTAAAAAAATCGGTCAGGTGTCTAAACCGCGTAAACCGTACTCCAATCCCCTTAGTTCAGCCAGCCCCCTTAACCTGCCAATAGCAGAATAACCGGGGTTGGTCCGCTTTTTCAGGTCGTCCAGCATTTGATGACCATGGTCGGGCCGCATGGTGATATTTATTTTTCTGCGATCAGAAAGCGCGATGATTTCCCGTACAACATGATACATATTTGTATCCCCTTCAAGGTGATTATCCTCAAAAAAATCACCACTGCTGTTTCGTTTTGTATTACGCAGGTGAAAGAAATGTATGCGGTCGGCAAATTTCCTGATCATTGCAGGAATATCATTATCGGCACGAACGCCATAGGATCCGGTACAAAAGCATAACCCATTTGCAGGTGAAGGAACTGCATTTAAGATAAATTCAATATCATCGGCAGTACATACCACCCGAGGCAAACCCAATAATGAAAAGGGAGGATCGTCCGGATGTATAGCAAGACTCACATCATGCTTTTCTGCTATGGGAATAATTTCCTTTAAAAAAGCAACGAGATTTTGCCGTAACTGATTCCTGCTGATTCCACTGTAAAAATCTATAGCCGATTGAAATTCTTCCAGAGAAAATTTTTGTTGATAGCCCGGAAGTCCTGCGATTATATTATCTCTCAATAATTCCTGCTGCTGTAATGTCAAACCCATAAAATAGTTTAACGCATCGAGGCGCTGGTCGGGTGTGTAATCCTTCTCGGCGTCTGGTCTCTTCAAAATATGCAGATCGAAAGCTGCAAATGCCTTCCATTCAAACTGCAAAGCCTTTGAGCCATCTGCAACGTGAAACTCAAGATTAGTTCTTGTCCAGTTGAGGACAGGCATAAAGTTATAAGTAATCACTTTAATACCAGATTGGGCAAGATTGATCATTGAAGTTTTGTAATTGCTGATCAAATGGTTCAACTCACCTTTTCCTGCTTTTATCACTTCGTGTACCGGAATACTTTCTACGACCTCCCATTTTAATCCAGCGGATTCAATCTGGTTCAATCTTTTCATAACCTCATCTTCTGTCCATATTTCACCGGGCGCAAACTGATCCAATGAAGTAACCACTGCGGAACAACCTGCCTGTTTAATATCAGACAATAGAACCGGGTCATCTGGCCCATACCACCTCATAGATTGGATCATCGGATAGCCGTTTACGTCATACATGTTATCCTTAATTAATTGGATGAGGAAAATTACATTTAATTATATCTGTTGAGCCATCATCAAAATTCACATTAACATGACCGTCAAAATAGATATTGGATATGGAATGGCATGCTTCAGGGATTGTCAGCAGGAAACCATAGTATTCTTTAAGTTGTATTTCACCGGCATCGATATAATCAAAAACAGATTCGCCGAATAATCCATTTTTAGCATGTTGCAATATTACCGGAAAAGGCTGATGCATACCAGAGGTACCAAATTCGAGCCCGCGATATTTTATTTTTCCATCCACAAAATGCCGCCAGATATTGATCCAAGGATAAGTATTTCTGCGCCATAGATATCCAATACACAGTTTCAATCCAGGTGTCACTGCAGTGATCCAGCCCCAATCATCTTCTGTACGGACAATGAAACTGTAAACGCCACTTTCGCCTGCTGATGATAATGATAAATCAGAGACCTCCTTATTTCGATTATTATCCCCCAGCCAGGGTCTGCTAAATTTCTCCGCTTCCGCAAATTTTTCAATCGGGTAACCCATGCCGGCGTTACAGCTGATAATGGTGGAAGAATCGAGGAAAGGCGCTGCAATTGTGGGATGTTGAACCATATTATATAACCTGCCCAGCGGATTAATATTTGTGACCTTCTCTCTGCACATAAATACCGGCGCCTTGTGATCCAAATAAATACTTCTTTCAATACTCAGACCTTCATGTATACTTCTCGCTTCCATATCTAAAAACTTTGAAGTACTGTCTTTGCCCTCCCACCACATATTTGCAAAATGCCCGTGATCCATGATCCCCCCTTTTTTTTCTCCTTCCGATGGTTCTCCCCATCTGCCCAAACAAAGAAAATGGCCCCGGTATGGCGCACCACTTTTATTGTTAACCGGCATCTGATCTGCACTGAATGCAAATGACAATGGATTAACAGGATGATTCAGCAAATGGAAATTTGTAATTGCCCCGCCATGCAGATCGATACTTAGCAAAGCTGAAGAATTTTGCAGGACTACAGTCGTTCGTTTGTAAGCTGCCATATCCTGACTTTCTTTTTGTTGAAGAATACGAAAGTAATCAAATATAACGTCTCTTGTATATACAAGTTGAGAATTATAAAAATTGAAAAGTGTTGTCAGCTTACTGAAGTTAATTACAGCCCTTCGGCTACAAGAAATAATATTGCTTCATAATTTTTACCTGTCGCATCTGAAAGTGCCAGTTCGCATGTTTTTGTGGATGAATAATAACCGTCACATTCCAGCTGTGCAACTTGCTTAGCTTCGGGAGCTGTAGCTGAATCAGTAAGTTCCGGGAATAAAAATCCCCTGTCACCCGCCATGCCACAACAACCGGCATGTAACGGTACAATTACTTCGTTAGCAAAAGCATTTGCTATTGAGAGAAATTTATTTTCAGTACCCATTTTTTTAAGTGAGCAAACGGGATGCAGGACTACTTTATTTTTCTTCTTTTTTACGGTGATGACCGGCAAAACCATATCACACAAAAAATCAACACTATCATATATCCGGAGCTTATTAAATTTTTCGACGTTTTCCTCCTCCAGCACCGGTTGCAAATGATGCAAAGTATAAGCACATGAACTCACATCAATAACGACCGGGATGCGACCATTCTCAGATTTCCTCCACAATTCATTGACGATATTATTTGCTGTTATTGTATATGCCTTCAGATAACCTTTGGAACTGAAAATCTGCCCGCAGCAGGCACCATAAATATTATCAGGGAGTAACACATTAAATCCGGCTTTGCCGGCAACTTCCAAAAAGGTATTGATCAAATTCTTCCCATGATGCTGTACACCCATCATCCTCGAAATACAGGATGGGAAATAGACAATATTGTTTGAGAGCTGAACATTGTAAGCTCTCTGTTCACTTATCCTTTTCAATGACGGTGTGCCTGCAATATTGTTGCTCCACAACGGAAAAGCAGGAATAAATTTTCTGATCGCCTTTGTCAATGATCTCATTCTGTTGCCACCAGTCAATGAATTGATTCCTTTTCCAATGCTTAATGCTGTCCGGGCCGACCATACTATGAAATTAAAATTACTGCTCACCCATGCAGCCATAGCATTGGCCATACGTGAATGATTCTCCTTTCTCAATCTCTTTACCAGATCGCCAGTATTAATGTCTACGGGACATGCCGTGGCACAGAGTCCGTCTACGGCGCAGGTATCGAGTCCATCGTACTGATAGTCGTGCAATACATCATTGTAAGTGGCGGTATCGCCAGCATTCTTTAGCTGGGCTAATGCACGGCGAACAACAATTCTTCGCCTGGGAGTAAGCGTTATGTCCCGACTTGGACAAACCGGTTCGCAGTAGCCGCACTCAATACATTTATCAACTTCTGTTTCAACCACCGGCAGTTGCTTAAGATTCTTTCTATGAACTTCGGGATCGTCATTTATAATCACACCCGGGTTGAGCAATCCGGATGGATCAGCCGCTTTCTTTATGCTGCACATTATCCTGTAAGCATCGCCACCCCATTCCGTTTCTACAAAAGGTGCCATATTACGGCCAGTGCCATGCTCTGCTTTGAGGGTACCATTATATTTGTTCACCACCAATTCTACAACCTCCCGTAAGAAATTATCATACCGGTCTATTTCCTTTAAACCATCGAAAGTTTGCGTAACTACAAAATGCAGGTTGCCATCTTTTGCATGACCAAAAATAATGGCGTTGTAATATTGGTAATTTATAAAAAGCTGTTGCAAATCCAAAACGGCATCACCTAAAGATTCCAGCGGAAAGGCAACATCTTCCAGGATAACTGTTGTTCCACTGGCCCGCACTGCACCAACAGCTGGAAATAAACCTTTCCTGATTTTCCAGAAAAATTCTCTGCTCACCGGATCTTGAGTAAATACAGGCGCATTCAACATTAAGAAACTATCAGCTATTGCTAAAAATGCATTCACACGTTGCTGCAACAATTCTTTTGATGGCTCCTGGAATTCTATCAGCAACGCTGCTGCCTTTTCTGGTAAAGTAAGAATGAATGGATCAATACCTTTTACATTTTCGATAGATCGCAACGATGCGCGGTCCATCAGTTCGACCATTGCGGCATTTCCATTTTTGAGGGGAATGATCGCCTGGCATGCAGCATAGATATCCGGAAAATATAAAAGCGCTGTTGATTTAAATGGATGTTCGGGAACTGTTTCCAAAACTGCTTCTGCAATAAATGCAAGTGTACCTTCCGCTCCTATCAGCAAGTGACTGAAAATATCCAATGGATGATCATAATCTATCAACGCATTAAGCGAATAGCCGACAGTATTTTTTGTTTCATATTTTTTTCGGATCAATGATGACAGTCCGGGATTAGTTTTGATATCATCTTTTAAAGTTTGAATTGTTTCAAACAACTCCTTACATTCAGAATAAAACCTGTTATAATCTTCTTTTTTTTCTGTAGAAAATGTTTTACCGTCCGGTAAAATAAAACGGATATAGGTTGTTGTATGATATGCATTTTGAACAACACCGCAACACATCCCACTGGAATTATTAGACAAGATCCCACCCATCATTGCGGCACTTATACTGGAAGGATCTGGCCCAATTTTACGCTTGTATTTTCTCAAATATGCATTGACCATACTTCCCGTAATACCGGGTTGAACGCGTACAAAAGCACCTTCCTCCTCAACCTTAAGCGCATTCCAATATTTGCTGAGATCGACAAGTATCCCATCTGTAATACTTTGGCCGGATAAACTAGTTCCGCCTGTTCTGAAAACAATTGGAATTTTTTGCTGATGTGAAAAACGGAACAGGTCGACAATCTCTTTTTCAGATACGGGTTGTACCACTACTTTGGGAACAAGATTGTAAAAGCCTGCATCTGCTGCATAAGCCAGCAAATCGATTGTTCTTGATTTTATTCTGTCAGACGCGATAATATTTTCAAGCAGTTGAGCAATTCCCATGAATCGATAAATAAAAATGCAACTTAGGTTTTATTCAATGGAATAGCAACAAGTCTACCCACCAAATGTTCCCGACTGTTAAAATCAAATCATCAATGAACTGCTTTCCAGAAATCTTCAATCTGCTCAAGGGACTTGCCTTTTGTTTCAGGAAGTAATCTGTATACGACAATAAATCCGATCAAACAGAAAAAGGAAAATGCCCAGAAAGTTGCTGCTGTACCTAGCGTTTTTAATGCAATTGGCGTTAGTTGTCCCACAATTGCATCTGCAATCCACATGGTCATTATGCTTAGTGCTAAAGCCCTTCCGCGAATTTTATTGGGGAAGATTTCTGAAGCCACCACAAATTTCAAGGGTCCTATGGAGAAGGCAAAACTCGCCAGAAATAATAATACACAAAGTAATAACCAGATACCGGAATTATAACCGAAATAAAAACACAATCCTGTGAGGAATAAACTTATTGCCGCGCATGCTGTTCCTAACAGGTACAGTTTTCTGCGACCAACCTGGTCCACTTTCCAGATAGCGATAAAAGTAAATAATACTATGGCGACACCGAAAATGATCTGACTGAAAAGAGAATCCTTCAATTCAATGCCTGCACTTTGGAGAATAGTAGGGCCATAATAAATGATGGCGTTGATACCGCTGAATTGGGAAAGTAATGGTAACAGTAAGCCAATCAGCAGCGCCTTTCTCATTCCCGGCTCCAATAACTCTTTGTAATTCCCTTTATCGCCAGCCTGATGCCGGCGGATTTGAGAGGCTTCCTCTTCTGCAGAAACATTATCATCAGAAATTGAGGTTAAAACCTTTTCAGCCTCATCAAATCTTGATTGCATGATCAGCCATCTCGGACTTTCAGGTACAAAGTTCAACCCCACCAAAAATAACAAAGATGGCAGCAACAACACGCTGAACATGCCCCGCCATACTTCTTCAACAAACAAAAAATGGAACAGGCCTTCTCCTGATATCTGCTGGTGTGTTTCGGAGTAATTAAGCAACCAGGCATTAGCAAGATATGCCATCAGTATACCAACAGTAACGGCTAACTGATAACAAGTTACCAAACGCCCCCTGATAGCGGCTGGTGCAATTTCTGAAATGTATAGTGGGACTATGATAGATGCCACACCTATGCCAATTCCTCCCAACATCCTTGAACTGATAATCCAGAATGTATCCGGGAAAAGTGTACATCCGAGTGCGGAAAAAAAGAACAACAACGCAGAAAGTACCAGCATCTTCTTTCTTCCAAACCGATCGCTTAACTCGCCAGAGATGGCAACACCTATAATACTGCCAATGAGTGCGGAAGACACAAACCATCCTTCCTGTGCAGCTGAGAGGGAAAATTGTTTTTGCACCATCGGCAAAATCCCGGAAATCACTGCAATATCAAATCCAAACAGCATTCCACCAATCGAAGCAATGATCGTTATCATCACCAGGTAAACTGTAAAGCGAATTTTTGCCATAAAATTGAGTACCGGTAAACGGAGATTTAATTGTTCAGTAAAATGCATAGCTATATATCAGCAAATCCACTCTTGCATAAAAGTGTTTTACTAAACAGTCATACCCGGTTAAATTGCTTTCTTAATTGACCTTCACCATAATATCCTTGTAAAGCACCTTGCTTTTAGGATCATGGCCCTGTAATGCGAAAGTGCCGCTGGATAATACTTTATCAGCATTTCCTTTTGGACGTTTTACATTGTCAGGTTCTGTATATTCATTGATAACCTTATCGTTTATTTTAATCGTAATTTTTTTACCCTGCACAATGATATTCATATCATACCACTCATTGTCTTTCACAAAAACTTCCCTCACATCCTGTACACCATACACACTTCCGGTTCGTCTCCAATCCGACTGTGAATTATTCACCTGAATCTCGTAACCTTTCGAAGGCCATCCTGATTCCTGAAAACGGGTATGTATAAAAATCCCGGAATTAGAGCCAGGAGTAGTCATCACTTTTAATTTAAACTCAAAATTTTTGAAATCGTGATTCATTACAGGCCCAGAATAAAAAATGTGTGCACGGTTTCCGTTGACTGCAATAGCGCCATCTTCAATTTTAAAAGTTTCCGGGCTTTCGTTGATCTGCCAGCCATCGAAAGATTTGCCATCAAATAAAGAAACCCAGCCCTTTTGCTGTGAAACAACTGATGAGCCGGAACAAGAGAGCAATAAAACCAACGTAAGCGCTTTTAAAAATTTATACCACATAAATGAATTGTTAATAAAGATGGTAGATAATAGATGAAATTTTGCAGTAAAGATTGCGATTATTTTTTTCCCTCCAATGAAAAAGAATAAGGTAAATCTTTAGCTCCTGTTCCCCTGCTCATTTCCGGCTTTGAAGACATTTTAAATTGAATATTTGTACCACTGATGATATCCTTATGCGAAATCCAGTTTTTTGTGTAATGGCTTCCGTTAATACTCATAGAACTGATATACCTGTTCTGTTCACTGTTATTTGGAGCGGCGATTACGGTTGTTTTGCCATTGGACAGATGCAGCGTGGCTTTCCTGAATAAAGGTGCACCAAGAATATACTGATCAGTCCCTGGTGTAACCGGATAAAATCCCAGTGCAGAAAAAATGTACCATGCAGAAGTTTGACCGGTATCCTCATCGCCACAATATCCGGCAGGTCCTGCATTATACAACCTGTTCATAATCTCTCTAACCCAAAACTGTGTTTTCCAGGGAGCATTACCATAGTTGTATAAATACACTACATGTTGCATTGGCTGATTTCCATGTACATACTGGCCCATATTTACAATCTGCATTTCCCTCATTTCATGAATCACATAGCCATACCAGCTTTCATCAAAAATGGGCGGCAGCGTGAATACAGAATCCAGTTTCCTCACGAAATTTTCTTTGCCACCCATCAGCGTAATTAATCCATTCATATCATTAACTGTTGCCCAGGTGTAATGCCAACTATTGCCTTCAGTAAATGCATCACCCCATTTAAACGGATTAAAAGGGTTTTGAAAATTACCATCTTTCTTTTTCCCCCGCATTAGACCAGTAGACACATCATAATGATTCTTATAGTTCATAGATCGTTTAGCATAAACAGCAACCTCTTCTGCCGGCTTTTTCAATGCTTTAGCCAACTGGTAAATAGTAAAATCAAGATATGCATATTCCAATGTGCGGGCAGTATTTTCTTTGACTCCTACATCATATGGAACATATCCGAGTTGATTGTAGTAAGTAACACCGAGCCTGCCCACGGAAGAAATATTTTTCGGGGGCTCACTAACAGTATTTTTCAAAATGGCTTCGTAGAGTTTATTGATGTCGTATCCCCTTATGCCCTTGATATAGGCATCTGAAATGAGTGCTGCAGAATATGCGCCGAATGTTACCCCACGATGATGACCAGGACTTGTCCATTCCGGCAACCAGCCACTTTCATCGTATGCATTACCCAGTCCCTGTAAAATGTGCGAATACAATTCAGGATACATTACACTCAGGAAGGGAAACAGCGCCCTGAAGGTGTCGAAAAAACCATTATCTGTAAAGAGGTAGCCCGGCAACACTTTACCGTTGAATGGACTGTAATGTATAATTTTTCCTGTGGCGTCAATTTCATAAAATTTACGGGGGAAAAGCAGGCAGCGGTATAAGCAGGAATAAAACGTGCGGGCCTGATCAACGGTGGCTCCTTCGATAGCAATCTTCGACAGTTCCATATTCCAAGCAACTCTTGAATGTTCTTTCACCATATCAAACCCCGCGGTACCAATTTCTTTCAGATTTATTTCAGCCTGTTCGGGACTGATAAATGAGGAGGCAACTTTGATCTCAATTTTTTCACCTTTTGCTATTTTAAAACCTAACACTGCACCTGCGTGACTGGCAGTCATCTCCAGCTTTCCAATCTCCAAAACAGAATCACTAAACACTGCAGTTGATGAGAAACTTTTTGGAAACTGTATTACAAAATAATTACGAAAATTTTCCGGCACACTGCCTTTGTTTTTTGTAGTGTACCCTATCAGCTTATGTTGATCGCGCATGATCACTACGGATGATCCCATATCCATTGCATCGATTACAAGGTATGCGCTGTCGGTTTCGGGAAAACTAAATCGCAGCACAGCAGCCCTTTCCGTTGTAGTCACTTCTGCAATAGTGTTATATTCCGCGAGGTATACACTGTAATAATGTGGTTGGGCAATTTCGGTTTTGTGTGAGAACCAGCTCCCCCTGTCACTCTCTCTGAATTTCACTTCTCCGGTACCCGGCATAATTGAAAACTGCCCGTAGTCGCCAATCCAGTTGCTGGCCTGGTGCGTCTGTTTAAATCCTATAATTTTATCGCTGCTGTATTCGTACATGAAAGGCGCTCCTGCTTTTCCGGTATGGGGAGTCCAGAAGTTCATGCCCCAGGGCATTGCAACTGCAGGATAAGTATTACCATTCGAGAGAATCATTTTTGAATCTGAACCAACAAGTGTGCTCACATACTCAACAGGGTCATTGAATTTATTGATCAACTGAGCAGATAAATATTCAGGAAGCACAAAACAAATTAGTAACAAAATTCGATTCATCATTTTCGCTTTTACAGTTATTTTTTTATTCCGCTCATCAACTCACCCGGATCAATCTCTATATATGAGGGTGGTAATTTAGTTGTATCCGAACCCCATTTTTTATTGGGACCCGCACCCATGTTCAATTCCAATGAACCACCATTTGCAAGATCTTTGTGAGTGAACCATGACTGATCGATGTTTTTGCCATTTAACCTTGCCGTTTGAATGTATTTATTTTGCTGCGAATTATTCTTCGCATCTATCACGAAGGTTTTATTACCGGGCAGCTGAATAGTGATTTTAGAAAAAACAGGGCTTCCAATATTGTAAGTAGGAATGCTCTGACTCACCGGGAAAAAACCCATCATCGAGAATACAATAAAAGGCGACATACCTCCACCATCTTCGTCGCCCGGATAGCCAAAAACATTGTCAGGGAACCAGGTTTCCAGCAACATTCTGATTCTTTTCTGCGCCTTCCATGGACTGCCGAGGTTGTTATAGAGGTAAGGAATAAAAAAACCCATTTCATTACCCATAACATACTGTCCCACCAAACCCGTTGCATCAGGCTGGTTCACCCAGAATCTGAATTTCGGCGTACCGATATCTGCCCTGAACAACTGATCCAGTTTTTCTTCAGCCGCCTTCCGGCCACCCATCATAGTAAAAAGATTTTTGAAATCATGCCGAACGTGCCAGTTGAATGTATAGGCATTATTTTCAGTGTAGTATTCCCTTCCTGCAAGCGATGGACTGATAGAATCTATCCACTCACCTTTTGAATCACGGGGCCACATAAACCCTTTGTCGGCCCGGTACATGTTTTTATAATTCTGAGCCCTGCTCATAAAAAGCGGTTTATCATTACCGTAACCTGCCGCAACTGATAATTGCCCGATAGCCCAATCGCAATAGCTTGTTTCTATTGTTACAGAAACTGCCTGCCTGCGTTCCCAGTCATTTGCAATTTCTTTTATTGTTTCTTTTTCACCAGGAGGTAATCCCGGCATAAATCCATATTTGTTATAAAAAGAATCCAGTGGTGACTTGCCAGGACCGTTACGCCATGGAAGGTGCGTGCCTTCCAATGAATTTTTCTTCACTCCTTCATAAGCAGTTTTCAAATTAAAATTCCTGATCCCTTTGTACCATGCATCTGCCATCCAAACTGCCGCATAATTACCCGTCATGGCAGGCCAATCACCGTCAACCAATGCAAACGAAGGCATCCATCCACCCTGCTCATACATTTTGATATATGACCTTATAAATTGTTCCTGTTTTTCCGGATTAATAATCATCTGCAAAGGAAAAAGTCCAACAGTAAAATCATATATCCAGCTATCTGTAAAAAATGGTTCATTAGTCTCGTGCACTTTTTTGTCGTATGCACTATAATATTTTCCATATTCATTGATATCTACCATCCGCTCATAGCAACGATACAACGCAGTGTAAAAAACACGCTTCTGTGCCAACGTACCGCCTTCAACCATAATTTTCGACAGAACTTTATTCCAAACATTGTAGGCATTGTTTCTATAAGTATTAAAGTCCCAGGTTTTTATTTCGCGCTGTAAATTTTCCTTTGCCTGGTCTATACTTATATAAGAAATACCATATCTGAATTGTACGCTCAGCGGATTACCCGCTACTTTCAGCATCACAATCTTTTTGCTATTTCCGTCGCGATAAGTCGTTTGTAAAATATCTGTATCCAATTCAGCATAAAAATAGGCTTGCATGCCCGAGAATAGTTCCTTTCCAGTGATGATGCGTTTCTCTTCGACATTGATCTCCCCTTCTTTATTGATTAATCCCAGTCGAATAAAGTGATCGCCTGCTTCCGAAAAATTAAATTTAAAAATCCCTGCTTTAGCAGCAGGTGTAAATTCCACTCCAAGGTTGTTTTCTTCCATTTTTCCCTGGTAATGATTTGGCTTAATGGTTTCACTGGCGCGTTCCATTTTCACAGTCCATGACTGTTCATTAATTGCGCCTTGATATGGCATTATTCCGAATACACTGAATAACCGGTGAGATGTGGATGTCAGCGGAAAATAACTGATCTGGTCATCAAGATGATCTTTACGAACCGGGAAAACCCTTATTAAGCTGTTGGGTAAATGTACAGTCGGAAGTGCAGGACCCAACACTAAGCCGACAGTACCAATGGTTGGATCAACATAATCCACAACCGATTTTATTGGCTGTGCCGCTGCTGACATGCACGCACAGCAGATCATAAAAAAAAAGAGGTTCAATAATTTCATTGATGGCGAACTTTCTATTGAGCAAATAAATTAACAGCCGTTTAAAGATAAATCAAAATGCAATATCTTGTATATACAAGTTTAAAAAAAGTGCGAAGTTAAAAGTACGAAGGGCGAAGTTGAATACAGACTCACATTGTACAAATTTTAAAACATGAAGGCAAGTTAGAATGGTTACCATTTGTCACGATAATACATTTTCTACAGTAGTATTTTTTGCTGATTTTAATGCTGCCTCAAACAGAAACTGCGAATAAACTGCTTGATCAGCTGTAACGCATCCTGTTCTGTCGTGTAAAAAACCTTCTCGTTCTGCAACAAAAGCAGCAAACATCTGCATCAGGCAATCCGGAAATCCAGTTTCAAAAATACCGCCGCTTTCTACAGCAAATCCTAATGAAGAAAAACCAAGCTCGGCCCGCTGCCACTGATAACCATCTTTTCTGTTATAACTGCGGTATGCTTTTGTGTCACTTGAATTATATTTCCCACCACCTTCAGTTCCCAATACTTCGATCCACCAGCTATTTAATTCACCTGGAGCAAGCCTTTTCATTTCGAGGCGCATAGGAACAGGCTCTTCATCAACAATTGTTGTGGTATTTAATATCGCGTTATTCCATGTATCGCATTCTGCTGATCCGCCATTACCATCGGGTCTTTGCGTAATAATTTTCTGCAGTTGCGCATATACATTGCGGGGTTTCAAGCCTAACATCAAAGGAATATGCAGCACATGTATACCGAGATCGCCCATCACTCCAATTTCTCCACAATACTTTACCTGTCGTTTCCAATTGATGGGCTTTAAAGGATCCATATCAGACGAATGAAAAAAACCTGCGTTGACTTCCATAATTTTACCAAACTTCCCCTTTTTATAATCGCGGATCAGCTGTTGTGGCCCCGGCAAAAATGGAAATTCAGAACTGATGCGCACAAATCGCCCAAGCGTTTTAGCCAGATCATATATTGATTTCGCTTCTGAAGGATTTATGCAAAATGGCTTTTCGGCGAGCAGGTCCTTGCCGGCATATAATACTGCGGCATAAATACTGTGATGCAAAAAATGAGGAACAGCTACATATACCACATCAACATTTTGATTTTGCAAGAGTTCTTCAAATGAATTGGTGAGCTGTTCAACGCTTTCTATTTTTTCATACCAGTTTAATACATCCTGGTTTGTATCACATACTGCCACCAACTTTGCATTCACTGGAAAATCGCGCAACATAAACCAACGACCAAATGCGCTGGCTGCTTCTTTTCCCATCAATCCTCCACCAATAATACCGAAACCAATTTCTTTTTTCATTTTGATCCATATAACCAATGCGCAACATCAGCCGGTTTTGCTTTTTTATGAACAATTGCCATTAGTGCTTTTGTGATGCCTGAGGGATTTTTATGCTGTATCACATTGCGACCGTAAACGATTCCTTTCGCTCCCTGCTGCATAACTTCCCAGGTCCGTTGCAAAACTTCTTCATCCGATGCCCTTCCACCACCGCGAACCAACACAGGGATAGCACCTGCAGTTTCAATTACTTTATGATAATCAGAAATGTTTTCAGACGGGTCAGCTTTAATGATATCTGCCCCTAATTCTACTGCCTGCCTCACCAATGGAATAATCTTGTGAATATTACCATCCACTCCATAACCTCCTTTTGCCTGATCGTGTGCAAAAACCAAAGGCTCTATCATTAAAGGCATCGCATTATTATCACATTGGACCTTGAGTTGCAAAATATTCTGAATGCAATGATCCGTTACTTCAGCATGCCCTGGAATACTGAACAGATTGACAACAACACAGGCTGCATCCAGGTTTACGGCCTGCTGCACAGGTGAAGTGATCATACGACTAAACAAATAATCCGGTAGCGCTGTACCATATACATTTGCCACATCTGTTCTCAACACCAGTGCAGGTTTTTCTTTACCTGGTATAGATTGCAGTAGCGGCGCTTGTCCAGCAGTCAGTTGTATGGCATCAGGATTAGCCAATAAAAGTGTATTAATCGCTTGCTGAATATTTTCAATGCCATTTAAAAAAGAGCCTTCATTAAAAAAACCATGATCGATCGCTACATCAAAGCAATGCCCGCTGCCGGCATTGAACAACCGGTTCATTCTGAATTTTTTCATAAGCTGTTTTTCATCTTAAGTTTTATAATTAAGAATATAATTTTATGCGAGGCTATCAACTCATATTGTTGAGTTAAGAAAAACTCAAATTCTCAGCTCTGTTTTTGAACCACCCGGTAGAATACAAGTAAATGGCTATGTGAACTTTGTGCCTATGTGGTGAATGTTTTCCTGGAAAACTCTTCATAGTTATTCTAAATCAATTGACGATAATCGAATAACTAATATTCTTCTCTGGCGATGCCGGTAGCACACAATTGATCATACCATTTTTTATATTCACTTTAATTGGTTTACTATCCGCAATGGCTGTAATTTTTTGCAGACTGGGAGTTTTATTCAGTCTCACGGCAATGGCTTGAGGGGATTTTCCAGAATATTTTCCTTCAATTTTATCAGACTTCATTATATAACTTATTTCAGCACTATTCCATACGATCGTTTGACCAAAACCCTCCCGCCAGAAAGATTCCGGCGCAGTAGGAGTAATTTCAAGCGTGCCTTCAAGCCCGTACTGAATACCAAAAACAAAACGCTGCATGATCCTGATCAGATTTGCGGGATATTCATTATACTTTTTTGCACCATACCCTCCTTTCTCATTATACCTTTCGCGCCAGTAGTATCCGCTATCTCTGCCCTCTTTACAAACCCGTCGAATAGTTTCCATCAAACCATCAGCATCATTCATATTTGCACGGGCCCAGGCTTCGATATACCACACTCTACCCATTGCCGCCAGGTCCTGGTTATCTGCATAAGTAGTTTCCCATTGCTGGTAAGAACCTGGATTAGTAGCAATCCCGGTTGGCATTCCATTGTAGTAAAATGACTTTTCATTTTTTAATAATGGCCACAGTTTTTTCACCTGCTCAGGACGTGCGACCTGTGTTGCCAGAGCCGACCAATCTGTATCAGTAAACCCATGATTTGAAATATAGCCACTGTCAGGATGCCTATATTCCGCAAAATGATTTGTCTTCCAGAAATTATTTTGAAAATTCTGCTCAATCTTTTTTGACAGTTTTTCATATTTCGCAGCAGCAATTAAATTTCCCCCGATTGTATTCAGTTTCGCCAGTCTGCGAAACGCTTCAGCTGCATGCCCCTGCGTTACGCCATCATATTCAACTCTCGTTGGCCGTTCAACATAATAACCAGCGCCACCAACAGTACCGCTTTGATCCATCATTGCCGCGAGGTAGTCGGCCGTTAAATTTACTGATGGCAGCTGCTGTATCAACCATTGTTTATCCTGAGTATAGCGATAGATGATGTCGGCATTCTGAATATATGTAGTGCCAGCAAGGGGTCGCAAGGGATCTTTGGGCACCCAATGCTGGTACAATCCGCCATTATCGTTTACACGTGACTGAAACCCCTTGGGTCCAATCATCTTCCCTGCCTCCGATGGAATGATGGCAATAGGCAATTCTCCTTTTGACAATTGAAATGTTTTTACATAGTCCCAATTGGCCTTTACAATTTCAGCTTGTCCCAGGAACAATAGTGCATCACTCATCTGATGTCCATCCAGTGAAGGATAGGTATTGCCATAACCAAATCCAATACCATCGGCACATACAGAAAAATATCCGAAGAAAATTTTATTGTTCACTGCAGGCAATATATTTTGATTGGCCGCTTTTTCATACGCTTCTTTTACCAACGGATCGGGTAGCACTAATGAATGACTGATTTGCGTGCGTGCCGGGGTAAATGAAAAAATCAATATGAAGAAAACATTCAAAATCAATTTATATTCCTTTGTAACCAGTGGGTTTAATTCCGATGAACGAATGAAAAGTATTTTATGCAGGAATTTTGTTTTCATTTATGTTATGTATTCGTTGAATAAACTTTCTTTATTTCCTCTAATAAAAATGTTAAGTATCTACTGCTCTGCTATTTATTTTATGTGTTGGTGAATTTCGCTACGCATTATTTTTAATAAAAATATCCGAGAACATTGGTGGCAAATTCAGTTCAGTGTTATGTCCCGACCCCAATGCCAATCCTGTAAAAAGTCCTTTATAATTATTTTTGATATTCAAATTTAATGTCATCGCTTCACTGGCGTTCGACTGCATTGTTATAAATTCTGATTCTCCCTTATTGAGCAATACGTCGATCCTGCATTTTTGACTGCCCTGGAATTTTACACCCAGATTTTTTTGCACTCCCGCTTTGCTACAAATTTTATCTAATACCTCAACAAGGCCCTGTGCATCCTTTAGTGTTCCAGTGCCCAAACTGGTCCCATAATAATATATCCAACCCTTTCCTGTTTTTTTTGAAACTGCATTGGGTTTTCCCTGAATAAACCATGCCTCAGGTGTAAGATCAGTGCCGTACAATTCTGCATAGCGCACAGCACCCCACAATATTCCGCCATCTTTTTGTGTGAGAGGATAATATTTGCTGCCGGTGACACCCACTCCATCCAGCAGCTTTTGAAGGTCGTTGCTTAGATTTTGATTGTACACTTCAGCATCCCTGATCTGTAAATGCACGGACGCAGTTGTGAGTACTTCTTTGATGCCAAACCTTTCAGCTAATCCGCAACCTGGCATAGTGCGGCTATGCCTTCCTGTTGTACCATTATAACCACCGGTATGCGCCTCAACCAAAGCCACGCCTCCCTGTTCCACCCATTCACTCAATGCATTAGCTTCCATCTCAGTCATGTAATATGCTGAAGGCAGTATCAGGACTTTAAATCCGTCGAGCTCTTTTTTTTCGAGCATATCACCAGAAATAAAACGGTAGCCATAATTATTCCAGTAAAGTGTATTGGCATACCCATTTATATTTTCAGACAATACCGCCAAATTGTTATGCATACAATAATGAAACAATTCATTTTTACGGCTCTTCCATATACCAATGGCTGGCACTTCAGTGTCGCATTCTAATAATATTTCGGTATATGGCCGGATAGTTGTCCAGAATTGAGCTGCGGCTTTTGTTACTTCTCTTTCAGATCCATCAGTATTAACCAAACCCCATGCAGGAGATTCGTTGCCGACTACTTCGGAACGGTATTGCCAGAATAAAAAACCTTTGATACCCAAACCCAATTGAGGAATTATATCTCTTAACAATGCTTTCAAATCAATCACCCGCTGATGCATTGCCAAACTGCCGCCATTAATATGATTCTCTACATTGTACGCAATTTTTTTTCTTGCTGCAGATACCACCTGTGGAGTAAAATAAGGACCGGCATTCATTGTTGCGGCAAATACATCACAGAATACCGCCATATCAAAATCATCTGCACATGTACTAACTGCATTAAAAGGATTCATTGTATTCGGCACCACATGCAGGTAGGTTATTCTTTCGGGGTCAAGTTGTTTGGTGACATTTATTCTCCATCTTGCTTCCTCAGTCATTGTATAACCATGAAATTCGCGCCAATCAATAAAATCGGGAAATGTATTTGCTGATCGGGGCATTTCAACCGATTGCCAGTCGGGGTAATTTCTTCCCCAAATTTTATTTAAGATATTTAGTGCTACATACTTTTTTTGGAGATAAGATCTAAAACCCCCGTTGCAATGCGCACAGTAGCAAACTAGTTTCTCAGTTTCTATCGGCCAGCGTTGTGGAAAAGATAATTCAGGTTCATTCCAAACATCCCACATTTCTAATGCCGGATAACCTCTCAATGCTTTTACAGTCTCCGTTACAAATTTTATCCTTTCCTTTTTTGCACCCGGATGATTATAACAAGGGCCCGGATGACCGCCGATATGCCGATGCCCTACAGCATAGGGTTCTACTATACGACCATTATTCATTACCTGTTTTGCATCAGGATATTTTTTATATAACCAGTGAGGGGATACGTCGAGTAAATGATTAAGCGTAACCCTGATATTATGACGGTGTGCCACACCGAGTAATTGTTTCAGATCTTCGAAATAAAATTTATTTTCCTCAATATGCGACCATCGCCATTGGACAAGAAATTTGACATGGTTGAATCCCAGTTCCTGCATCTTTTTGAAATCATCTTCCCACAATTCAGGTTCCGGAGAGGGCGCGCGATAATAAGCTGCACCCCAGAGAAATGGAAATTTTTTCGGCTGAGCTGATCTGGACTCACTGCCTGTCACGCTTAACGGGTCAATGGTTAACAGCGAAACGGCACCCAATGCAGACTGCAATACAAAATTTCTTCTCGTCATCATGAGGTGAAGATTTTTACCAGGCTCAGATATTTATACTAATACTACAATTACACCTTTTTCCATTTCACTGCAAAAGTTTTGATTTCAAAACCGCGCATCTTAAACACCAGCGAATTTCCGGTAGTTTTCAAACTGCTGATTGGATCTTCCATCAGATTAACCTCCAGCACAGATTGCACAGCCTGATTGAATGTTATTTTGACATCTTCCCTTTCACGTCCGCCAGCTTCATATAAACGAATGATTGAAGCGCCGTTGCTACCCGGTTTCATAGTGGTAACAACTATTGATGGATCTGAAACAGTAAAAAGATTCCATGAATTTTTTAGTTTCCCGCTATGAATTGATTCCTTTCTCGTGAGTAACGGGAAATTAAATGCCCGTGCCTCGTTGAAAATACCCGCTTTTTCCCAGCTACCCTGATGCGGCATCAGGGCATAATCAAATGTGAGGGTTTTATTGATTTCAAGTCCGGTATCAGAAGTCATCCATTTTTCATACCCACCGATATATGGATAATTATCAATTTTTGCTGACCGCATTAATGATACCAACATTGTTGAATCATTTGTCAAATTACCGGGAAGGCCTTTATTAATAACTGCAAAGCCTTTTGCTTCATCACTGAAGTCGGCCCAGTTTTGTGCGGGATATTCAACACCCTGTGGCCTTTCCATTGCTCCAAATGGAATTTCATGTATCATTGTTCCTTTTGCAATAGTAGTTGGGAACATGACCTGGTACCTGACGAATTTCTCAGCATTGTAGATTTTTGTCTGGATATCAATTCGTTTTAATCCATTATAGATTCTTACACGTGTGTAAAAATTATTATTTCCGCCAAAACCATGGCTCACATTAAATTCGCTATACACCTTGCCATGAATAAAGTTTCCTTTTTCGCCCCTGTACTGCCCTTCACTGCTTAACCTCTCTTTAAAGTCTGTAGGCACAGGTTGTTGTGTGGTTTTTTGAATCATCCCATCGCGCAGGTGCTGATACAATTCCCAGAAATCGCCGCCGTCATACTGGCGCGCTACAACATTTCCAGGTGCCTTGAGTACCTCCCAGTTATTTACTTTGTCGAAAAGACTAGTCATAGCACCGGTAAATGGATTAAATGTAATCCGGTACAAGCCATTTTCTATTTGATTTTTTTCAGTGTTAATGTTTTTTTCAGTCGTTAAATCAGGTTGTGATTTTTTTCCTGTGACACGAAAAATTCTATAGCCCAGTGATGGCACATCCTCTGCAACAAAAATGATCCTGGCCTGACGTATGGACCCATCATCAAATTTTTCACCTTTCAAAGTATCAACAGGAATAATTTTTCCGGTATCGTCTTTTACTTCAATATCAAAATACCCATCATCAATAAATCCTATATCGGCTTCAGTGATATCTGTCCTTTTTGAACCGAGCGTATTAAATACCACTACCGGAATGCCATCCCCGGTTGTATCCATCTGAGATAAGAGGTATTCAAATCTTTCGTTGATGAGTTCATTACCTACCTGTTCCGCATATTCATATCCCCTGATGGTATCTGCATAAACATGATCGGTCATTACTCCTGACATAAGATCATGTGCCTGGTTAAACAACACCGGCTCCCATGCTTTCCATATATCTGCTTCGCGTGTTGCATTACCCATCATCTCATTTATAGCGCCAAGCTTCTCAGCAGTTGTCAATATCTCTTCAACCTGCCGGAGTTTTTGTTTGAGTTCTATTCGGCTGCTATACACTCCCTGAAATATCGGATTAAATTCACCATTGATTGTTTTTCGGTTGTTTCTTTTTGCTACAATGGCTTCATATTCCAATGGTGTAATAAACTTCAGATTGAATGGCTTTCCGTCGGCTGTATCGAATTCCCTAACTTTTACCGGCAGATGCTCTTGCGGGTTCTCCACGTCCCAACCGGCAAAACCAACCCTGTTTTTTTCGCCTTCAACATTAGGTGTCAAATCATCAAATTTCTTTTTGATGAAAGTATTGAAAGCGGAAGTTTCTGCCGGTACCCGTGCAAGATTCACATAAGTTTGAGCTATCCAGAACGCATCAATTGTTGTACCGTCAATACCTTTCCAAAAGAACTCAGTTGGCAGTGTGCGGTTAGGCACACCGCGCATAAACCACATCGAGCGATATCCTGCCAGTTTGAATATCTGCGGCATTTGTGCATTATGACCAAATGTATCCAGGCTCCAGCCTGTAGTTACGTCTACGCCTAATGCTTTTCTGAAATAACCTTTACCATATAACATTTGCCTAACGATCGATTCACCCGAAGGTGAGTTGGTATCGTGCATCGTATTGGTACCACCTGCAATTTGAAGCCTCCCCTCTTTGATAAATCGGCGGAATGCAGGAACCTCTTCTTCATACCGGTCGATGAATGGCTTTACATAATTGACCTGGTCGAGTACAAAACGATATTCAGGGAATTCCTTTAATAATTTTAAGGCAGTAATGATATGAGGTAACCCCATTTCAAGATAGGCTTCCCTTGTGGCAAATACGGCCCCTTCCCAGTGATTATGTGGAATCACATAAAAGGTATCTTCCGGCGCTAAAGGGCCCTTTCCTTGTATAAAGGTTGTTTTAGAAATATTGGCATAGATGCGCCCTGAAGTAAGGATTCCCATTGCTGCCAACAATGATTGCGAAATAAAGCCACGCCTGGCAAGACGATTTTTTTTATTCATATGACAAATTGAGTCGTTGGAAATGGACGGTGAATGGTAAGGTTAGTTTCAGCCTTTAACAATCTACTTCCATGTGTGTGTCGATTTAAACGCCAATGCCAGAGAATAAACATTTCTGTTTAGTACTTTGGCCCGGATGCTTGATTGAACTACATAATTTCCCTGTTCCGATCACCAGCGAAATCACATTCCGGCATTGAGCAGTTCCTCCTGAATCAGACATGACCGGAAGGCTTTAAGTCAGAAAGAAATACACAGTCAGAAGTGCTCCTGCAATAATATCAATTACAAAACCAGCATAAATAAGCTTATTCCATGGCACATTTACAATTTTTTGCAAACTTGTATATACATGTTTAAAGATAAGGGATCTACTTGTTTATACAAGTAAAAAGATTTCATTTTTTTTTAGCGGGAATAATTCAGAAAAAAGTGGGGCAAATATTTAAGTCAGGTATGACAGCATATTTGCATTCAGCTTATGTAAAACTATGCATGAGTCACAAATCAAACTAAAATTTCAATTACATATTATTTTTCATTACCGGGATTCAACCTTCTGTCTTCCATTCCATCATTTTACCCCTGTCTTCAATTTTCAAACACTCATTGATGGTTTGTTCGTCGTACGAAAGGCCGTATTGTTTCAATACTTCTTCGGGTACACCATCCCATTCGTTAGGTACGTTGCCTTTATAGCCAATATCAGCAATACCCATTTTGCTGGAGAAAAATCCCATCGCAACGAGATTGCGCATCTGGGAGAAGAAATTAGCGCCCTGTTTATTCTCAGGCAAAACATCATCCGGGTAAGCAATCAGTTCCAGTAATGCCTCCTGCTGCACTGCAGTTGATTTGATAAATGAACTTCCATACAGCTTATATGCTTTCAGATCGAGCCATCGCAATCCGCCCCTGATGGGTGTTTGATGACGCGGTTGATCCTTTACAATAAACTCTATAAAATCAGGTACACCGGCTTCGGATGCCGAACCGGAAATTTCATCTGTGGGGATAATCCAATCACTTAAAGCAGCAATTGTAGCCAACTCTTCTTTGGTTAAAAAGGTGGAAGCTTTGATTTTCTTATCTCTTTCAATTTCTTCTTTTGTCTGACCAAACAATTCAGTACCGTCTTCTGCAACCACCGGTTTATTTTCACCAGGAGTGCATCCGTCTATTAATATACCTGTGCTGATTGTACCCAGTGCAATTGCTTTTATCGAATCTCTTCTTTTCATAATTGAAACATTTTTTGACTCAAACCAGCTGACTATAAATTCTGCTTTTTCATTTCATCAAGAATAAATTCTGAAGCCCGCAAAGAAAGGGCGAGTATGGTCCAGGTTGGATTTTTATCAGCCTGGGATACAAACGGTCCCCCATCTACTACAAAAAGATTTTTCACATCATGTGCCTGGCAGTTTTTATTCAGTACAGATTTTTTTGGATCGTCGCCCATACGTGTTGTACCTACTTCATGAATGATTCTTCCCGGTTTTGCCAGACCGTACATATCGTCCTTGCCAGGTTTGTTTCCCGAAGGAACACCGCCCATGGAATGAATGATTTCTTCGAATGTTTCCTGCATATGTTTTGCCTGCAGTATTTCCTGGTCAGTCCATTGATAGTTAAATCTTAAAACAGGGATACCAAATTTGTCAACAACATTCGGATCGATTTCGCAGCGGTTTGTTTCCATTGCAATGCTTTCTCCTCTTCCTGCAAACCCAACATGGGCGCCGTAAAATCTGCGGTAATCTTCTTTCAATCCTTTTCCGAATCCGCCTGCTTTCTTCTTGTTACCATTTTTTCCGGGATAAGTGCCATTCAGTTTTTCAATGCCCGAACCAAATCCATAACCCGGCATTCCCATACCTCCGCCAAATTCAATATGGTAACCCCGTGAAAAATCAAGTTTTTTATTATCCAACCACCATGGTGTGTATACATGCATTCCGGATGTACCGTCTTCATTATACCTTTTCCGATCCATCAATTTTGGAATAAATCCCGACCTTGAAGCGCCGGTTGAATCATGCAGGTATTTACCCACCACTCCACTGCTGTTGGCTAAACCATTCGGATATCGTTCGGATTTTGAATTCAGCAGCAACCTTGCCGACTCACAAGCACTTGCTGCAAGAATTATTACTTTTCCTTTTACCTGGTATTCCTGCAAATCGGTACGATCAACATAAGAAATGCCTGTTGCTTTTCCATTACTGTCTGTTGTGACTTCACGCGCCATCGCATTCACATACACTGTTGTATTGCCTGTTTTCTTTGCCGGCTTTACCAACACTGAGGAAGAAGAAAAATCACCATAAACCGAGCAACCCCGGTTGCACTGGCTGCAGAAAAAACAAGCACCTCTATCTTTATTAATCGGCCGGGTCAATATAGACTTACGGGCAGCCACAACCGGAATTCCGATTTTAGTGCCTGCCTCTTTAATCATGAGTTCGTGCAGGCGTGGTTTAGGTGGAGGCAAAAAGTAACCATCGGGTTCATTTTCCATGGGCAGATTGGTGCCATAGATTCCAATCATTTTATCCACCTTGTCATAAAACGGCTTAACATCATCATAACTGATGGGCCAATCTTCACCCAGTCCATCAATGCTTTTCCGTTTGAAGTCGTGCGGACCAAAGCGCAATGATATACGGCCCCAATGGTTGGTTCTTCCGCCGATCATGCGCGAGCGGTACCAGTCAAATTCTGTCCCTTTATTCCTGGTATAGGGTTCTCCATCAATTTCCCAACCACCGTATGCTGCATCAAAATCACCGCCGGCTCTTGTATTGGTTGCAGCGCCCCTGCGGGGAGATTGGTACGACCATTTTAATTGAGTTTGCTGCTCGGGGTTTGCAGGGTCGTAATCAGGGCCGGCTTCCAGCAATGCCACTTTCAATCCGGATTCTGAAAGCATCTTTGCAGCCATCCCTCCGCCTGCACCGGAGCCTACAATTACTGCATCGTATAATTCACCCTTTGTTTTGATTTCAAATCCCATGGCAGCGCGTTTTATTTAAAAGATTAATATGGAAGTTTAGGCAATGACAATTTACTGTGGTATTATTTCTAAATCAACAAAAATGGAAATAAAAAAGACTCAGCATCCATACTAAAGCCGCATGACGTAAACAGTAATTATGAATTGTTACTTACCAACTTATGGAAAGCTGCTGCTGAATAGCAAAAATAAACGCATTTACGCAAGAAGATTATTCATTTAGTTCGCATTTACTTCAAAAGCTAAAACATCTGCAGTGCCTGGTCTTTTGCACCACATAGGTAAGGAGAAAATATTGGACTGAAATGAGTAACCAATGATTTCTCTCCCCTGTATGCTATGTTTTTCAAAATAGCA
>JANPJC010000122.1:0-36898 GCA_031425315.1 Chitinophagales bacterium
TTTACAAATGTGGTTAATCCATCTTTATCTGATAGCCAGATACCTTCATGCGCAGTTTCGACAATCTGTCTGTACTTCTTTTCACTTACTATCAACTCCGCCTCCATAATTTTCTTCAATCGCTTTTCACCAGCTTCCTTCAGCGCGCGGTTAAATTTGCTTACCAACGTAAATAATTTGTCTTTAAATACGAAATCTGTAACACCGCTTTTTATCAGCTCTACTGATTTTTCCTCACCCACTGTACCGGTAACCAGTAAAAAAGGTACATCAGGTAGTAGTTTTTGTTTGAGCTGGAATGCCTGATGGCCATTAAAAGTTGGAAATGAAAAATCTGCCAGAATTATATCGGGTTTAAACCGCTCCATTGCAAGAATATACTCCTGTTCGTTGCGCGCCCATTCCGATATAAACTGGATGCCCCCGGTTTTTAAAGTGTATTGCAAAAGTGTGACGTCATTTTCATCATGTTCCAGAAACAATATTTTCGTTTTTATTTCCATAGTATCATTAAAATGAAGGACGGCACATCAACGACGCGCTAATCTTGTAAAAAAAGTCATCAAGGAATTTACGCAATGTATTGATAACAGTCGTGGAGAGATTTCTACAATCAATTTTAGTCGAAATACAAAATGGAAGATATTGCCCATGAAAATTGACCTTACCTGATAAGCCAAAGCAGGAAGCTTTTTGGCTTTTGTTGTGAAGGAATAATATAAGGTGTTTAACATCCATCGTTTGAAACAACAGACTCTAATCAATAAAACTGTCAGGACAGGTGTACTTTATAACCCATCCAGATCTTCGTAAGGCTTAGAATAGAAAAGATTTTTAGCACTTTCAAAAACGAATTAGAAAGAAATTGACAGTAACTTCTTTCTGATGAGGAAGAAATCAGAGCTATCTGCCGGCTTCGTTTTTAATTGCAGTAATATCGTTGTTTAACAAATTAAGCTATTTAATCAACAATGTTTGTTTTATTAATTTAACATCTTTAAACAACCTTTAATTGGTTGATTCACTCATTCCCGGATTTAATTCCCTACCGTAAAGAAATGCCATACCGGGCAGCCGTAACTGCAGGATGAAAAATTCTTCATTTCCTGTCCGTGAGTAAAATATTTTATTCATTTATACTGATTCCAGCGCATAACAAAATATTGCGGCCTGGCCATCAATTCCCCAGATACCAAGGGAGCAATTTGCAACAAAACGGAGGTCTTTTCAGACAATCCGGATTTATACAATATTTAGAAATCATAATTAATTACTTTTAAAGTAAAGATTAAAATGTTGCTTCTGGAAAATAAAAATGCGGTGATCTATGGTGGTGGGGGTTCAATTGGTGGCGCTGTTGCGAAAGCTTTGTCAGCTGCCGGAGCAAGAATTTTTTTAACCGGCATTCATGCTGAATCCGTGCAATCAACTGCAGAAGAAATTATTGCAGCGGGTGGTGTAGCAGAAATTACTGTGGTTGATGCATGCGATCAAGATGAAGTGATCAATCATTTGCATTATGTATCTGATAGTGCAGGATCAATAGATATTTCCTTTAATGCCATTGGTATTCAGGATTCACAAAATTGTGCGCTGGTGGAAATGAACGTAGAGGATTTTGTGCGCCCTGTACGGATCGCAATGGAAACAACTTTTATTACTGCCACCGCTGCTGCCAGGATAATGAAGAAGCAGGGAACAGGAGTGATACTAACGTTAACCGCTACACCAGGCGGAATTGGTTATCCTCATGTAGGAGGGTTTGGACCTGCCTGCTGTGCAATAGAATCGCTAAGTATTAATCTTGCCTCAGAGATTGGGCCGTATGGCGTAAGAGTGGTGAATATGCGTTCTGGAGGATCAATTGATTCACGCGTATTTCAACAGGCGTTTAAAGAGCTGGGTGATAATGTGGCCGGTGAACTATTTAAAAAAATGGCAGCCGATACGATGTTGAAAAGGATGCCGGTGATGAAAGATATTGCTGATGCTGCAGTTTTCCTTTCTTCCGACATGGCACAAAATATTACAGGTACAACATTGGATATTAGTTGCGGCACAACAAGTGCGCTTAATTACAAAATGAAAGAAGGAGAAAGATACAACCCCTTTGAATAAATCGAGCGCGGGAAGAAATTTCGGAAGTTTTATTCAGTGGGATAATTCATTCCGAAATTTTTTTCAAATGAAAATACAATCTGATGTGATCAACTGAATCATCGAATATTCATACCTCCTTTATCCGAACTTTCAAAACCTGAAACCTACCTGAATCATATAACGATACCCAAAACTTACAGTATTCACTGCACCGTTTTTTTTAAATTCCCCCTCTTTTATAATCAGGCTATATCCGGGGAATCTATCTTCCAACGCATCATTTATTTTTTCGTACAATTTTTCTTTTTCCTCCGGTGTTAAATTAGAATCCACTAAAGCCTTCAGATTATAGTGAGATATTCCAGGCCCAATTAATATCATATCCACTGAAAGCCGCTCCCAAAATACAAACTGGTAGCCAAGCTCTATTCCGAGTGTATGAAAATTCAGTTTTGTATTTGTGTTTACAATAGCATCACTACCGTTAGGTCGTTTTACTGACCATTCATTTTTACGGCCATAGGAATTAAATGAATAAAAAGGGCCAAAATACATACCCCGTGGTGCGGAGAATTTATTTTCTTTCGCCGGATAAAACCTGTAATCAACTGAAAAATTTACGCCTGTTTCCTTCCATTCACGAGTCAGACTGATAGAATCTGTATTAGCAACGCTGAATTTGGGAAAATCGTTGGCACCAAGATTTACGGAAAAAGATTGACGGTTATTGATTACGCGCTCATAACCAAAAACAAGCGCCCTATTGCCGAAAATTATAGGGTTGGTAATATTAAAGTGGATTGTATTTTTCAGGTCGCGAGAAGATTTCCGAACCTCCTGAGCAGTTGTTTCCTTGCCGGCACCCAAAATTAGCAAAGCGAAAAAAAGCAGTGAAAACAACCTGTTTTTTTGTACCATTTTTAATGAGATTAAACGGAAGCTATCCCTCAACTATCCGCGGTATTAAAATTACAAAACAACACGCAATACAAGCCAGGTCATTTGACAATAGTCAACAGGAATTTTGGTTAATATCAGCGATGAACAGGCGAAGAGTGGAGAGCGTCGTAGTATTCCAGAAATGAACTCATATTCCCCTTCCCTATATATATAACTGTGATTTAACCGTGAAATCAAATCATCCAGGCTTCTGGAAGTCGACCAGAATAAGGTTGGCAACACCCTTACATTCACTCAGTTTCACCATTTATTCCCTGTAGACAAGCTTGTTAACAGAGCCGCCGTGCACCGGAAAATGTGTATTTTTAAATTGCATTAGTATCAAATGACGTGGAATTTTCGGGCAAACAAATTTCATTTTCGACGTTAAAAAGTTGATGATCATTTGTTTTGATGAGCAAAAATCTTCTGAAATAATCGGCAGTGAAGAATAATCATTCTGAAGCATCAGTAGAATCGTTAATTGAATATTTTGCACGTATGATTCCACTAAACCAGGTGGAAAAAAATCTTGTTTTATCAAGCTTCCATCCACGCCTGTATCGGAGAAGACAATATTTATTGCAGGAAGGTGATGTTTGTACGCAATTATTATTTGTTGTTCGGGGATGCCTTAGAATGTATAAATAAATGAAATGAAAAATTATTTCTTTTCTGCCATTGTTTTTATTCTTAGTTGTGCCGGGGCAGTAAATGCTCAATCTATCAGCCTGAATGAAAACACACTTGAGCCGGTTAATGTGTACCTCACATTTGAAAAGCTCGATCGAAAGGATGTCGTAAAAGTGGTCAAAGACTCCAGTGTGAAAGAATTCGACGAACCAACATTTGTAAAGATTAAAGACCTTGATTTTAAAAATGGCATCATTGAGGTGAAAGTCCTCAGCCGGCTATTGACAAATGCGCCGGAGTTTGCGCGAGGTTTTATTGGTATAGCATTCAGAATTAATGAGGAAAACAAACAGTACGAAAGCATTTATCTCCGTCCCACCAATGCACGGGCTGATGACCAGGTTCGGCGGAATCATTCCATTCAATATTACTCGTATCCCGATTACAAATTTGATCGCCTTCGAAAAGAAGCACCCGAGCGATATGAGGCCTATGCAAATATGGAGATGAATAAATGGATTACAATCAGGATTGTAGTCAACAATGCACAAGCAAAAATTTACCTTGATAACAATACACAGCCCTCATTGATCGTAAATGATTTGAAACACGGACCCGGTGCATCAGGTTCTATCGGACTTTGGGTGGATGTAGGAACAGAAGGGTATTTTACGGATTTAAAAATTTCAAAGCAGTAATCAGCATATACTGGCGTCATGATGAATGACAGTCACGCTTATGTTCGCCGCCAATTGTTCGCCCTAATAAACCCTTACAATTCGAATTGCAAATGCAACACTCTTTTCTTTATTAGGCTTTTTCTTTCAATTATACCTCATCATTCATAAATAGTTCATGCAACTTTTGCTGTAATAACTTTTTGTCGGGCAATTTTGTTTTGTATTCTGAAACCATTGTAGGTGAAAGGCTGCGGCTCAACGCATACTCGACCACTTCGTTGTCTTTATCTTTGCAAAGCAAAACACCAATACTTGGGTTTTCGTTTTCTTTTTTTACATCTCTGTCCAGTGCTTCTAAATAAAAATTTACCTTTCCTAAATGCTCCGGCTCAAATTTTTCCTTTTTCAATTCAAATGCAACAAGGCATTGCAGTCCCCGATGGTAAAACAACAAGTCGATAAAAAAATCCCTGTTCCCTACCTGCACTTTATATTCTTCGCCAATGAACAGAAAATCTTTACCCAGTTCCAGGATAAATTTTTTCATTTGTTGGATTAACCCCCTTTGTAAATCGCTTTCGTCGTGGGGGTCGGGCAGGTTTAAAAATTCAAATACGTAACTGTCTTTAAAACTATTGAAAATGTTGGGGTGGGTTTCTCTCAAAAGTGGTGAGAGTTTCTGGTTACTAATCATTACCCGTTCAAAAATGCTACTGTCTATTTGCCTTTCCAACTCCTTAACACTGTAATTATCCTTTGCACAAAGGCGCAGATAAAATTCCCTCTCCTCATCAGTTTTAGTTCTGGAAATAAGTATTAAATGGTGGGTCCAGCCAACTTTTGCCAAAATACTTTGTCTGATGTCGCTAATTTCCAATTGTGTCATTGCCGATGACACAATTTCATCCCGCTGATTATCAGCCACTTGTATTTGTGTCATCACCGGTGTCACAAATGGCGTTGAAAGATAAGTTTCATAAAACTGTTTCATACGATAAAGGCCGCGGCGGTTAAACCCTTTCAGCTCCGGATGGTTTTTTTGAATAAATGCAGCGAGGTCATGCACTGTCTTATCACCCCAGCTTGCATTTGCTATCTGCCCGCTTATATAGGCACCTACATTCCAATATAAATTTACCAGCTCGGTGTTAACGGCTTTTATGGCCGTAGCTCTCGACTGCTTTATGATTTCAATTATATCGGCAAATTTTTTTTGTAACATAGTTTAAAAACGGGTGATATCCCTTGGTATCAATTTAAAAATAATATTGGGTTTAATCATGTGATCTTTGGTAAGCAAACAATCAGATGTCTAAAATAATCTAAAACAATGGTTTAATCTTTTAGTTATCTGTCAAATTAAAGCGATTGCTTGTAGTTAAGCAACAACAAGTTTTTCATATTCCTGAAACCCAATTTCAAATTGTCTTTGCCGCTTCATCTGCCATGGAATTCAAATATCATAAAGTTCACCTACACCTGTTATCTTTGATCCTGTGAAAAAATGGTTATCCTTCATATTGGCTTTTTATATTCTGATCAGTACAGTGGTCCCCTGTTCGCTTTTTGACAATTGCGATGAAGAATGTACCGAAACAGTACTACATGAAAATACAGACCAAAACAATGATTGTTCATCCTGCTCCCCTTTTTCCATTTGTTCTGTAGCCTCTGGTGTAATTGCCGACCAATTTTTAAATTGTCAGTTTCCGAATCATTCTAATTCCGCTATAGCAAATTTTGAATACGACTCCACTCCTTCCTGTGGATTTTATTCAAGTCGTTTCAAACCGCCCAGGAAAAGCTGATTGCATACCCATTCTGAATTTATTTTTTAGTATTATCCATTTAAGTCACATACACTTTGATAGCTGAAAGAAGTTTTCTTACCGTTTCTTTCCGTCTTATCTTCTTCCTGTTATGTATTTTCCAGACAGCAAATACACAACAAAAAGGCGGAAGGGAATTAAGAAACGGGAAGGCGGTTCTTAGACTAATATCGCGACCTTAACCAGCAATAATAGCGACCATATTCACAATGCGTCCTATATGTATAATGTCGCTTATTTTTTACCAACTAATTACACAAATGAAGAATATTCTTTTTGTGGGCATATTGTTGTTATGCTCTTTCAATATCCTTGCTCAACACAGTATTCGTATTGCAGTTAAAAATTCCGCCGACAAATCAGCACTGGCTGGCGCAACTGCTACAATCATTTCATTGAAAAAAACCGCTGTTGCAGATAGCCTGGGAATGATTTCTTTTAGTAACATTCCGCAGGGATCTTTTCTGATTATTTTGTCATATGTGGGCTTCGAAGAAAAAGAACTTACTGTTCAGGTACCGCAACCTGCAGCAGAAATCATTGAAATATTTCTGGAGGCAGGAGAAGAAGAAGAGGATGAAGAAATAATCATTACTGCCACCCGTACCAGCCGGAGCATCAAAGATATTCCTACAAGAGTTGAAACAATTTCCGGGGAGGAGCTGACCGAAAAAGGAAATATGAAACCGGGTGATATCAGAATGATGCTGAATGAGAGTACCGGCATTCAGACACAACAGACTTCTGCCACATCCTATAATTCGAGCATCAGAATTCAGGGATTAGATGGCCGTTATACGCAGCTGTTAAGAGATGGGTTTCCATTATTCGGCGGATTCTCCGGCGGATTGAGTTTGATGCAGATAACACCGCTGGATTTAAAACAGGTGGAAGTCATTAAGGGATCAGCATCAACTTTATATGGCGGTGGAGCAATTGCGGGTTTGGTTAACCTGGTATCAAAAACGCCAACGGATCAACGCGAACTGAGTTTTTTAGCCAACCTCACTTCTGCACTTGGCACAGACCTCAGTGGATTTTACAGTCAGCGTTTCAAGCATATAGGTACAACAATTTTTGCGTCCCGGAATACAGGTCGGGCTTATGATCCTGCAGATATTGCTTTAACTGCCATTCCTAAATTTGAACGTTATACCATCAATCCCAAATTATTCGTATACGGAGAAAAAATTAATGGCAATATTGGATTGAATTATGTGACGGAAAAAAGAACCGGTGGCAGTATGGAATATATCAAAAATGGGACACCAGGTTATTTTGAACAAAACAACACCAACAGATTTACAGGCCAGGCAGATTTGACTTACACACTCAACAACAATAGCAGTATTCAATTCAAAACCAGTTATTCGATCTTCAATAGAAAAATCACCATTCCAGATTATATCTTTGAAGGTATTCAGCAGGCTTCTTATTCAGAACTCAATTTCAATATCAAAAAAGAAAAAACGATTTGGATTGCCGGGATTAACGGATTGTTGGATTTGTTTAAAGAGCAGCAACATAATACTACTGCGGTAAGAGATTACCAGTATAACACTTTCGGACTTTTTATTCAAAACACCTGGAATCCCATTGAAAAATTTTCTTTAGAAACCGGTATCAGGGGCGATTACGTCAAACAGTATGGTTTTGTTGTACTACCAAGATTTGCTGCTATGTTTAAAATAACGCCTGCGCTGACGATGCGCCTTGATGGTGGATTGGGGTACAAAACGCCAACTGTTTTCAATGAAGAAGCGGAGCGACTGCAGTTTCAGGGGATCCTGCCGATCAATCAAAACATCGCAAACAATGAAAAATCAACAGGACTTAATCTTGATTTCAATTACCTAACACGTATCGGCGAAATCGGCTTCACTGTCAATCAATTATTTTTCTATACCCGTTTAAATAATCCACTGGTATTAACTGCGGTTCAAAATAATAATTATGAATTTCTGAATGCTGATGGACATATCGACACCAAAGGAATGGAAACCAATCTTCGTTTTACTTACGGCGATTTCAAATTATTTATCGGCTATACCTATGCAGATGTAAACAGTTTTTTCAACCAGGTGAAAAACTGGTTTCCGCTTACAGCGAAACATCGTTTAAATAATGTATTGATGTATGAGATCGAAGACAAATTAAAAATTGGATTGGAGGCCTATTATTTCAGTCCGCAAAAACTCAGCGATGGCGCCACTGGTAAGTCGTACTGGATCAGCGGAGTAATGGCCGAAAAACTGTGGGAATCATTTTCGATATTCATCAATTTCGAAAACATTTTTGATACAAGGCAAACCCGGTTTGATACTATATACACCGGACCCATCAGCAATCCGGTATTCAGAGACATTTATGCGCCTGTCGATGGCTTTGTTGTAAATGGTGGAATTAAACTCAGGCTATAACAAAACGCGAAACAAAAATGTACAGGAAACATAAATCTATTTTTGAATTGTAAAATAGAATGTACTGCCTTTACCTTCTTCAGATGTCACCCAAATCGTTCCTCCGTGTTGTTCAACTACTTTTTTGCAAACAGCCAGGCCAATACCTGAGCCCTGATAGGTATCCTGTGCATGCAACCGGCTGAAAATTTCAAATATCTTTTCAAATTTATCTTTTTCGATACCAATACCATTGTCAGCAACACTGATGAGCCAATTGTCATACTGCTCCGTGCAGGAAATGCGGATAACCGGATCATTGTCTTTTCTTCTGAACTTGATCGCATTTCTCAATAAATTTTGAAAAAGCCGGCCCATATCTCCACGATATAGCGGCAATACAGGAAGTACAGTTTCTACAATAATTGAGGCTTTATTCTCCTCAATCAGTTTAAGAATATTATGTCGTGTTTCATTGAAGATATCACCTAATGCGACCATCTCCTTAATGCTATCACCACGGCCTGTGCGCGATAATTCTAACAGATCGCTGATCATATTCTGCATTCGCTTACCTCCATCAACAGCGAAATTGATATAGGTATGTGCCTTTTCATCCAGCTGATCGCCATATTTATTTTTAAGCATGCCCATAAAACTGGTAATCATTCGCAGTGGCTCCTGTAAATCATGTGAAGCCACATATGCGAACTGTTCCAACTCATGGTTTTTTTGCTGTACCAGGTTCAATGCCTGTTGCAATTCATCCTGTTGTTTTCGAAGCACTTCTTTGAGTTCATTTTCTTTATTTAAGGTTTCCTGCAAACCCTTAAAAAGCCTCGGAATTAGGGCAGCCAATAGAAACCCTATAAAAACAAGATTGGAAGATACGGCCACCCACTCTGAAGCGGGTGCCAGCTCTTGCCTGGGCAATACAATAACATCAAAATACAAAGCCACACCAAACAAAATGCAGATGAAAGTGATTATCCATGCCGGCCAAAAAGTATAAGCTGTTGGAAAAATAAGTATGCCGAAGGTACAGGCTGCCAGCAGGTACAATAAGCCGGGGCCAGGTAAACCCAGGTAAAGTAGTAAGGTACAACTCAGGATGATCGTGAAGCTGAAGAAGATGATTTTCCTCACCAGCAGGCTTATTCCAGGCACAAATGCGATCAACAGGATGGCTGAAACTGTCAAAACGTCAATTATAGCAAGGACATAATGGTGTGTAACAAGACTAAAATAGATACCTGGTATTAATGCGATCAAACAAAAAGGCAGCAGGTAAATGATGGTCCAGGTAAACAAGTTGTTTCGCCAGTAATTCATGTCTTTCACAGTACCTGAACCGACACAGTTTTTATTGATTTTATTGGTATATGCTTTCCAGATATTCAATGCTTCAGCTCTTTTTTAACAACGTACAATAAAATGTGCTTCCCTTGTCCTCTTCAGATTCTACCCATATTATGCCCCCATGATGATGCACCACTTTTTTACAAACAGCTAACCCGATACCGGAACCTTCATAGCTTTCCTTTGCATGAAGTCTGGCAAAAATTTCAAATATTTTTTCAAATTCATTTTTCTTTATTCCAATTCCATTGTCTGAAATACTAAACAGCCATGCATCGCTCTCTTCTTTTGCATTTATACGAATTACAGGGGGTATATCTTTTTTTCTAAACTTGATGGCATTGCTCAACAGATTTTGCAGGAGGCGTAAAATATCGCTTCGGTAAACAGGCAAAACCGGTAATTCGTTTTCAATTATTATTTCGGCACCTGCATCTCCTGTAAGTTTTAAAATATTTAGTTTTACCTCTTCAACAATATCATTAAGGTCAGCAACCTCTTTCTCTGAGTTCTCTCTTCCAATCCGCGAAAGTTTCAGTAAGTCGTCAATCATTTTTCGCATCCGCTTACCCCCATCAATGGCGAAGTTGATATATGTCTGTCCTTTTGCATCGATCGTATGGCCGTGTTTACTTTTCAATAATTCCATAAAACTAGTCACCATACGCAGTGGTTCTTTCAAATCGTGTGATACAACATAAGTAAACTGCATGAGGTCAGCATTGGTCGACTGTAACTGTGTATTAAGTCTGGATATTTCTGCATTTTGTTTCACCAAAATCCTTTTTGCATTTACCAGTTCATTATTCAACACGGTCATTTCATTTAAAATATCCTGATTCATGCATTTAGTTTTTGTTACGCATCATTTGATTAGCCAGTTCAACAGCTTCACGCGCATTTTTGGCAAATCCATCTGCACCAATACGCTTCCACAATTCCGGGACCAGGTTAAACGGATGCCCACCAACGATAATTTTCAGATTGCTAAGTGTTTGATCGATTCTTATTTTATTGATCAGCGTCTCCGCTTTATTAATGTCGAATGGCATGGTGACTGAAATGGCTAAAATATCAGCTTGCTGTTCTTTTACAGCGCTGATGATATTTGTATCGGGCATACTGGCTCCCATGTAGTAAGTATCCCATCCATCTTTTTCAAAAGAATCGGAGAGCATACGAATACCTAATTCATGCAACCCACCGGCAACAGTACAGCCCATCATTTTATACTTTTTTTTCTCCGCATTAATAATATATGGGTAAAGAGTTGACATTATTGATTGTGTAGCTGCGGTACAATAGTGCTCGTGTGCAACAGTAATGGCATTAGTTTGCCAAAGCATTCCCAATTCATACTGCGTTGCAGCAAAAATGTGTTCATACAAATCAGGTATAGACTGGCCATTTTTCAGCAGGTCATCAATTAATGACTGAGCCTCTTTTCTATTAGCTTGCAAAAGGAAGGAAAGGTATTGTTTCGCATGAGATTGCAGAGGGTTAGCAGTTGTTAAAAAGCTGCCGTCATCTGTAGTATTAATCTTTAAACTTTCAACAGCTTTTTTTATATAATCACTTACGACATTATAATTATCGGGGGGCAACATTTGCCTGCAGGCAATATCCAGATAGCTTAAACTTCCCGTAAGGTCTTCAACTGGTATATTACGTGACTGCAACATCACCTTTGCCCATTGCAGGTAACCGGTAAATATTTCACTACTTTGTAATCGAAGGGCTTCAGCGAGATAAGACAAATGAAAAATGGAATCCTGTTTACATCTATCCTTTCCTGTTTTCCCGTATTTGATTTCAAGTTCCGGATGATGTTCAAAATGCAGGTTTGTAACCAGCTCAGCTAATGCCTGCTGTTGTTCAATTATTTGAACACTGCTGATATAATACAAATTTTCGTTCATAGTTAAGAACAAATCTGTTCAAAAAATAACAGTTTAAAACTATGGGGTACAAGCTTTATGCCTTTGGGAATACCCTGGTGAGACTCTTTCAGATGATTTTTATGCCAGTCTTTAAATCCAGCTTCATCTTTCCAATGCGTGATCAGCCAAATCCCGGCAGGGTTCTTTGCCGGACTCAATACTTCCAAACGCACAAAACTATCATAATTCTCAACCAGTTTGGGCCGGTCTTTAAAGGCTTGCTTTACCTGGTCTTCAAAACCATTCTGCACTTCAAAACTACTGATCGCAACAAACATTATTTCTAATTTTTAGATAGCGTAAAATAAAATACGCTTCCTTTCCCTTCTGCTGATTCTACCCATATCTTGCCGCCCTGGTTTTCGATGATCTTTTTTGTTATGGCGAGACCCATTCCAGTTCCTGAAAATTCATTTCTGGTGTGAAGCCGTTGAAAAATAATAAATATCTTATCGAAGTATTCCTGGTCAATGCCTATACCGTTGTCCTGCACAGCAAACTGCCAATGATCATTTTGTTCAATCCAGGTGATATTAATTTTAACCGGATTCTCTCCTGCATATATTAATGCATTGCTGATAAGGTTTTGAAACACCTGTCTTAGGGGTGATCTATGTCCCGGAACATATGGAAGGGGGTCAGAAATAATAACCGCTTCTTTCTCCTGAATTTGTTTTCTAAACAATATTTTTATTTCATCAACTAATTCATTCAGGTCAATATTTTCATGCGCTTCTTCCGTTCTACCCACTCTTGAAAACTCAAGCAGGTCCAGGATGATTTGCCGCATCCTTTTAGCACCGTCAACTGCAAATTCGATATACTGGTTCCCTTTATCATCGATGACCGCCCCATACTTTTTCTGCAATAACTTAAGGAAACTGGTTACCATACGAAGAGGTTCCTGCAGGTCATGAGAAGTTACATAGGCAAACTGCTCCAGTTCCATATTGGATATGGCCAATTCTTTGGCCTGCACTTTCAGATTTGCATTCAACTTGTTAAGCTGGATCTCCGAACTTTTGTAGCGCTCATTGCTTTCCTTTAACAGCATTTCTGCTTGCCTTCGGTGTGTAATATCAGACGATACACCAATTATACCTATTAATTGCTGCTGTTGATCGTATATAAGAGCATTGGTGACATATGCTGGAAATTCGCTGCCATCTTTTCGTTTCACCATAAACTCGCCTGACCAGTTATTGCCCAGCATTAATTCATGCATGATCTGCTCAGCCCGCTCTTTTGTTTGTTGTGCTGTTGTTATTTCAATAATATTTTTACCCATTACCTCTTCCTCTGTCCAGCCATAAATGGCTGAGGCAGCCTTATTCCAAAAATTTATTTTACCCAACATGTCGGTGGCAATAGTGGCCTGGCCAATAGTGTTCAACAATGTTGCCTGGAACTGATCTCTTTTTTCCGCCTTTTTACTTTGAGTAATATCAGTAACCATTGCCAGACTACCTTTATAAACGCCTTTTTCATCAAATAATGGATTGGCTGATAAATTCGTCCAGACCTCGTTTCCGGACTTAGAAATATATTTAAAATGTTTCTGCCCGGCGTGACCTTCTTTTTTCTTTTCCATTAAACCTGTTGCGATCTTTTTATACTCGTCATCCATAAAAAAATAGATATCCTTTCCCAACATTTCGTCTTCGGTGCATTCAAATATTTCGCACATTTTATTATTCACAAAAGTTGTTTTATCATTTTCATCGATCACCCATATTCCTTCCTGTGCTGTTTCAACGATCTGGCGATACCGGTTTTCACTTTCCTCAATTTTCCTGCGTGATATTACCTGTTCAGTAGCATCGATTGCGAAGAAAAGAATACCGTCAATGTTGTTTTGATTATCCCGGTGTGCCTGGTACATAAAATTCAAATAGGTATCAACCAGTTCACCATTACCTTTATAATCAAATTGTATCAGCATTTCATTTGCCGAAAAGGTTTTTCCGGTTGTATACACGTTATCTAACAATTCAAAAATGCCCTGGCTTTCCAGTTCAGGCAATACTTCTTTAACTGTTTTGCCAATGATATCTTTTTTGTCAATTAACTTTAAATAAAGCGGGTTGGCCGTTTCATAAACATGATCAGGCCCTTTTAAAATCCCCATGCAGGAGGGCGACTGTAAATACAAACCGGCGAATCTTTGTTGCTCTGACTTTAAAGCATTTTCCAACTTTTTCCTGTCAGAAATATCTCTTACAATCATAGAAGTTCTTTCATTACCAAATGAATCGGTAAATGCAGCCGACGTCATTTCTGCCTCGAATTTGCTGCCGTCTTTACGAAGCAATGTAAGTTCTCCTTTTGCCCGGCCTGTACGCTGGCGTTCTTCTATAAGTAATTTTGTTCTGGGGTCGGTACTATCAACAATACCAAATCTTCCTGCAGCACAAATTTCTTTCTCCGTCATTTTAAATACTTCGCAGGCAGCAGGGTTAGCTGCAAGTATGTCCCCATCTGTAATGGTGAGTAGCATACCATCCATACTGCTCTCAAAAAAAGAACGGAATTTCGCTTCACTTTCGCTGATTAATTGTGCAGTTTTCTTTCGTTCCGATATATCCCTAATGAAGATCATTACTCTACCATCCCCCATCATTTTGCCGCTTAATTCCATTTCCAATTGTTTTCCATTTTTTTTCCGAAGTCTTCGTTCCTGAACGAAAGCATTGCCGGGAGTTAGTGTCGGAATTACCAATGGAGACGTTTTAAGGTCTTCTTCAAATAAGAGGTCAAGCACAGAAAGTTTCAAAATTTCTGCTCTGGAATAGCCGGACTGCTCACAGCCAATGTTGTTGATTTCAATAATCTTCATATTGGTATCTACCATACAAATCGCATCAGATGCATGTTCTATCAGTGACCGGTAGCGCAGCTCACTCTCCCTTAATTTTTCTTCGTCCTTCTTTTGTTCTGTTACATCTTTAAAATAAACAGACAACCCATTTTCAGAACCAAAAGCGCTTACTGCAAACCATTTTTGTGTTCGTTTAGAAAAGCCTTCAAATCGGACGGTACAATTTTCCCTTAAGGCTCTTTGGTAATTATCGTAAAATGCCGCCGACCTGTTGTCGCTAAACGTTTCATGAAGATTTCTTCCAAGTATGTCATCTTTTTTAATACTGAGCATTATCTCTGCCTGCCTGTTCCAATATGTGACAAGCCAGTTTTTGTCTGTGGCAAAAAAACCATCATCAATACTTTCCAGAACCACATTCTTTTCTTCATAAGCTTTAGTTAATGCTGCTTCATTTTTTTTGCGTTCCGTTATATCATGACATGTGACTACTGCCGTTAGCGCTTTACCCTCTTCGTCACAAACTATCTGCCAGCACTCTTCCAGATGTTTGAGTTTACCTGTGGATGTTATGATCCGATGTTCAATAGTGTTTACAGATTCACAACTGAACGACGATTGAAAAGCAAAATTCACTGTCTCTATATCATCGGGGTGAATCAATTGTAAAAAAGCAGCATGTGTTATATGGCCATTACGCCGGTCAACTTCAAAAATTTTATAAGTCTCTTCAGACCAACTCACCCGCAGATTAATCAAATCCATTTCCCAGCTTCCTACCTTTGCAATAGCCTGGGCTTTAATCAATCGTGCTTCACTTTGCTTAAGGTCTTGTTCCGTTTTACTTTTTTCTTTTCGTTCTTTAGCGTCATGTAATGCCCGGGCCAGTTTAGTATTTAAAGTGAACAATCTATCTTTCAACACAAAATCGGTTACGCCATTTTTAATCAGTTCAATTGAATTCTCCTCCCCTATCGTTCCCGATACAAGTATAAAAGGAGTTTCCGGTGTCACCTGCTGTCTAATTTTAAAAGCGGTTGGGCCGTCAAATGACGGAAAAGTATAGTCACACAAAATGACATCAGGGACGAAATATTTAAGTGCCTTTCGGTAGTTGGATTCATTTTGAACAACCTCGCTTACAAAATCGCCAATCCCCTTTTTCAGTTCGGCATTGATCAATTCCTGGTCGTTTTTATCATGCTCTGCAATCAATATCTTTATCACGGAATTCATTATTGAGGTTGTTGGTTTACTATCATCCAGTACAATCCCAGGTCAGTAATCGCCTTTTGAAACGCGTCAAATTCAACCGGCTTTACGACATAGCTGTTAACTCCCAGGCTATAACAGGTTTTAATATCCGGATCTTCTTTTGAAGAGGTTAACATTACAATGGGTATGTTCTTAGTATACTCATCAGTCCGAATACGTTGCAGTACTTCTATGCCATTTACTTTTGGCATTTTCAAATCCAACAGAATGACTTTAGGTTTATGCTCTACATTTCTTCCTGCATATTCTCCTTTTGCAAATATGAAATCCAAAGCAGCCGCGCCATCTTTTACATGCAGGAGATTATTGGCTAAGCCATTTTTTTTTAATGCGTTAATGGTCATTTCTGCATCGCTTGAATTATCTTCTACTAATAGTATATCAACCACGGGGATCATAGTGTTAAGGTTTATGCAGGGTAAAATAAAATATTGCTCCTTCGTTTACTGTTGCGTTGGCCCACACCCGCCCACCATGTTTTAAAATGATGCGTTGCACCAGGGCAAGGCCCACGCCCGAACCTTCAAACTCTTCATCTGAATGCAGGCGTTGAAATACGCCAAACAGTTTATTGGCATACAGCATATCAAAGCCGGCGCCATTATCTTTTATCGAGTAGGTCACATATTCTCCATCAGTTTCTGAACCAATTTCGATGATTGCTTTATCCTTTAACCGGGAATACTTTATCGCATTGTCGACAAGATTTAACCATACCTGCTTTATGGCGACATTATCCGCGAGCGCAGGCAAAAGGTTATCAATACGAAACTCAATGTTCCGATCGGGTACCCCATCTTTTAATTCTCTGCAAACACCCTGTACGAGTGCGTGCATCGGGGTGATTTTTTTAATGAGTTCCCTTCGTCCAATTCTTGAAAAAGTGAGGAGATCATCGATAAGCAGGCCCATTTTTTTTGCATTTTGAACGATATTGGTCATCAATCGGTTGGCCTCAGGGTCTAGTTGGTTTTCAAAATTGGATTTCAACATGCTGGCATAACCACCGATAGCCCGCAAAGGAGCGCGCAAATCGTGAGATACGGAATAGGAAAAAGCTTCGAGCTCTTTGTTCACTTCAATAATTTGTTCGCTTGCTACCTTTAAATCGCTGATTGCGATAATTAATTCTGCTGCACGGTTTTCCTTTTCCCTATTCTGAAAAATGAGCTCCTCATTGGCAATAAGTAATTCCGCAGCTCTTTTTTCTTTCTCTTCATTTTGAAAAGCCAGTTCCCTGTTGGCCACTATTAACTCGGCAGCGCGGTTTTCCTTTTCCTGATTTTGAAAAATGAGTTCCTTATTTGCAACGAGCAATTCTGCAGCCCTTTTTTCTTTCTCTGCATTTTGAAAAGCCAGTTCCCTGTTGGCCACTATTAACTCTGCAGCGCGGTTTTCCTTTTCCTGGTTCTGAAAAATCAGTTCTTTATTGGCAACTAATAATTCCGCTGCCCTTTTTTCTTTCTCTGCATTTTGAAAAGCCAGTTCCCTGTTGGCAACTATTAACTCCGCAGCACGGTTTTCCTTTTCATCATTCTGAAAAGCAAGCTCCTTATTCGCTATGATCAATTCCGTGGCTCTCTTTTCCTTTTCTTCATTTTGAAAGGCAAGTTCATTAAGAATATTAGAAAATTTTGTTTCGGATTGCTTTTGTTGTGTGATATCTTTTGCTGTTTCGATGCTGCCTATAATTACTCCTCTTTTGTTCTTAAGCGGAGATACTGTGAGTGAAACATTAACAGCCTCGCCATTCATCCTGTTTCGTACTGTTTCAAGATGATCAACACATTCATTATTGCGCATGATTTCAAGAATGTTTTTTCCTTCCTGATGATAATCAGAAGGAATTAACATAGCACCAGGCTTGCCCAAAGCCTGCTTTGCCGTGTATCCAAACATTCTTTCACTTCCCCCGTTCCAGCTCAGTATCATTCCATCCAGCGATTTACTCATAATGGCATCATCGGATGATTCTATAATGGTCGCCAGGTGAGCTGTATATGCTTCATCCCTTTCGAGTTCAGAAAAGGCAGCATCGGTTTTTATGCCCAATGCTGTAGCGGCTTTGTACTGCTGTTGAAAAATAGGTACTGCTTTAGCGGGGTTGAGATTTTTCATAGTTTTAAATATTTATGACTCGCAAAATAAAAATGTGTTATAAACTAATTTGTTGAAACATATTGAATTTAGCTGAGGAAATACCGACAGTCGTCAGCATAATTCCGGAAACAGATCAACAATAGATTTTCTTAAAAATGTTTGCTTGCTTGTACAAAGAAGTGCTGGTCAGTAAGTAAATTTTTCGTTTTAATCAGGTCTGATTCGCCGGGTAACTGCAACACCACAGGACAGGTGCCAAAAAGCGTATAGTAGTTCGGAAAAGCAGATAAAGGTAGCACCTTATAGTAGAGTAGTGGTTTTATTTTACATGATAATCATGTAGCTAAATACTGACAAATCTTGTAGTTGACCAGCTACAATAGTATTGATATATGATTTAAAAGAATATATCAATTCAGGTCGCATTCGCCATTCCTACCGATTCTTACCATCTTATCGCCTTCCAGACTATATTTTCCAGGCGGTCAAATACACCTTAGTGGCAGGAAGAAATTAAAGGAACGTGGAGGCGGTTCTTGTTGGATATACTTTAGCGAACAAAAATGGCGAACCTATTCATAATGCGCCGTTTATTGAAGGAATCGATCAAATGTATCGGGTGTGATTATTTTTTCTGAAAGCAAAATGGAGTGATCAAAGAACCATTTGTAGCTTGTATGAAGTATATTTTTTGAATCCCAATCTAAATTACCAGGCATCCAGTTTGATCATTTTTCAAATCATGAAAAATTTCTTTAAAGCTATTTAAAATAGCGATGGTGAAGCCGATTCCGGCCAACCACATCTCATAAATGAAACGCTGTGGCAATATACCAAAGCAATCTAAAATGAAAAATGAAGTAAAGTAGCTGAAGGGCATTATTTCATCGCCAATTACTACCTTCTGGTACAAATACTGCCCGCTGCAAAAAGCCTCTCTCAATTACTACACTATGCATTATAATAGAAAATATTTTCCCAACATTGCTCCATAATAGAAAATTATTTCCATTTCGTTGAATTTTCTATACTTTAGTAGAAAATATTTTCTATTAGAATATTTTTTCCTTTTTCAATATCATTATAGAAAATTTTTGTCAAATTCTGGTTTTACAAGCATTATAGTGGAAAATATTTTACCCATACATCTCCAGGAAGTCATTTTCGGCTCGTCCGATTCGGCCATTTCCAAACAAATCTCCAGGCTGGAGGACGAGGGTAAAATTAAAAAAATCGCTCCCCGCATTTATACCGGAAAAATAGATGAAGCGCCCGCTGACATTATTCGGAGGAACCTCATGATTATTTTAGGGCACCAATACGGAGGAGCCGTGTTATCTCACCGCTCGGCCTTCGAATTTAAGCCTACCAAAACAAATCATATTTTTTTAACCTATACCTACACGAAAAATATAGAGTGGCCAGGCATTACCCTCCGCTTTTTAAAAGGACATGGTCCGGTTGAAGGAGACAATAAGTTGATGGGAGAACTTTACGCTTCAGGTCAGGCCCGGGCGTTTTTAGAAAACCTTCAAAGTTCAAAAAGGCCAGGACCGGATTCTAAAACCTTGACGTTACCTGAAATCGAAGAAAAACTGGAGCGGATCATCCAAATTCATGGGGAAAAACGAATCAACCTGATAAGGGAAGAGGCGAGGCAAATCGCAGGCTTGCTGGATATGGAAACCGAATTTGCAAAGCTGAATAAGATCATCAGCGCACTCCTGACTACTCATCCATCCAAAATACTGACCTCACCGCTTGCTCAGGCAAGGGCTTTTGAGACACCTTATGATGCCGACCGAATCCACCTTTTTGAAAACCTGTTTGCCGCCTTGCAACAACGTGAATTTGCCGGCCGGCCAGACAAGAATGTTTCAGGAACTTCCTACCGGAATTTCGCCTTCTTTGAAGCCTATTTTTCCAATTACATAGAAGGAACCAGGTTTGAAGTGGAAGAAGCCAGAGAGATTATACGGACTCAAAAACCAATTGCAGCGCGGAACGAAGATTCGCATGATGTTTTAGGCACTTACAAGTTAGTCTCCAGCAAAAAAGAAATGCAAATAACGCCCCAATCTCCCGAAGAACTGCTGCAAATCCTGCAATACCGACATCGTATTTTGCTTTCTGCCCGAACTGATAAAAATCCAGGGCAATTCAAGGACAGAAACAATTATGCAGGGAACACGAAATTTGTCGATGTGTCACTTGTCCGAGGGACTTTGATCCAGGGATTCAATTTTTACCAGGCACTCACATCACCGTTTGCCAGATCGATTTTCCTCATGTTTATGATCAGCGAAGTTCATCCCTTTTTAGATGGGAATGGAAGAATTGCGCGCACGATGATGAATGCAGAACTTACAAAAGGATACGAATCAAAAATTATCATACCTAATGTGTACCGCGACAATTATATGGGTGCTTTGCGAAAACTGACGAGACAGTCTGATCCCGATCCCTATATCCGAATGATGGAACGGGCTCACCAGTTCAGTGGGAATGTTTATGACGAAGACATTGACAACATGCAAACCTTTCTTGAAAGCTGTAATGCATTTTTAGAACACACAGACGGAAAACTAAAAATTATTGGGCGGTGAGCAACTCATAATACCAAAAGCCGGGTTTATTCAATCAGATTTTTAATACAAAACATTTTCGATATCTATATGGCGAGGTTACAAAAAAGAATCAGCGAAAATTCAACTCTCCATTTTTAGTGTCATTAACCAACTGACCATTCTAGTGAATACCCTGAATTCAATTTTCCCATTTTCTTTTTATAAAAAATGTTGTTATTACAGCGCCATGCAATTCAGCTGTTAATAACTTTATTTTATTTTTATCGACCCCTATTTATTTTTGAATGATGAACCTGAACTTGTTCACTGATGAATCAAATATCGCCGATGCTCCTGTCAATCTGATCAGGATTAAAGCAGCAGGAACACCGCTTACAACAGAACAGTATACTTTTAACAAACTGGTGAAGCGAATAGAAAGCCTGCAAAGACTAATTAAGGAAGACACTTTAAAACTCGACCAGATAAATAAAGTTTACCAGGAAAAAATAAGTCCCTGCCTGACGACCCTTGTGAACCTGAAAATTCAACTTTGCCATCTACTCGATGATAAAAGGAAAACAGTAAAGCTTAATCAGTCTCAGAAATATAAGCTAGACAATATCATTTGTGAGTTGCTGGAAGATGTAATGGAAATGCAAGATCCCAGCCCGGAAACGGAATATCTTTATAAAAAATATCTCAACGAAAGCCCCGGCGAAACTCAGGAGCGATTCGATGAAGAGGAAAAAGAAATGTTTTGCGACATGCTTTATCAGGAATTTGGATTGCACATTGATCCGTCAATGCTTACCGACAATCCTGATTTCGGTGCAATACAGGAGGAGCTGGAAAATCAAATGAACGCTAAAAAAGCTAAGAAGCAAAGCAAAAAGAAAAAAACAACTAAGCAAAAAGAAAAGGAATCGTTTGAACAGCAAAAACAGGATTTGAAAAACAAAAGCCTCCGCAGCATTTATGTTGCATTGGCCAAACTGCTTCATCCCGATGCGGAGCCTGATGAAAACCTGAAACTGGAAAAAGAAGAAATGATGAAACAGGTGACGATTGCGTATAATAACAAGGACCTGATGAGCCTGCTGAAATTAGAAATGCAGTGGATCAATGCTTTTAAAAACAGGTTGGATAAAATGGACAGTGATATGCTTGCTGTATACCTGCAACTCCTGAGAGACCAGGTAAAAGATTTAGAAAAAGAAAGAGACATGTTAATATTCAAGCCTGTATATGCATCCATTGAACCATTTCTAATGCGGAGCATGCAAGCTGCGGTACATGAAATAAACTTTGAAGCGAAAAGATTAAAGCAATCGAATAACCACTTTTCATCATTAATCGATCAATTGAAAAAAGGGAACAAAGATAGAACAGTAATCCAAAGCATCATTACTGACTATTATATGGGATCCGAATTTGAATGGTAGTTATATAGCTTTTTGTAAGTGACGTTGGAGTTACTTTATATGCGTCTCTTTCGATATAATAACGTAAAACCAGTGATGGATAATAGTGCGCCGCTTAATCCCAAAAAACAAAAAAATAGTTTTATCAGTTTGCCTCCATATTGTCCATAGTGCAGCGCGTATAACGCATATTCCATTTTCCCCTGCAAAATACCGCGCGGCATTCCTGAGATATCGATTGTAGCCAACGGTTTTCCCGCCAGAGTAGTTGAAAACCGCTTAGCTGAGAACTGGACAACAGAGTTAATTCATTATTGCAACCACTACACTCCGGAGGGAAGAACCAAGAAATTCTCAGTGCGTAAACCGATTTATTTTGAATGATAAATATAAGTACCTTGTAAGTATACAGCAGCAAATACTGCGTTTCCCTCATCAACTTTTTTAGTTCGTCTCCAATGCAAACTATTCAGGACCGCTATCGGATCAGGAACTGGAGTTTAGCTTAGTGTGAAATTCTTACAGGCAGGCCAATGTAACTAGTGTATAGTTTACTTAATCAAAAAATTAAACTTTATGCAAGACTTAAAAGTTACTTCCAGCAAATCAAAATCAGCCCATCTTTCAGGGGCTGCTTTAGCAGCATTTAAATCAAGATTTCGGGGCGAAGTCGTTTGTCCAGACGATACGGATTACGATGATGTTCGCATCATCTGGAATGGGATGCACGATAAAAAACCCTCATTGATTGCGCGTTGTACAGGAGTGGCTGACGTTATAGATGCTGTCAATTTCGCCCGGGACAATGATTTATTGGTGTCAGTGCGCGGGGGTGGACACAATGTATCGGGCAGTGCCTCCTGTGATGGCGGGATTATGATCGACCTATCGCTGATGAAAGGAATTCGTGTGAATAGAAAGGCATCCACTGCTCATGTGCAGGGAGGAGCAACCTGGGGCGATGTGGACAGGGAAACGCAGGTTTTTGGTTTGGCTGCTCCCGGTGGTGTGGTTTCAACAACTGGTGTTGCAGGATTAACATTGGGTGGTGGATTGGGTTGGTTGCGCAGAAAGTATGGCCTCACTATTGACAATTTGTTGTCCGTAGATATTGTAACTGCAGATGGTCAGTTTCATACTGCAAATGAAAGTGAAAACAGTGACCTGTTTTGGGGTGTACGTGGTGGCGGAGGAAACTTTGGCATAGTGACGTCGTTCGAATTTCAACTTCATCCTGTTGGGCCGATTGTCACGTTATGTGCACCCTGGTACCCGATTGAAATGGCTGATAAATTATTACCCGCCTGGCAGGAATTTATGAAGACTGCGCCGGAAGAACTTTCTTCATCAGCTTTGATTTGGACCGTACCCCCAGCGCCGGGTTTCCCTCCGGAAACCCATGGCAGGAGAGTGATAATTTTTGCCGCGGTCCATGTAGGCAGTCTCGAGGATGGGGAACGAATTACCAAACCTTTACGTGAATTAGCTACTCCTTTGATTGATCTCAGCGGACCTGTTCCATGGACAGCAGTGCAATCAGCATTTGATCCTTTTTTCCCTAAAAAAGTTCAGCTTTATTATTTTAAATCGCGCTACTTAAGCAACCTTAATAAAGAAACAATTGATACTATTGTGCCGCTAGCGAGTAATCCTCCGGCTCCAATGGTATTAATTGCGATTTGGCATTATGGTGGAGCTATGACACGTAAGGGCCATGATGAAACTGCATTCACAGGGAGAGATGCTCCGTTTCTGTTTAGTGTGGATTCCATCTGGACTGATCCGAAAGATACTAACAGTGTTGTTGCATATTCGCGTAATTTTCTTGAAGCTTTAGAACCCCATTCAACGGGTGGCATGTATGTTAACTTCGCTGGTCTTGGAGAAGAAGGTGAGGCACTTGTAAAGTCTGCCTATGGCGCTAACTATGAAAGATTAATAGCGCTGAAAAACAAATACGATCCGACGAACTTATTCCGACTCAATCAGAATATAAAACCGACAGTATAATGAATTTCGAATATGGATATAATTTGATATCAAAAAATCAGGGGAAACCAATTCGTTCTAATAAGTTTTGAAAACGTGGATCATTTCTAAGAGAAGACGGAATTTGAGGCTCATGATTGAGAGTAAATAATATTGCATCGTGATCAATATATGCATTTGTAAGGTAATTAATTGCTTTTTCGATATCACCCAACATTGCTGCCGATAACGCGATGAAAGTACCAGCTATGTATTCTGTTTTCGATCTTTTTTCTAATTCATTCATTAGTACTTTTGCTTCTTCAATATTTCCATTACTGCAATAAGCCCATATAAGACTATTGATAGCTTGTTGGTGGCGATTGGAAATTCTTATGAGATATACAAAAGTATCGATTGCTTCTTCATAACGTTTCAATGCCATATAGCAAAGACCCGCTAAACGGTGAGACAGGAAGGAGTTATTATCAAGTTCAATCCCTGTTTTGGCAATAGCGAGGGCTTCTTCAAATTCAAGATTCAAATAAAGAGTCCATGATAGATCGGCATGAAAAAGTGCACTTAGAGGATCAAGCTTTATTGCTATTTTCCCGTATTTTTTAGCTTCCACAAAATTGCCCTCTATATTTGCGAGATATGCAATGCCATAATAAGCATGTCCCTGTGCGTAGTTTGTATTTAGTTCAATTGATTTGATGTAATTTTTTTTTGCTTCCGCCCAGTTCCATTCAAGGCCCGCATAATACTGTGCCAGTGAGCAATAGGCCTCACTCAGAGAGTTATCTAACCTGATTGCAGTTTGAGCCGCCTGCTTCACTTTTTGCATTACATCTTTTCCTTGAAAAAATCCATAAAATGAAGCCAGGAAATTGGCATCGGCATAGCCAGTATAAGCAAGTGCATAATCAGGATCAATGGCTATAGCTTGTTGAAAAAATAGTAGGCCTTTAAGAATGGAACTACCACGCCTGTTAATATGAAACATTCCCTTTAAATACAATTCATATGCTTCAGGATTGTGAGTGGAAGATTTAGTGAGCAATTCCTGGTCTTTTTCTAACAGAGTTATTTTCAATTGTTTGGTAATGGCTAAGGCAATCTCGTCCTGTATGGCAAAGATATCGCCCATATCCCTGTCATACTTTTGAGACCATAAATGAAATCCATCTTCAACATTGATCAATTGTGCTGTAATCCGGAGGCGATTGCCCTGCCTGCGTACACTACCTTCAAGCACGGCGCTTACACCGAGTTTTTGTCCGACTTCCCTCAAGTCAATATTCTTTCCTTTAAATTGAAAAGATGATGTACGGCCCGCTACCTTTAAATCTTTTAAGTGTGCTAATGAATTAAGAATTTCTTCCGCCAGTCCATCGCCTAAATATTCCTGGTCGCAGGAGGAACTCATATCAACAAATGGTAATACGGCAATACTTTTTTCCGGAGATAATTTTGTTGATTTTTGACTTGTAAGAATGTATTGTTCTATTTCATTAGTATTTGTAACTACTTCATATATACGAACAGGTTCTTTCACATTCTTCAAAATTTCTGCCCGCACGAATTTTGTTTTAATATCCTTTTTGTTAGACACATTATTATGTACAGATTCCGAAATCCATATAGCACCTATTGGAGCTATTGCCTGTAACCTTGAAGCTATATTAACGGCATCACCAAAAATATCATCATCTTCAAAAACAACTTCTCCCTGGTGTATTCCTATCCGGAGTTTGAAATCATTGGTTTCGTTACACTGTTGTTGAATTTCCGTGGCGCAAAGTACTGCTTCCGATGCTGTAGGAAAGGAAGCCAATACGCCATCACCTAACTCTTTAATCCACCGGCCATTAAATTTGCTGATAAGAGGTTTCTGTAATTGCCTGTTTTTATGAAGAATGTCAAAAGCTCCCTGCTCATCCCTACCCATCAAAGCAGTATATCCAACAATATCGGTAAACATAATGGCAGCCAATTGACGGGTGGAAGGCATGATTCCAATTTTATTAGAGTAAGTTAACTTTTTTTCCCATTTCCATTTTTGACACCTGTGTACATCATTTGATTTTCTTCATTTTATCAGATGAAGAGCCTGGATACCGCTTACAATGCAGATCTTAATTCGGGACTTAAGCTTAGCGGTTTCAATTTTATGAAGTCAATAACAAGTCTGCCAGATAACATTTATAGCCGTGAAGAATAATAGGACAGATAAGAAATATAATTCATCGGAATAGATACAACTCCTTCGGTACTATCCCCAATTTCAACATAGCCAGGTTTAGTACTCGGTAAAATGGTGGAATAAATAACTTTATTTGTTATAGTTTCTATCCTGTACAATCGCCGTGAGGCCTCGATAGTTCGCAGCTTCGACATCTTTATACTTTGTACCGAAATGCCCTCTATGTCAAAATCCACTCTTCCCAATGCTTTTTTTTAATGTGCCGTATAATACCTGGCCATTGGTAAAATACAAAGTATCCCACACTTCCCGGTCTTGTGATTTTATTTCACTAATTGAAAAGTAAGTCATAATTAATAGTGCAGATCCAGTTTTGAGAATCCTATAACAATGAATCAATTCGGATATTGATATAAATGTAATGCTGTGGATTGGTACTTCAATTATCATATTTCAGTGGTGTTAGCTTAATCAGCAAACATCTGCCGCACAATATTACAGCAAGCACTATTTTTACTGTAGAATAAAATCTATGTCTATAGCTTTACTACAAAACGGCTGGGAACAATGGATTCAGACTCCGAATGAAGTTTACGGATTGCGGTTATTATACTTCCTAATTTCTCAGCTTCCTGTTTTTTATGCACGCTCACAAAGCCAAGCAGATCGATAAGAAATTCAAAGTGATCCAATAAGGATTCTTTTTCGCCCGGAGAACCCGTTTCCAGCCAAATCCGCCGGTTACATTCAGACAAATCCCGGAAGGCAATTGATTCATCACCCAGCACAAATTTCGTCAACATTATTCCGGGCTCAGCGATAAGGTTTAAAAAGCGCGTTTCCTCAACCGAGTTTTTTTTGAAGATGGAAAGTTCTTCATCAAGAAATAATATACTCTGCGCGTAAACCGGTATAGTATAAGTCGCCGGGATTATTTTTGACTGGTCGGTGCTTATTCCGTCCACCATTCTGTCAATCAATAGCCAGTTAGTAAGTGTGTAATGTTTTTTTCCAGGTGTATTGAGTTCGTTTGCGCGGTAATATTTTCTTGCCGCTGCAATATATGCCTGCAACTTATCGTCAGCCTGCCGAATCAAAGCAAGTCTTTTGTAAGTACTACCCATTATGGATAACCGCTCTACGGATTCATTGAACTGCAGCAACCTATCGAGATCACCTATTACCGTAACCAGTTGGTCGCTATAATCTTTTTGCCGGCCATCTTTTCTCCATTCCTTTACGTACTGTTTAGCTTTAATATTACATAATCTTTCAAATGCCCCCAGCGTAAATTGCGAATCGTTTTCTTTCAGCAACATATTATACCACTCTATTGCCTCCGGATACCTGTTTAAGCTATTGTACAATTTGGCAACCCACTCAGTTATCATTGGAGATGATAAATGAGAACGGTCCACCTTTTCCAGAATTCTCTTCAGTTCCAATTCGATAAACTCCGTTGTATATTGGCCGGTATTCTGCTTACTGAGGAGATTAAACAGATCAATCTCTGCTTCTCTTTCAACTACAAATTCTTCCCGATGATGTTTGTTGATCCTTGTTTGCCCGTCGAGAGTATAAAATGGGTCACCATAGCATTGAAATGCGCCCCATGTATTGCCCGTCAAATGATCACTCTCATAAACCCGTTCACGACTTTTGCGCACAGCGTTGCCGAAAGTTTCCCCTGCAAAAAGTTTGGTATAAAATTCTTCAGCAAAGAGTAGTGCCGAATCATCTTCAATCGCCCAACCGGCTACAACCACGGCTTTTACCCCGATATCAATAAGCTGAGTACCGATATTCGCAGCCAGCTTATGCCGGCTCTGCATTAAAGCTTCTGCCGTGGCATTTCCTGCTCCTAAAAAACAGCAGTTAACAAATACCAGTTCAGGCACATTACTCATCTGGTTAATGATGGCCGGCGTAAGGTATGCATCAGGACCAATCATCATCCCCGTTGGTTTCGAAGGATCGGCATTGAAAACACCGTGTCCTGCAAAGTGAATGATTTTATAATCTTTACTGAGTAGTGATACGAGGATATCACCTGCTCCTTTCTTCAATAATTTAAAAGTTTCAAAATTGTGACTATTGATAATGTCAGCAACCATTTCTCCTTCACGGAATGCGTTTTCGAGCTGGGGATAGCTGTCTCTTCCATCAGGATCCGCAACTACAAGAGCAGTTTGACTTAACACCGGTGTGATCTTAGATCGAAAATCCGGAGTGGCGAGTTGCCTTATCATTCCTGCATTAATGCTTAAGGGTTTGGTGTCACCCATTTTATCCTGCAGCAATTCCCATGGAAATGCTGCCGTTTCTTTATTAACGATAAGCATTAAATTATTTTGCTTACGAAGCTGATCTTTGAAGTCGTTTGGAATTAACATTTCAAAGATTGTTTTGGCTAATGCCTCTGTCCAATTATTCTGCGTCGACAGATCTTCGAGCATTGATTGAATGGTAGTGAAGTTTATCAGTACTGTCCGTTCTTCCTGCCTGGCCGCATCCGTAGAAATAGTATATTTTAAACCCCGCACCGAATCGCTCATACCTGATGTGGGTTCGTCAAGGCAAACTTCAATCCGGGTCCACCAATCGCTTGTATCGTCGAAGGGTAACCGCTTTCTGGCTCCGGCCTTTTCATTGATTTTTTTATCGTTGAATGTGAAGTGGAGTTTGGCATGTTGATCTTTCTGCATTCGGTCGAGGGTGTACACATAATCAAGGGCTTTGTCTTCGTACAACTCCGTGAATTCTATCAGCTGAACTATTCGTGCATCCGGGCCGTACACTTTTTTTACTTTCTCATTGGCGTTTTGAACACCCTGGATGATTGCCCTGAGTGAAGCCTCTATAGAAAGTCCACCATATCCGCTTCCAATTGCCGGACCTGACACTCCAATCTCACCTTTTTCACTGGTTACAATATCTTTGCTTTCAGAAAATGCATTAAACAGTGTGAGATATTTTGCGATGGCCTGCTCTACAGATTGTGATAATGTAAACGCTGTGAGTACACCCTGCCTTCCCAATCCAAGTATAATTGTTCCGGGGAATACATATTCTTTTTGATGAAGAAGGACTAATTCGTAGGTACAAATCTCGCCGGGATATAAACCCATTTTCAGTCTGCGGCTGAGCTCTCCCTTGAGGTGCCAGTCAATTGCCTTTTCGACAGAGAATAATCCGTCATTTAAAAAATGACCGGCGATAACAGGATATCGGGCGTACATAAGGTCGCCATTGCTAACCTGCACATTTATCGGCGACCAGCTAAAATGTAATTTGCCGGAAGATTGGATAAGGCTGGTATCTGCTTCTGTGAAATCCATATCACCAATTTTAGAGCGTACCGATTTGGAGGATGTGATGGCCTTTTTCGTGTTGCCGTTTGAATGGCCGGAATAATCTGGTGGCGGCGTTATTTTCTTTTCCATGGCGCATGTGTTACTTGAGGAAATGATTGAGGTAAGCGTAAACACAAATGATATCCGGTATAAAAGTTATTTCATTTATGGGAGATAACCAAGTAAGCGGCGTTTGGTGCTGCGCACCCTGCTGCTGGTTTTGCCGGGGAGTCGGTGAGGCGGGGAGATTTTTTTTAGGAATAGACAAAGGCTGGGAAGACGTACAATACGAGAAGGTGGAGAGATTTTTAAGGGATCCCTTTTCTATAGATGAAGATGCTTTGTATAATCTGTATTGGTTGTTTTCTACTGTCTACCGTCTAACGTCTACTTACTGCCTGCAACAAAATGTCAGAATTTGGATTTATTGGATTTATGGATTATTGGATATATCAGTAAAAAATCCACTTTCAAATAACAACTTCCTTTTATTGTGACCCGACAGTTTCTACTGCTCACTGCTCACTGCAATTGGCTGTTCTCTACCGTCTACTGTCTACCGTCTACTGTCTACTTACCGCCTGCAACAAAATGTCAGAATTTGGATTTATTGGATTTATAGATTATTGGATTTATCAGTAAAAAATCCACTTTTAAATAACGACTTCCTTTTATTGTAACCCGACAGTTTCTACTACCTACTGCTTACTGCTCACTGCAATTGGCTGTTCTCTACCGTCTACTGTCTACCGTCTACTGTCTACCGTCTACTATCTACTTGTCTACTGTCTACTTGTCTACTGTCTACTGTCTACTTACCGCCTGCAACAAAATGTCAGAATTTGGATTTATTGGATTTATGGATTATTGGATATATCAGTAAAAAATCCACTTTTAAATAACGACTTCCTTTTATTGTGACCCGACAGTTTCTACTACCTACTGCTCACTGCTACTATATAACTAGAAATTTTGCCATTAAAAATCAATGTGTTAAAAACTTAATTTATTGCTATTGAAATATTGGCAATTCGTTGATCTATCGATTCACTGCTCTACGATTCATTAAACTAATAAAATCGGATTCGCTGGTGCCTTTTCCTCCGCTCATCTCAAAGTCTCCGCTAACCTCTGTGGCCTGTATTAAAAAACCGAAAATCTCCTGGTAGTAATTTTTCTTGGCCACAGAGTTGAGCGGAGCATCTGAGTTTAACGGAGAAAAGCAAAAATTTCAAAGTATCACAGCTGAAACATTTGCGCCGCGTTAATCTATAGACTCACTACCTACTGCTCCCTGCTTACTGCTCACTACTGTATTGGCTGTTCTCTACCGTCTACTGTCTACCGTCTACTGTCTGTCAATCCACTCTTTTCAAATGTAGATTACTAATGGGGCTCACCACCAGCGGATATTTTTCAACTTCCACATTACTTGGATCAAGACCAAATCCTTTTTCTTCAGAGAGACTGATATTTTTGATTAGAAAATGAATGTTCATCATTAGTTTTTCCCAGAACGGCAACTCGTTATCCGGACTGAGAAATTTTTCCAAAACAATAAACTGAAAATCACCCACCACCTTATTGCGTTGCAAACTTTCGTACCTGCTGATAATATTTACTTCTTTATTCTGCACAAGGTCTTCAACCACTTTTCTGAACAATAGATTAATACGAGGCTGCACCCTGAAACCCAACTGGAATTCCACACGTATCACTTCATTAGGTATAATATGAATCACACTATATTCAGAGGTATAGGGTGTATCGACAGTATTAACATGAATAAGCCAATAGATATCCGCCCTTTTCGGTTTTCTGTTTAAAATAGAGTAGATGACTTTATGTTCGATCTCTTTTGGATTGTCTGCACTGGTAAGATAAACCAGGTGAGTTGCATATTTATGAATGGTACTATCGTTGCTTAACTCCTGTATTTTGGGAAGATAAGTTTCCAGTTTAACAAACTCTACGTACCTGTTTTTAATTTTTCTGGAGATGAAACAATTATACATCACCAGGAAAAGAACACCGCCAACCAGTAATGTAACATACCCACCATGCGGGAACTTATCGATATTGGCAATTAAAAAACCGCCTTCAATTGAAAAATAAACAGCGAGGTAAACATAGATCAGCAGCGGTTTAACCCTGTGCAGTACAAGAAAATTGGCAAATAAAATAGAAGTGGCAATCATTGTTACTGTAATGGCCAATCCATAAGCAGCTTCCATATTGGTGGCTTTCTGAAAATAAAGTACAATACCAACACAGCCGGAATAAAGCAGCCAGTTTACAGCGGGTACATAGAGTTGTCCCTTTGCTTCAGTAGGATAATCGATGCGCAACCGGGGCCAGAGATTCAATCGGATCGCTTCACTAACGAGTGTAAATGATCCGGATATTAAAGCCTGGCTGGCAATAATTGTAGCCGCTGTTGCAATGGCGATGCCAAAAAACAAAAACCAAGATGGCATAATTCCATAAAATGAATTGAAACCATTTTCGATTATCGCTTCAGTGATCAACTTCCCTTTATGATTAGCCAATAACCAGGCGCCTTGTCCAAGGTAGTTGAGGATGAGGCAGGATTTAACCATTATCCATGAGTACCGGATATTCCATTTGCCACAATGTCCCAGATCAGAATAGAGCGCTTCTGCGCCCGTTGTACAAAGAAATACGCCACCTAATATGTAGAATCCGCTGGGATAAGTAATCAGCAACCGGAAACCATAATATGGATTGAAGGCCTTGAGGATGGAAAGATCATTGACGAAATGAAACAACCCCAGCAGTGCCAGCATGGAAAACCAAACAAACATTACCGGTCCGAACGACTTGCCGATAAAGGCAGTACCAAACTGCTGCAAAAAGAACAACACCGAAATGATACCCAATACTATATAAATTACTGTTTTCTGGCTGATATCATGCAAAGCAGGCACCTGTTTTAAACCCTCAATAGCTGACATTACAGAAATGGGAGGTGTGATCATACCATCAGCCAGCAGCGCTGCGCCACCGATCATCGCAACAAACACCAGCCACTTCCTTCTTCTCCTCACCAAAGCGAAAAGAGAAAATATTCCCCCTTCACCCCTATTATCGGCCTGTAAAGTGAGTATCACATATTTAACAGTGGTTTGCAGCGTTAGCGTCCAGATAATAAGCGATAGTGCGCCAATGATCAGTTCCTCCGTTACAATTTTATCTTTGATAATTGCATTAAGTACGTAAAGTGGAGAGGTTCCGATATCGCCATATATAATGCCCAGTGCAATGAGTAAGCCGGCAACCGATACTTTCTTGTTCAATGACATCTATATTTGATTAAGGAACGCAAAGCTAACCGGCACTGCTTTCAATGTAACCACTCATCAGTAAACCTTTATAAAATCTTTATATGCTGAAGGCAATTTTGCAACGCAAATAATTGATAGAACACAATGCAAAAGTTATGAATGGATTTTTCAGCAGGAGAATAAGCAGTCGAAATCAATATTTCATCAGCGCTACAATTATTATACTCGTGGCACTGCTGTGTTATCTATTATCAGGCGTGATGGGTTATCGTGTTGCCGCACTGGTTTTGTTATTAACTGTATCACTATTGGCGGTCATCTTCGATATTCTACCGGTATTGTTTTCGGCATTGCTCAGTGCACTGATCTGGGATTACTTCTTCATTCCGCCAAGGTTCGCGATTCATGTTGATAATACTGAAGATGCCATTCTGCTGGTGATGTATTTTGTAATTGCACTCATCAGTGGTGTGCTTACCTATAAAATAAGGGACATGGAAAAGAAGCTGAGACTAAAAGAAGAGCGGTCGAATAGTGTGAAGCTGTATAATACAATTCTGAATTCGCTCTCTCACGAATTGCGTACACCCATAGCTGCAATAATTGGTGCGACTGATAATCTGCAAACAAATTTCAATTTAACTGATGAAAATAAAAAACAACTGGTCAATGAAATATCCAAAGCATCGCTGCGCTTAAATCAACAGGTGGAAAACCTTTTAAATATTTCAAGACTGGAATCGGGCCATATTCAGCCTAAAAATGATTGGTGCGATGTGCAGGAACTTGTATATGATATTGCCAAACGGGTAGAGGAAAATAATATCAGCAGAAGAATAAATGTAAGTATCAATAACAATCTGCCATACTGTAAACTTGATAAAGGTATGCTGGACCAGATTCTATATAATCTGCTTAACAATGCCGCTGTGCATACGGGCGTTGAAAGCAGGATTGATATAAGTGTAATGTGTCACGCCGATTTACTGAAAATAATTGTTGAAGACAACGGACAGGGATTTGTAAATATTCCAATCAAAAATGTTTTCAGAAAATTGTCGAGGTACGATACAGACCCCAACAAGGGATCCGGTTTAGGATTGTCAATTGTTAAGGGATTTACAGACGCATTAAAAGGAAGCATTGAACTGAAAAATAAAAGTGCTGGTGGTGCAGAATTTACTATCTGGATACCGGTACAAACAGAAGTATTACAGTCACACTAGCGTTCCTTACCCGTTCCTTTTCATGTATTGATATGAAAAATATTAAACGTGGATTATTATGGTGTCTGGAAATTAAGGGAAAGCGGCATCCTTATCATTCATATCCTGCTGAAAATTAATATCAGCTTCAACTCAGGACAAACATTATAAAATGAGTAAACCAGAAATACTGATCATAGATGATGAGCCACAAATCAGAAAACTGCTGGAGATAACCCTGCAAACGAACGAATATGTTTGCAAGTTTGCTGCTACCGCAAAAGAGGGATTGATTATGGCAGCCAATCATCCGCCGGCATTAATTTTACTTGACCTCGGTTTGCCCGATCAGAGCGGCCACCAGGTACTGCAGCAATTACGAAAATGGTATACCAATCCCGTTATCATACTTTCGGTGCTCAAGAATGAAGAAGATATTGTTCGTGCATTGGATAATGGTGCCAATGACTACCTCTCAAAACCTTTCAGAACTGGTGAATTGCTGGCACGAATGAGGTCTGCACTTCGTAATGCCATTGTGAATGATACGGAAACCTCATTGCAGTTTGGAAATATTGAAGTGGATCTGTTGTCACGAAAAGTGGTGAAGAATAATGAACTGGTTAAACTTACCTCTACAGAATTCAATCTTCTTGCATTGCTCATAAAAAATGAAGGCAAGGTTTTAACACACGCATTTTTATTAAGAGCGATTTGGGGACCCGGGTATATAGATCAATCCCAATACCTGAGGGTTTTTGTTGCACAAATCAGGAAAAAAATTGAAGATGATCCTAATCGTCCGTTGTTTTTGCTTACCGAATCGGGGGTGGGGTACAGATTTATCTCAAGCGAAAGATTATAGTGATTGTAGAATTTGTTCTAAACACAACTATTTGTAAATGTTTGTATTACATTCCAATTTAACTTCACCTTTGAGAAATTACAATTACAGGTAATTAGCCAGTGAATCAAACTTTTCTCAACGTTGGGTGTTCTACCACTGTCTTTATCGATAATTGAAACATCACCGGCGCGCTTTTCAGGACAGTGTGTAACGATTTCTTATTGCTTTGCTAACCTCACTCTAAAATGCCATTATTGTCTGATCAATTTTAATTGCCTGAAATCGGTAATTGATGTAAATATTTATTTCGATGTACGAAGTATATGTAGAAACAATGGCTCATAATGATTCACTTGCTGTGAGTACGAAGCAGGAGAACATCACGCATAATCTTTCAGTGCTGCAGGAATTTTATAATCCATCCCGGAAGGTGTTTGTTGCAGGTAGATACATTTGCATTGTGCTGTCAAGTATCGCCAGCAAAAAATATTTAAACATTGTCTTTATTGATCATCTTAACCACCGGAAGACCACAGAATGGATCATAAAGCAAAGTGGTTATCCTCAAAAAATCATCCGGGAAATTGCTGCACTTACTGAATACCTTGATAAAGAGTTTCAACCTTCCCACGATGTTGTTAAACTGGTAGTTGCGGCTCCTGAAAATTGAGACAGGCAATAGGCAGTAGGCAATAGGCAGTAGGCAATAGGCAGTAGGGAATAGGCAATAGGCAGTAGGGAACAGCCGATACAAAGTTTGTAGACGGTTTACAGTAGACAGCAGAAAACAGCCAAAACAATCTTTATGCAACTTTACCCCGTTAAAATATTTCAAACTTGATATAATCTCCATGAATCTCCTGACTATCATCTCCGGCTGTTCCTCTGTGTAACAAAGTGTAGTGAAATATTACGATTTTGAAAATCACGATTACTAATTTACATTTTGAAATTACTTTTGAATACAGCCAGCAAGCCCTGAAAGGGCGGCAGAATATAGCGAGGGGCAACGCCCCTCGTAAAGATTGCAAAGTAATGAACAAGCCCTGAAAGGGCGCGAGACCAAAAGCAGACGAAAGACAGTAGACGGCAGTAAGTAGACAACAGCCAGTACAGTTTTTCACTTTTCAATGAAATTATTTCTGCCCAAATTCTCTTTACGTAAATTCTCCTTTCATCTCTGGCTATTTGTTCGCGTGATTAAAATGCAGATAAAACCAGCTAATATTACTTTCGTCTATTGCACCGGAACTGCGCTGAAGGCGCTTCATGTCTCAGCGATGGGCAACGCCCATCGTGACGAATGACCAATACGGTTTTAGGTTTTATGTTGTGAGTTTTAATACAGACAGTAGACGGTAGACGGTAGAGAACCGCCAATACAAGTGAGCAGTAAGCAGTGAGCAGCCCATACAGCGACTTACATTGACGATTCACGATTCAATGTCGTTGAAATAAGAATAATCAACCTTCTTAGCAGTGCTTTTTTGAACCACATAGACATAAAGTTAAATACAAAAGAATTTTCTATGTGCCCTCCATGCCTATGTGGCGGCTGTTCTCTTGGGAGACCATTCTGCAAAAGCAATAAGTCTTGATCCGATCCGCTCTTTATTTCAACGACATTGATTAGCGAATATAAAATAACAATTTTAAGTTTCAGCAGCTGATTCACTCATCCCATGCGGCGACTAATTACTAAAGACTATCTACTTAAGACTATCGTTGCTCCAGCTGTTCATTCACCCATTGACTCATTCACCCATTCACTGCGCGAAAATGCTGTTCACCTGCTTACTGCTCACTGCTTACTGCTCACTCATGTCAAAGGCAAGCTGTCAAATTGATACAACCTCCTGGGATTTTCGATAAAGATCTGCTGGATATATTCTTCCCATCCTCTTGATCGCAGCCAGGGCATGATGATATTAAAAGGATAATTTAATCCTGG
>JANPJC010000123.1:0-6095 GCA_031425315.1 Chitinophagales bacterium
CGAAAATCAGCTGAACATTCTTACATTCTCAAATTCAAAACCAGTAGATGCTGGAACCGGCAGTGTGGCAGATGGTCAGAACAGGAGGGTGGAAATTAAGCTGGGTAACAGGGGGAGCCTGGTTTCGGTGATTAATAAAGAATAGGGAAATTTGTAAATCATCAGAACTATCCCGGAGCGAATTTGTAAACTGTTCACTCATCGATGCAGCTTTTTCAGCAAGCGAAATCAGTAATTGTAATTTTACTAAGGCTAATTTTTCAGGCGCAGCGTTTTCAACAGTATAGTTTGAAAACAATCTGGTTGAATTGGCGGTATGGAAATGCACCTCATTTAAAAAAAAATCTGCATTAACCGATCACGGGAATATTTGATTAGTAATTGTATGTGAACATTTTCTTGCACATATTCATTTCTAAAATATTTTATTTACTCATTGAAATTATTCTCGAATGAAACAGTGCCGTTAGGCACGGCATTTTCTCGCGGGTTGAAAATGATGAATTGACGATCGGCGCGATATCTTTACTCAGTATTTCTGAACAGCGCTGTCAGTAGTTTAGGATTTTAAAAATTGTCGCTGTTCTAAATTTTCATTCACCCTGGAAATCATTCTCGAGTGAAATAGTGCCATAGGCACGGCATATTCCCGGAAAGTCGGATATGTTGAGTTGCCGATTAGTGATAGCTGTTGTGTTAATCAGAATGGCATTTTTTTGTTTTGATCAGCTTCGTTATATCATTGCCCGTAGGTTTCATATTTTATGAATCATTCCCTAAAAAATGAAAAAATCAATCTTCAAAGACATTGAATCAGAACTTAAAAAGCTTGGCATTTATCAAATCGGTGGTGGCTCTATCGGACTCATGGGTATGATAAAAGGGTTTTTTCTAAATTCAAATTCATCGGGCTTCCCGTTGCTGGTATATTCATTTATGATATTGTCTTTTTCATACTCGATTTATTGCGGTATTCTTTGCACGAATGGTATAAAAAATGCTTTAAAACACTCTCAACTCAACCAGGTCTTCCAGGTTCTAGGTGTTGCGCTAATGGGTTTTGCATATCAGTATGTTGCTGGCGTTTATCTGACTATAGGACTCGACCTGGCAGACTCCATTAATATTACTTTTGCAGCAGGTGTATCGAAATTTGACCTCAATATCAATAAGCAACACGAGAGACTGGAGGTTAATTTTAACCTTGTTGCGTTTGCGTTAATATATTGGATTGACCAACTATTAAAAAAAGTGAAACTTCAGGCCGCGAAAGGATTAGCAGATTCAATAAATTAATGGGTAGGGTAATCCTGCACCGGATAAAAAACTTCACCAGATAGAGACAGGTTGAATGAAGCGGTGCATTTTTGGATCACAAATAATCATATAAAAACAAGTTAGACGCCTGTGCGATTAAGCCCCGCCCTTTTTTTAATGAAAATTTATACTGATAATCAATAGAATGCAGGTGAATCTGATAATAAAAGGGCATTATTGCCTTTTCATAAAGGAAATTTTACCTAATTTTACCTAATTTTACAGAGATTCAATCATTATTAAATGGTAAAGACGAGGAAGACCGACGACGATGCTATACTTGAAACTGTCCCGCGGAATATCACAGACAGTGAAATTTTACACTTATTGCATACGGCTGATATCAATTGGAAATACGTGAGTGCAATAAAAAACTATACAGACTTTAATGATGATGTTCTTTCAGAATGGTTGAATGTGAGCGTTAAAACTTTCAGGGAGTATAAAAAGCCGAACAGCGTTTTTAAAGAAAATGTGAAAGAGCAAGTCCTGTTACTGCTGTCACTAATCAGGCATGGAACAGAAGTTTTTGGATCAATAAAAGAATTTGATTATTGGCTAAACCAGGAGAACTTTTATTTTGATAACAGAAGCCCGAAGACGTTTATGAATACCATTACAGGAATTAAATTCATTGACGATAGATTGACTGCAATGGAACATGGTGATAACGTGTAGCTATGGAAGTATTTAGAATTACGAAAGAAGAATATGCAGGGGCATTGATTTCTTCCGGTAGTTCCAACAGATGGAATTTAGAAGGACAAAAGGTTATTTATGCTGGCTCAACCCGGTCCTTGTCATCGCTGGAGTTGGTGGTTCATAAAGGATCTGTAAAACCATCCTTCCGGTATAAAGTGATGGTCATCTCAATTGCTGATGAGGATTATCTTTTTAAGCAAATTAAAATCAATGATCTTCCTTCAAATTGGCGTACAATTGCCGCATATTCAGCATTGCAAAAGTTGGGATCGGATTGGTACAGCAGGCAGGAAACGTTGATTTTAAAAATTCCCTCTGCCATTATTCCCTTTGAATACAATTACATCCTTAATACAGAGCATTCTGCTTTTAATAAAAATGTCAGGTTGGTGAGAACTGAAAATTATTTCTGGGAAGAAAGACTGCTTTGAATGGCGGATGATTTTTATCTATTTACAGTAGAAAATTATCTTTGCACGACAACAATAAAACGATGAAAACAGACCGAATCTATGCCATGTCATTTGCGGGTGTTTATCCGCATTATATAACGAAAGCGGAAAAGAAAGGTCGTACAAAAGAAGAAGTGGATACGATTATATATTGGTTGACAGGATATGATAAAAAATCTCTTCAGCACCATATCGACAGCAGAACCACTTTTGAAAATTTTTTTGAGCAGGCTCCCCAAATGAATCCAAATGTTTCAAAGATCACTGGGTTGATCTGCGGTTACCGTGTGGAAGAAATTGAAGAGCCGCTGATGCAGAAGATCCGTTATCTTGATAAGCTGATAGATGAGTTGGCTAAAGGAAAGGCAATAGAGAAAATTTTAAGGAAGTAGGATCGCTGAAATATTGAACGATGACTTCTATTTATACAGGTAGATTTTTTTGATCTACATTTTCCATAAATTGAATTTGTATTATTTATAAATTTCTTTCTTTCAGATTGTAATAAAAAACTTCGTTTGCATGACTACTTCCGTGAGATATTTCCTCCTGTCATTAATGTTTTTTATTCCGGTTGAGGAAAGTCTGGCGCAGCAAGGTCAACCATATACAGCATCCTTTATAGGCAGAATGGGTGAGGATACAGTTTTGGTGGAAACTTACACGATGATCAACAACCATATCTACGGTAAGGCGTTTATACGGGTACCCGAAGATTATATCGGGGAATTCAGCATCCACTTTTATCCTGATGGAACAATAAGAGAATTTAATATCAATGCAATGGATCCTTACAATAGTTCCATTCCATTTAAAGCGCAGTCTGGCGCATTTGAATACAGGCTGAATATGAATTGCATAAATGATACATGTTACTATTACAATTCTGAAAAGGGCAAAACTGCGGAAAATATATTTAAGCATCCTGCTGCGGGGATGGATTTTGTTGGTGGCTGGGTACCATTAATTTCATTGATGGAATGGCAATGTGTGAGGTTAATACAATCCGGAAAGAAAAATCTGCCGCTGAAAATGATCAATCATAATATTGGTGTTTATGATATTGGAGTTCGATTGCAGGGTAATGACACGGTGATTTTTGGCGGTCCATTTCTGGAATACACAAAAATCAAAGTGAATGAAGCGGGCAGGGTTATAAATATCGATGGAACAGGTACGCCCTGGAATTACCTGGTATCACATCAGTCACCCATTAATATCGACAAAATTGCAGAAAGGATGGCGGGTACAAAAGGCATTGGTGTTCCTTCGAAAACTGAAACGATCGAATCAAGTATTCAGAACAGCACCGTCAGCGTTTCTTATGGTAGACCTTTGAAAAGAGGGAGACAAATATTTGGCGGAGTAGTTCCGTATGATTCGGTATGGCGTACAGGCGCAAACAGCGCTACAGTAATTCAGTTTGAAAAAAATATCAGCATAGGAAAAACGTTTATTCCAAAAGGGAAATACAGCATTTATACTATTCCTAATCCAGATGAATGGACATTGATATTCAGTTCTGATTTGACAAGCTGGCCTACTGATCCGGACAGGGGCAAGGAAGTTGAAAAAGTCAAAGTGCCCACTTTAAAGACTAAAAAAATAACGGAGCTGTTTACAATTGAAGTGGTGGAAAGTAAAAAAGGGGGTGTTCTAAGGTTTGCATGGGATGATATTGTAGTAGCTGTAGATTTCGAGATAGTGAAGTGATGATGGTCGGTTAGTGAACAGCCAATACAGGTTAATAGTAAGTTTTACGTTAACAACCAATACAATGTCAAAGGAAACTTAAACTTTGCCTTACTTAGGAATATTTTATTATGATTATGATTATATCTCCGTGAATCTCCTGTCTTTCATCTCCTGTTGTTTCTCCGTGTAACGAAAAGAGTTTGGAACAAGACAGTTAACACATGTTATAATTTTTAAGTTGTACAAAGAATAGCTTTCCACATTGAATACTACAGAATTTGTAGCTTCTGTATATTGCTTCTGCCTATTGCCTTTTTGAATACAGGTAATAGATTTAATCTCTACACCCTCCCGTTAATCCTTACTTTTGAATTCCAAATTTGTAATTGAATAATGAACCTATCATTGAATAACTGGACTAAAGTGTTATTGGTATTTGTATGTTTTGCAGTGGCTATTGTGGGATTTATGTTAAAGCTCCCTTCGGGTTTCAGGCGGCATGACAAAGAACTGCACGCCTTGTTTTATTTTTTAGCGGCTGGATTTCTAAATATCTTATTTGCCAAAAGAAGTATACTCCGGCATACACTGATTTTCGGATTCCTCTATGGATTTGGCATGGCTATAGAATATGCCCAGGCCTATTCCAATAAATTGATGAAAGTCAGAATTCATGGTCGTTACGATCCTGAAGATGTGAGTGCCAATCTTAAAGGGCTTATAGCATTTTCAGTTTTATGGGTGATATATGTTGGGGTGGCGTTTTTGTATGGGAAGGTGAAAGAGAGCGGAGGTGTTAAAAAAGTGGGAGAGTGAGAAAACGCACATTTTTAATTTGACCATTCAAAAGCTAAAAATCTTCAGTTATTAATTCTAATTTTAAGAGGCGTAACTGAATTTGACGATTGCATTTTTAAGCCTTTCAGTCCAGCGGTCGAAAAATCCTGAAAGCGGATTTTTCTTGAAATAAAAAATTTGCCATGAAGACACTTATTATTTCAATCTTATCGATACTACTCATTACTGCTATACTTCCTTCCTGTGAAAAAACCAAGAACGAAGAACAGCTGGTACAGCAGGAACCACCGATTACTTTCGATAGTATGTGGCTATGCAATAGCCGAACTGTATGGGATTCGGCAAAAATTCATGACGCGCTGATCGGGAAATGGAAATGGGAATATATAAGTTGCTATTGGAACCCGGAGAAAGCTAATGGCGAAGATTTCAAAACGCTTTCCGTGGAGTTCAAAACTAATGATTCTGTTGATGTTAAAATAGATAACGTGGTAACGCAAAAATCTTTATGGAAAGTCAAAACTCTAAATGATGGCAACTTTGGTTTGATCGTCAGTCCCATTGTCCTTCAATTACCTGGACGGATATTGTTTTGCGGAGACAGGGTTTTGTTCCAGGACAGCTATGTTGACGGATGCGATAATTACTTCGCGAAACAGAATTGAGTCTGTATTGTATGTTTTCCAGTTGAACAGCCGCCACATAGGCACGGCGGAAACATAGTATTCATCAGTAAATATAAAAGAGGCTGTTTAAAACAACTGGTACATAAGGTGCATTCGTTTTTATTGCTGATAGGGTTGGATCACAGATGCAAAATCCTTCTACCGGTTATATAAAAAGTATAAATGATGAACTTATTCAAGTGAAAAAGTTTCATCTTTAACTGGACATCTTATCGTGTAAATCTCAAAGACAAATAGTTAACTGTATGCAAAAAGTTATTTCAGCAATAAAAAAATTGCTGATTTTTCAGTTATTCACGATTGGGCTGCGATATGTTTTGGGTGGATCTTTTGTATTTGCTTCCGTTTTTAAAATTGAGGGCATACGATTTACGCCCGAGTCAGGTAAAAATGCGCCGATTGATTCTCTTCCTCATTTATTCGAAACCATGTACCAGTCGGGTGT
>JANPJC010000124.1:0-4590 GCA_031425315.1 Chitinophagales bacterium
TACACTTCTCCATTTATTAGTATCGCCGCTGATCAGTTCGTCCATTACAACGATGGCTTTGACGAATAAGAAATTTGTTTGATAGTCGGTTACATTATTGAGAAAAATCATCAGTGAGTATAAACTGAGTAGCGTGGAGAATATAATTTTAATGTTGCGGAGGTTCATGGTTGTAAATGGGTAGTATTAAGATAATCAATTTTTTAGAGGTGGCGCTTCGCTTTTGAAGGCGCTTAGCTTTGTTTTTTTTTTGCCGGCGAGACGGGGAGTCGGTAAGGAAGTTTTTGAAAGACGCTTCGCTTCGTTTTTTTTTGCCGGTGAGACGGGGAGGCGGTAAATAAGTTTTTGAAAGGCGCTTCGCTTTAGAAGTAGCAATAGTATACTTAAAAAAATTGTATTTCTTCCCGTCCCACCGACTCCCCGGCAAAACACGCCTTCCAAGCGCGAAGCGCTCTTAAAAATTACGGTAAATAAGTTTTTGAAAGACGCTTCGCTTTGTAAGTAGCAATAGTATACTTAAAAGAAATTGTATTTCTTCCCGTCTCCCCGACTCCCCGGCAAAACACGCCTTCCAAGCGCGAAGCGCTCTTAAAAATTACGGTAAATAAGTTTTTGAAACGCGCTTCGCTTTGGAAGTAGCAATACTATACTTAAAAAAATCGTATTTCTTCCCTTCCCACCGACTCCCCGGCAAAACACGCCTTCCAAGCGCGAAGCGCTACCTGCAATATCTTCTGATTCCATCCTTTATTAGCGCAACATTAAAATTGATCAGAAAACCGACATGTTTATCACTTAGCTTCAAATGACTCAAAATTTGTGCTTCCCAGATCGGGTTTACCTTATCAACGGCCTTTAGTTCACATATTATGAGGTCCTCAATCAACACATCTAATTTAAGCTCTCTATTCAGTTCAACTCCATCGTAAATAATTGGAATATCGACTTGACATGAATATTCAATTTCCCTTTTTGAGAGTTCATAACAAAAGCATACTTCATAAATCTTTTCCAACAATCCTGGGCCAAGTTGTTTGTGTACTTTATATGCGGCATCTACTATTGCTGTACACACGTTTTTCTCCCTCTCAGTTAATTGATACATTGGCTTTGATTTGAAAACAAAGATATTTTCATTACCAGCCTGGATAATTAGTATAAAGACATTCCTGTAATGGTATTATACCCCTTTATTTTTGTTTGATTCATCTAAATCTGCGTATCACTTTTTTTATTTTGCCGGTGAGGCGGTGAGGCGGTAAATAAGTTTTTGATAGGCGCTTCGCTTTGAAGGAAGGCGCTTCGCTTTTTTATTTTACAGGAGGCAGTGAGAAAAATGATTTCCAGCCCCACCCTGTATTTCTTCCCGTCCCCCCGTCTTCCCGGCAAAACACGCCTTCAAAGTGCGAAGCACTCTTAAAAATTACCATTATCTTCCTACCTTAAAAAACGCTTCATGGTTAAACAGCTATTCCTCTTCATTTTTCTTTTCATCAATTTATTTTCCCTTTCAGCACAAACCAAAAAAGAGGCCGCGGTAATTAATGGCGACAGTTCATTTAAAGCCCTGAAGTGGCGAAATATCGGGCCTTTCAGAGGGGGGCGTTCCAATTGCGGTAGTGGCGTGGTAGGTGATATCAACACTTATTATATGGGGACAACGGGTGGCGGATTATGGAAGACCACCGATATGGGAACCACCTGGAATAATATTTCTGATGGATATTTTAAAACCGGTTCTGTCGGTGCCGTTGCGGTTGCAGAAAGCGATCCTAATGTGGTGTATGTAGGAATGGGTGAACATGCTATAAGAGGAGTTATGACACATCACGGGGATGGTGTTTATAAATCCACCGACGCAGGGAAGACATGGAAAAAAATCGGTCTCGATCTCACCCAACATATTTCAAGAATTGTTGTACATCCCAAAGATCCGAATGTTGTTTATGTGGCAGCGCAAGGTGCATTGTATAGTCCTTCAAAACAACGTGGCATTTTTAAATCAACCGACGGCGGCATCACCTGGAAAAATGTGTTGTATATAGATGATAAAACCGGCTGCGTGGAATTGTCACTTGACATGAACAACCCCACCATCTTATATGCTGCCATGTGGGAACACGGCAGGTTGCCCTGGAAAGTTATCAGCGGCGGACCTGGCAGTGGATTGTATAAGTCAACCGACAGCGGAGAGAAATGGGAAAAGATCCAGGAGGGATTGCCCAAAGAATTAGGTAAGATGGCAGTGGCAGTGTGCCGTTCGAATTCAGAAAAAGTTTATGCATTAATTGAAAGTGATTCGGATAAAGAACAGGGTGGATTATTTGTATCCGACAATGCCGGCAAAAGCTGGAGCCTGGTTACCAAAGATCATCGTTTGGTGCAAAGAGCCTGGTACTATATCGAACTATTTACTGATCCGTTGAATGAAAACACTATTTATGTTTTGAGCGCTCCTGCCTTGCGATCAAAAGATGGTGGCAAGACATGGGAGAATGTGCAGGGTATGCACGGCGATTACCATGACCTGTGGATCAATCCAAAAAATTCCAATAATCTGGCCATGGCCGATGATGGTGGTGTGGTGATTTCATTCAACCAGGGAAAAAGTTGGAGCCATCAGAATTTACCGACCGGTCAGTTTTACCGCATCAATACCGACAATCAATTTCCGTACAGGATATATGGTGGGCAGCAGGATAATTCTTCAGTATCCATTGCTTCACGGGAGCTTGGTAGTTATGGTATCGGGCCATCTTCATTTACTTCTTCTGCCGGTGGTGAGAGTGCTTTTCTTGCTTTCAATCCTGATGATCCACGTTATGTTATGGGCGGCAGTTACCAGGGCACCATTGAAATTCTCGATACCAAAACAAAAGCGAGTACCAATGTAATGACCGCACCCATTCAGTACCTGGGAATGGATGCAAAAGATATTAAATACCGATATAACTGGAATGCTCCGATCATCTGGAGCAAACACGAACCCAATACTTTTTATCATGGTGCGCAGTTATTATTGAAGACCACCGACATGGGGAAAACCTGGAAGGAGATTTCGCATGACCTTACCCGTAATGAAAAAGAAAAACAGGGAAAAGGTGGCGGACCATATACCAATGAAGCAGTGGGTGCGGAAAATTATGGTACACTCAGTTATGTTATTGAATCACCATTGGAAAAAAGCGTGATCTGGACGGGCAGTGATGATGGCTATGTATATGTTACCCGCGACGGCGGTACAAGCTGGCAGAATGTTACTCCAAAGGGATTGGCTGAATGTCTGATCAATGCGATTGAAGTATCTCCTCATGATAAAGCAACTGCATATATTGCTACCACACGATATAAATTCAATGATCATACTCCTGGTTTGTACAAAACAACTGATTATGGTAAAACCTGGACAAAGATCGACAATGGTATTCCTGTTGGCGCATTCACGCGTGTGGTGAGAGAAGATGAAGTGAGAAAAGATTTATTATTTGCCGGTACGGAAACAGGAGTATACTTATCATGGAACGGCGGCAAAGACTGGACATCATTTCCATTGAATTTGCCTGTAACACCAATTACTGATTTGAAAGTACATAAAGGGAATCTGATTGCCGCTACTTCAGGCCGTGCATTCTGGATTCTCGATGACCTGTATGTATTACGCCAGTGGAAACCGTTGACAGATTCATTCGGATTGATCAAACCGGAAGCTACAGTTTTGGCTGCCGGCGGTAGTGAAATGAACAGTGCCGATGAAAGTTTTACAGGTAGTTCTCCTGATGGTGGTATTAATCCTGCAACAGGTATGGTGATTTATTACACCCTGCCTGACGTCAAAGGGAAAGAGGTGGTTGAACTGGAAATCACCGATGCTGGCGGAAAATTGGTACGTACGATTTCGAGTATGCCTGACAGCAATTATAAAAGATATGATGGAGCACCACCGCGTAATCCAGTGTTGCCGAAGAATAAGGGATTAAACAGGTTTGTCTGGAACCTTAGATATTCTACTACACCCGGGGTACCAGGTGTGTATATTGAAAGTAATTACAACGGACATAAAATCATTCCCGGAAAATATACGGTGACTTTAAAAACAGGTAGACTGAAAAAATCTGTTGATGCTGAAGTACTCGCGCATCCGGATTATAAGATTGATGCAAAGGCTTATGCGGAGTATGATAATATTTTGAAAGAGATGGAAAGTGAAGTGGCTGTCATGCATAACATGGTTAATGATCTCGATGCTAAAAGAGAGCAGTTGGATATGTTGATAAAAAAACTACCCGCCGAAACACAGTATGATGAAATAAAGAAAAAAGGATTGGAGCTTTCTCAAAAGATGAAAGCCTGGGATGAAGACATGGTGCAACGTAAATCGAAAGCATACGATGACGTGGAGAATTTTCCGAATAAGTTTACTGCCAATTATCTGTTCCTGCTTAATCAAACAGAGAGTGATATTCCGCAGGTGAATCAGCCATCACTCGATCTGAAAAAAGAACTCGATGCGAAGTGGGCATTGCTGAAAAAAAGAGCTGATGATATGAATGCGATTGATATTCCTGCTTTCAACAAATTATTGTGGGAGAA
>JANPJC010000125.1:0-23908 GCA_031425315.1 Chitinophagales bacterium
GAATACGAGAGAAATTTCTAAGTCCCCTATGTCCCTATGTGGTAGATGTTCCCAGGGCGGCAATTCCACAGAAGCTGTAAAGTTTGATCCTATCCGATTCTTATTTTCAACAACATTCAAAAGAGAATAGAAGTTTTTTCAATCGAGCGGAATGAGACGTCAAGACAATTGTATAGCCTTCAATTTATCCTACTATTTGCTGTCTATTCACTTTCAGATAAAACCAGCTAAGAATAGCCGGTTTTTTTTTCGTAAAATATAAAACTACTCAAGTGAAAAATTGATATCCTGGTACATACTAACAGGTTTGCCATTCTGTTTTGCAGGTGCCCAGCCCGGACCCTTAGAAATAATTTCCGCTACCTGTTCTGCTAATTTGAAATTCGTTTTCTTACGGTCACCAATCCATTTGAAACCGTACGGCAATCCGTCTTTGCTCACTATAAATTCAATGCTGCATGTTCCTTTCAGCTCATTTTTGTTCAGCGAAGGATTATTGTTGATCTGGTTTTTGATATATGTTATGATATCGCCATTCAGGAACACTGCAGGCTCATCAACCGTGCGAAATATTGGGTAACCTGTTACTTTCACCTCACTTAATTTTGTTGATCCGGCGTCAGGTTTTCCATTCACGGAATCAACCTGCTGATCTTTGTTTGAAAGTGGATAACCAGTTACAACTATTTCTCCTTTTCCCACCCACTTTGATTGCGCGTCAGCTTTTTTCGTTGTAATCAGCAACACACCGTTTTTTCCTCCTTCACCATACAAGGCAATCGCACTTGAATCTTTCAACACCGTTATACTCTCAATATCTTCAGGTTTTAACTTGTTATCCAACGATTCAAAAGTTACCCCTGATTTTTGTTTCACTCCATCAATTATTATCAAAGGATATGCATTCATACCCCGCTCACTTCTTACAGTTATACTGGAATCCATCCGGTTTGGATTTCGGGGTTTTTCCAGTACAGCCAAAGGAATATATCCCTTTGTGTGAGCATCTGCAGCAGTCATTTTTTCTGCTTTGCCATTGTTGAAGATTACAATCACTTCGCCGGACTCAGTGATATCAACAGATTTTACACCTTTAGGCAGCGTATCACGAATGGCTTTTTTACTATCTGTAATTTTCGCATTATGGTAAATCATTACACCTTCAACAGCTTTTTGCCCATAGATTGCAATCGCTTCAGGATCATTCTCCGTATAAACTATTACCGAATCTGCTGTAATGATTTTACCTGACATATCCTTTACATTAATTTCACGGCCATTTACTATTACCAGCGGATTTTTTGTTCCGTCCATTTGACCGTCAATTTCTATGGTTGATGCCTTCAGCACCAATTTCGATTTTGAAGGTGAAGTTGTGTCAATGCTTAAATTGCTGCTGGAATTCATTACCGTTTGTGCACTGATAAATCTTTCAATTCCTTTCAGTAGTTTTTCTGCAATTAAGTCCTGGTTTTTCTCAGATTGAATAAATGTAAGGTCTGAAGGGTTTGACAGGTAGCCGCATTCAATTATAGCGGCAGGGTAGTTAACCTGTGGTGGATCAAGTAAATAAATGTTTCCGTTTTTATTCCTTTTGATTACGTTATCGACTGATGTTACATTACTTATTTCATTTAGTAAACTTGATCCCAGTAAAACATTTAATTTTTCATTAATCAGGTTTTTGTTGCTGACATATACTTCAAAACCTTTTCGCGAATTGCCTGAAGGAGAAAAATTTACATGCAATCCGAGATAAGCATCCGGTTGTACTGCCAATATTCTGGATAATTTTTCAGTTGGGGTTATTGAAATATCATTATCCCTCACTAACACAACATTCAGTTGAGGATGAGTATTTAGTGCTTTCATTTTCTTTGCAATCGCGAGTGTAAAATTCTTCTCAAGACTGCCGTCTGATGCTCTTGCTCCATCGTCTGTACCACCATGACCCGCATCAATCACTACTGTGTATATTCTGTCCTCAGGAAAAGGAGTATGAGCATTTTTATGTACTGTCTTTAATGTAAATCCTGCTACAATCACAACCAGTAAAGGAAGAGCGAGCAATCGTGTGATGTATGAATGTCGTGGGTTTGATGATTGAATGAGCATTTTTAATCTTCGTTTTACAGGTGAATGGAAAAAATAATTGCCAACAGAAAATTGATGACCCGGGTATGCAGCTTGTAATATCATTGCAGCAAAAGCAGATGTATCGTTGTTTTCAATGGCTTCCTTATCTGCTATAAATTCATGTATCATCGCTACCTCCCGCCTGATCAACCAAAACACCGGATTGATCCAGAAAATGATGTGAACTAACTGCAGGAATATTTTATCGTAAGTATGCTTTTGTTGTACATGAACAATTTCATGTTTCAATATTTGTGAACCAGGAGGGCTATCTGCCGGGATGGATTGATTCCAGAAAATATATTTAAGAAAAGAAAATGGCGTTCCGGGTTCGGTAGTATTGAGTAATGACATACCATTCATGGGTATAATGTCATAATAACCCAGCATCTTTTTTATCCTTAAAAATGTACGGATCAAAAAGAATAATAATGTAAGCGAAACACACAGATATATAAACAAAATAAGTTCAGATGCACCAGGCATGTAATCCGCTTGACCAGTTATCAGGTTTACGTAATTGTCGCCGCTGTTAACCACTTTAACCAGGGGAATTGCATTTATCGGCGTATCAGTTCTGTCGACCGCAACCGGGATTTTCAGCAATGGTAAAATAATGGAAAGCGATACGGCACCCAATAGATAAAATCTGTTCCAGTAATGGAAAGCCTTATCCCTTAATGCAAGCCAGTAATAACTATAGAGAATGGCCGAGCAAATGAATACTTTGAGCAGGTAGTAAACTAAAACAATCATTTTGTTGATTTTTTAAGTTGCTGAAGTAATAATTCAAGATCTTCCACCGACAGGTTTTTTTCTTTAATCATAAAGGATACTGCGTTTGGAAATGAACCTTCGAAATAGGATTTAACCATTGTTTTTAACGTCGACCTGGAATAAGCTTCTTTTGTTATCAATGGATAATATTGGTGCATCCGACCAAAAACATTTACACCTATGAACTCTTTTTCAACAAGAATCTTGATTATAGTGGCAACCGTATTTTGATGCGGTTTGGGCTCAGCTATTTCATCCATGATTTCCCGCAAAAAAGCTTTCTCCAGATTCCAGATTACCTGCATGATCTGTTCTTCCGCTTTGGTTAATGGCTTCATTTTTTATTGTTGATGATTTGATGAAGTAAACCTAAAACTAATATTTTAGTTTACCAACTAATATTTTAGTTTAACTTATTTTTTGATTTCAACATATTATAAAGCACGAGGTATGTAAGGCATCGAAACCTTAACTTTGGCACTTTAAACTTATCTAGGAATATGGGTGAGATGATACTGGAACTTAAGAAAGCTAATATTTACCAGGGCAAATCGCTGGTATTGGAAGACGTGAACATCAGAGTGGAAAAAGGCGAGTTTGTGTTTCTGGTTGGTAAAACCGGTACAGGTAAATCCAGCTTATTGAAAACCTTGTATGGTGAATTACTGCTGACAGAGGGAGAAGGCGAAGTGGTTGGGTTTGACCTAACAAAGCTGACATGGAAGACGGTTCCATTCCTTCGCAGAAATATTGGAATTGTGTTTCAGGATTTTCAATTGCTGACAGATAGAAATGTTCAGGATAACTTGAAATTTGTTTTGAGTGCTACCGGCTGGAAAGATGAAAAGCTTATCCAGGAGAAGATCAATGATGTTCTTGATAAAGTGGGTTTAAAAACAAAAGGGTTTAAATATCCATTTGAATTGTCAGGAGGTGAACAACAGAGAGTGGATATTGCACGGGCATTGCTGAATTCACCAAAGTTAATTTTAGCGGATGAGCCTACCGGAAATCTTGATCCGGAAACTACAGATGAAATCATGAATCTGCTGTTTCATATCAGCCGTGATTTTAATACTACGATAGTGATGGCAACACACGACTACATTGTGATCAATAAATTCCCCGCGCGTACAATTAAAACCGAAAAAGGCAGAGTGCACGACAATGCTAGTATATCCATGCACTAAGCTGCTGCGCGTTTTTGATATTGTTATAATGGAGGTTCATCAGGCCTTCCCGTAAATGAATTTCTTCATCTTCAAAAGGCCGTCTGTACAATTGCAGCAGTATTGATTTAAATGCATCTGCGTTAGCCGCAACATGACAGGCAGACTCCACATGCGTACCTTGCGTCATCGGATCGTTGACAACAATATGCCTGCCGCAGAACACGGCATTTAACAGTTTAAGTTTTATACCTGTTTCTGTAAAAGATGGAAGTATATTGATTTGAGCCTTCTGAATCAAATCCTGCATTTCTGTTTCTGAAGGGTTAGATACAATACATGTATTTGGATTAATATGCGCCAGCTTCTCCAGCGATGAAGATGGGTTTTTCCCTGCCACCACAAGTGGTAACTGCAGATCATTGAAAACTTTTTCCAATAACCACTCAGCTGCTTTTTCGTTTTCCGGTACCGAAAGATTTCCGTGATAAAGGCAAAAAGTTCCAATACCTTCTTTGCATAATGGGTATTCCCATCCAATAAACACTGGAAGAAACTTTACATTTTTAGCATTAAATTTTTTCGTATACCATTCTGCCTCCGATTCAGAGAGCGCGATAATCATAGTTTCATTGGCTATGGCTTTCTCGTATTTTTTAAGCAATCGGCTTTCATTCCAATAAAATATTTTCTTCAATGGCGACTTACTCTGAGATGCCAAATGCCTGTAATATTTAAATTCGACGTTATGAAGGCGCAAAAAGGTTTTTCTGTTTTTGAAATGACCTTGTTGCAAATAATATGTGGTGTGTATTCCTTCAAAAAGAATTGGATAGTTGTCTTTCTTCAAATTTTCGAGTAACAACGGGTTAGCTCTGGATGTTACGATATATGGCAATGATAAAGAGAGCCCCCTGTGACCTTCGTACCTTTCATAGTAATGTACCTGTTCACAGTAATTATGCAGAAATTCCTGTTTACCGCGACCATAGTCAAAACAATGCAGATGTATTTTTATTCCTTGTTTACAAAGTGTTTTTATTTTGTAAAACTGATCGAAAACACCTCCATAATCCACCGGGTAAGGAACATCGTGACAAACGATATGTAAATGTTTATCCAAACTAAGCCAGTATTTTTTTATACACTTCCAATAATTTAATTTCTTCCTGTTCCCAATTCAGTTCGCTGGCTGCCATCAGGCAATTATGCCTGAGTCTTTCATACAAAACTGTATCATCCAATAAATTGTTCAGTTCCTTAGCAATATTTAATGGCGACAGGTCGAAGGTTAGCATTGCAATATTCCATTTTGAATTGATTTCTCTGTAAGCAGGATAATCCACGCAAAGCTGGGGTACTCCTGCTTGTATGTAGTCAAAAAATCTGTTGGCCAGTGAATAATAGTTGCTGAGTCCATTATTTTCAAATAAAGTGATACCTATCCATGCGCTGTTGGTTATTTCTGTTAATTGTTCCGGAAGCAGTTTGCCTTTTAAATATACCTTGTTTTCAAGATGGTGGTGTGCGATCTGTTCTTTAACCTGTTCAAAGAAGTTACCCTCTCCATAAATATGCAGTGGCGCATTTACCCACTGCATCGCGGGAATTAGGGTTTCAAAACTGCGACCTTCATTTACTGCACCCTGGTATAAAATGATCTTTTGTTTTTTCGTATCGGCCGGTTGGGTTTTAGAATTTGAAATATTTCTGATCACCCCATACCGAACATTATATTCATTATAGAAAATCTGCGCAATGGGAGTACTTACAGTGTAACCTGTTTTAAAGTGCGGGACAGTTAGCCGTTCTATCGTTTTCCAGACTTTTCTCACCTGTGGCCTGGTAACAACTTCCTTCATTTCGCAAAACAATTCGTGTGCGTCATAAACTCTTTTAGTTCTTTTCAGTACAGAAGCAGTGAGGCAGGGCAGGATAGTATCAAGATCTATCGCACAGATCAAATCTGTTTTTTGAGTTAATAAGTAAAAGAACAGTTTGACGTTATATTCAGCGTAAAAGAGGAAGCCTTTGGTAAAACGACAGAATATTCTGTGTTGACGAAATTTTCGGGAATTCAATGGCCGCGAAGCTTTCCCGGCAATACCGATCAATTTCACTTCATAACCGTTTGCCGCTAATGAACTGCATATGCGGATCATTCGCTGATCAAAATTCAGTTCGTTCGTTACGGTAAAAATTAATCTCTGCAATCAACAAGGGTTAATTCGTGAAGGTATAATTTTGCGATTAACATTGCATGCATAAATCCGCTGTAACCATTTTAATATTTTAGTTTTAGAAGATAATTTTATATGTTAGGACTTATTTATACAACCTTAAATCATGGATAATTTACATTCCGCTTCCGACGTTCAACCTGCTCCCCAACGAAGTACATTTTTAACTGTTTTATGTGTTCTTACCTTTTTAGCCAGCAGCTATAGCATTGTCACCAATATTTCTAACTATCTGAATGCCGATGTCAGCTCAACTTTTGTTAAGCAATCGCTTGATGATACGCAATCAAAGCTTGAAGAAAGTTTGAAGGATGACGAAAAAGCAGCTGGTATTACAGACAGGCTGATGTCTGATGCCTCCAAAATGTCTTCACCTGAAAGCATTAAAAAAAGTGCCCTCCTAACAATATTGGCAAGCGCTTTAACACTTGGAGGTGCAATTCTGATGTTTATGCTGAGAAAACCTGGTTTCTGGCTTTATGTTGCGGGTACTTTGGTGTCAATAATCGCTCCTCTTGTCATTTCGGGAACCGGCAATATGCTGAGCATTGGAATGACCATCCTGTTTGGCTTTTTTGGCATTTTATTCATTATACTGTATGCTCTGAACCTGAAACAACTCCGCTGATCTCAATTAATATTTTGGAAAAGCCCGGAATTTAAGCTTCCGGGCTTTTTTCTTATATTTTTTTCTTACCTTCGCACCCGTTTTGTAAGATGTAAGGATGCCAAAAAATAAATGAGATGCCAACGTTAACAACTGAAAAAAAGTCTAGGATTTTTGCTGAGTTCGGCGGGAACGCTAAAAACACTGGTTCAATTGAAGGCCAGATTGCTTTGCTGACAGAGAAGATCAGTCATATCTCTCAGCATTTGCAGAAAAATAAAAAAGATTTCTCCACCCACAGGGGTTTGATGAAAATGGTAGGGCAGCGTAAAAGCCTGCTTACATATTTAAGCAAACACAACCTCCAGGGATACCGCGCACTGATTGAAAAATTAGGCTTAAGAAAATAATTCCTCCCAGAAAGAAGCTATTCCCAACTTAACAGGTTGGGAATTAGTTTTTTATAGTTACCCCAAAATAAAAGCTTTTATGCTTCAACAACCTATCCAATCCGTCATCGATATGGGTGATGGACAGATTATAACGATTGAAACCGGCCGTCTTGCGCGCCAGGCCGACGGTTCAGTTACCGTACGCCAGGGCAATTGTGTGATGCTCGCTACCGTTTGTGCCAATAGAGAACCGAAGGAAGGGCAGGATTTTTTCCCGCTTTCAGTGGATTACATGGAGAAATTCGCTTCTGCAGGTCGAATTCCCGGCTCTTTTTTCAAAAGAGAAGGCCGCTTAACCGATTCTGAAGTATTGATCAGCCGATTGATAGACAGGGCATTACGCCCTCTTTTTCCTGAAGATTACCTTTGTGATGTTCAGGTTATCATCACTTTGATTTCTTCTGATCCGGAGGTTATGCCCGATTCACTGGCCTGTTTAGCGGCTTCTGCTGCTTTAGCAGTCTCAGATATTCCAATTAAAGAAGTTATTTCTGAAGTTAGGGTGGCAAGGGTGGAAGGTCAATTGGTTGTGAATCCTTTAAGGTCTCAGTTAGCTAAGGCAGATATGGATTTCCTGATCGGAGCAACTGAAAAGAACCTGATGATGGTTGAAGGTGAGGCCAAGGAATGTTCAGAAGAAGATTTTATCAAAGCACTTGAACTGGGCCATAATGCTGTTCGTAAACAAATTACGGCCCAGCATCAGATACGTGAACAATTAGGGGTTACGGGAAAAAGAGATTATCCAAAACCGCCTCAAAATGAGGAAATTCAGAGTAAAGTTGCTGAGTTTGCTTCTGCCAGAGTCTATGAAATTTCAAAATCTGCCAGTAGTAAAAATGATCGTACCACTGCATTCAAAAAATTATCTGAAGAACTGATAGCGTCGTTTCCGGAAGGAACAGAACCGAAAGATTTAAAGCTTGCTAAAAAATATTATGAGGACCTTAAATGGGAAATCGTAAGAAATATGATGGTCGACGAGCGTTTGCGTTTGGACGGACGCCAGCTCGATGAAGTTCGCCAGTTAATCATGGAAGTTGATGCACTTCCTTCACCACATGGCGCTGCATTATTCACAAGAGGTGAAACTCAGTCGCTTACAACAATTACTTTAGGTACTCCTTTAGATGAGTTGCTGGTTGAAAGTGCAGCAAAATCAGAATATAGCAAATTTATATTACATTATAATTTTCCTCCTTACTCAACAGGCGAAGTGAAATTTCTCCGTGGCGCAGGCCGCAGGGAAATAGGGCATGGCAACCTTGCGCAGCGGTCCTTAAAACAGGTGATGCCAGGTAACGACTATCCATACACTGTGAGGGTGGTAAGTGACATTCTGGAATCAAATGGCTCTTCATCGATGGCAACTGTTTGTGCCGGTTCACTGGCATTAATGGACGCTGGTGTGCCTTTTCAGAAACACGTTGGCGGAGTGGCGATGGGTTTGATTACCCGTCCAACAGATGGTAAATATGCAATTCTGACTGATATCCTCGGGGACGAAGATCATCTGGGAGATATGGACTTTAAAGTTACAGGTACCCGTGATGGTATATGTGGCATCCAGATGGATATCAAAATAGATGGATTGAGTATGGATACAATGCGCGAAGCATTGGAACAGGCACGCAAAGGCCGCTTGCATATTCTCGATGCCATGTATGAGTGTATTGATGGACCTCGGGTTGAAGTGAAACCACATGCACCCAGAATGCAGAAATTGTTTATTGATAAAGAATTTATTGGTGCTGTTATCGGACCGCAGGGAAAAATCATACAGGAAATTCAGCGCGAAACCGGAACAACTATAAATATTGAAGAAGTCGGCAACCAGGGTGAAGTAAGCATTTTCAGTCCGGTAAAAGAGGGATTGGACAAGGCTGTCGCCTGGATCAGGGGGATCGTGTCACAGCCTGAAGAAGGAGAGGTGTACGAATCTAAAGTGAAATCTATCATGCCATATGGTGCTTTTGTGGAATTCCTACCGGGTAAACAAGGGTTACTGCACATCAGTGAAGTAAGCTGGAAAAGGCTGGAATCTCTAGAAGGAGTATTGAAGGAAGGTGATGTGGTAAAAGTAAAGTTGATTGGTGTTGACTCTAAAACAGGAAAATTCAAGTTGAGCCGTAAAGCATTAATGGCGAAACCTGATGGTCCTGCAGGTAACGGCCCGGCCCCAAGAAATCAACAGTAAATTCATTTGTTTGAATTATATAAGGGCCCATAAGCGGGCCCTTTTTTCATTTTAAAAAGCCCGGAATCAATATGGCAAGAGAGTATGTTTCATTTCGGTTTGAATCGTTGAACATCCAGCAAAAAGATTTGCTTTTGGGCATTTTGGCGGAAGCTGGTTTTGATGGAATTGAAGAGGTGGGAGAGGATGCTGTTGTAGCTTATGCGGAAAAGGAAAAATACAACGCTGAAATGCTTGATCAAATTATTGAGCAGAATCATTTAAGTCCATTAAAATCAGTTATCGCTGAAGAAAATTGGAACGCCATCTGGGAATCTTCTTTCGAGCCTGTTATTATACCGGGAGAGGTTGCTGTAAGAGCCTCATTTCATCTTCCCGTAGAAGGTGTACATCACGAAATTATCATTACTCCCAAAATGAGTTTCGGAACCGGTCATCATGGCACCACGTATCTTATGATGGAAGCGATGTTGAAATTTGATTTTAGGGATAAATCAGTTTTTGATTTTGGTACAGGTACAGGCATTCTTGCGATATTGGCAGAAAAACTAGGTGCACAGGCAGTAACAGCAATAGACAACGACGAATGGAGCATTAATAATGCAAAGGAAAATGTGATCAATAATAATTGTAAAAGGATAGGGCTATCATTGGAAAATTCTGTGAAGTCTGAGAAAAAATATGATTTCATACTTGCTAATATCAATAAAGGCGTTATTTTAGAGAACAGAGATCATTTATACGGATCATTGGTTAAGGAAGGCGTTCTGATTCTCAGTGGATTATTAACACCAGATGAAGCCGCTATTGTTTCATCATTTGAGTCTTTGCTGGGTCCGCCTTTATTTATCAGTGAAAAAAATAATTGGATTTCTTTAACGTTTAGGAATTAACGGTGTTTTGGAATGCCGGTTAATATGCCCAAAGGTTAAAGCCGTATATTTGCCATTCAATTTCAACCGCCTGACGTCTAATGAATGAACTTCTACTCGCCATACTGGCCTATTTTATAGGTTCTATACCTACAGCGGTATGGATCAGTAAAAGCCAGTTTAATGTTGATATCCGAGATTACGGAAGCGGCAACGCCGGAGCAACAAATACATTTCGTGTACTTGGAGCAAGGTGGGGCACGGTTGTAATGGTAATCGATATGCTTAAGGGACTGCTCGCTGTCAAACTTGCATTACTGATGCCTTATTATGTTGACAATGATTTTGCCCGTACTAATTTTCAGATCGGTTTAGGACTTGCTGCCGTGCTGGGGCATATTTTCCCCATCTGGGCAGAGTTTCGTGGCGGCAAAGGTGTCGCAACTTTGTTTGGTCTTGTACTCGCTATTTCACCTATCACGGCCTTAGGTTGTGTCGGTATCTTCCTGCTCGTACTATTTTTTACCCGATTCGTTTCCCTGAGTTCAATATTGGCCAGCCTGGCTTTTCCTGTTTTTATACTTATTATTTTTAATGTTGACAATGAAGCTTATCGCATCTTCGCGATTGCTGTTGCTTTATTAGTGATACTTACTCACCAAAAGAATATTACGCGATTGCTTAGAGGAAGCGAAAGTAAAGCGCCTATATTCAAAGGCCGTGACCGCCGCAGGGAAAGAAGAGAGTCTAACGGTTTTTAACTATCTCCATTCGTTATTTCAATTAATTTTCCGGGATCTAAGTGCTGGTACAAGTATTGTTTGTATTCGGTCAAAAAGCAATCAAGAATGAAATATCTTTTTATTTTGTTAGCTGGATTAATTTCTGTTAGCTCTTGTCAGAAAAATAAAATCACCGGTCGTAATCAGCTCATTCTGGTGAACGAGTCTGAATTACATCAAATGGCTACCCAGGAATATCAGAAATTCCTGAGTTCTAACAGAGTTGTACCCAAAGGTGGAACAGGCGATCAACAGATGGTAAGCCGGATAGGGCAACGTATTGCCAGTGCAATTACTGATTACTATACAAAACAGGGACATGCTGAAGTATTGTCTGGTTATAAATGGGAATTTAATCTCGTTGATAACAAGGAAGTAAATGCCTGGTGTATGCCAGGGGGAAAAGTCGTGGTTTATACAGGCATCTTACCTGTCACGAAAGATGAAGCAGGGTTAGCTGTGGTAATGGGGCATGAAATAGCGCATGCTATTGCACAGCATGGTAATGAAAGAATGAGTCAGGGTTTGGTGCAGCAGCTAGGTGGTGTTGCTTTGGCAGTGGCAGTGTCGAGTAAGCCCGCACAAACTCAGGAGCTTTTTATGGATGCATATGGAATAGGTTCTAATGTTGGTGCTATTCTACCGTACAGCCGGAAAAACGAATTAGAGGCCGACCAGTTTGGACTCATTTTCTCTGCAATGGCTGGTTATAATCCGCAAGCGGCTGTTCCGTTCTGGCAAAGAATGTCAAATATGAGCCAGGGGCAAAAACCGCCTGAATTGTTAAGTACACATCCTTCTGATGAAACAAGAATCAGGAAAGTGAAGGACTATGCAAACGATGCAATGAAATATTATAAGCCTGTTGGCAGAGCTAAGTAGATAAATCTCATTAAAAATCGATTTAGTTTCTTAAAATTTAATGGTTTTGACAGTTATCCGGATGATTGTTAAGGGAAATCCCTACCTTTGCCATTCATCCTTAAAATTCTGTTGAAGCATGATGCAAACAATGTTTGAAAAACTTCAACTTCATGAAGCAAAGAATCTACTGATTCAAGGATTACCTTCTTCGATCGAAAAGCAATTCACAAAGGTTTCATTTGCCAAAAATGTTACGCCACTGTTGCGTACAAGAAAAATTGATTTTGCTTTAGTTTTCGCGGTAAATCAGAATCAGCTTACTTCCATTATGCAGGATGTGATTCCTGCTCTTCATGAAGATGCGAAACTTTGGATCGCATATCCAAAGACGGCCTCCAAAATTGTAAGTGACCTCAACCGGGAATGCAGTTGGACCTGCATCTGTAACCGGGGTTATGAAAGTATCCATGAAACAGAGCTCGACCATGTATGGACAGCAATCCGCTTCCAACGCCAGGGTATTCCGGTAAGGAATGCCAGTACAGAAGAATTGATGGCTCAATATTCTGACGTGCCGGAAACAATTCCCGGTATTGTTCTTGGAAAACAGTCATCAAGGTATAGCAAGGTGGCCACAAGGCTTTGACGAAAGTTCCGGACAACGGAAAAAATTAATATAAAAGGATCATCCAAAAAGGATGGTCCTTTTTACTTTATATTGTTTTTGAAAGAGGACCGGATCGTTTCAGATTTTTACGATTACTTCCTTAATGTTGTTCCTTTAGTTTCTGGATTTTATACTGGTTAAACATTCATTCTTTTTTTAAAAGCTCAATCCTATTTTACCGACAAGTCATTTATGGGGTAATTCGGAATGGCATACAGACGATAATCCGGCAGAAGAAAATGAATACTATCTTTCGTATACAAATTCACAATTCCATATCGCAGTAGCTATACAGAATAATTTTAAAATCTTGCTTTCATCGTTTACATTAGATAGTCATTATTTATTTCAACAAAGCCATATTTTCAAGGATGAACAGAAGAAGCTTTACACAACTTTCAGCAGGAGTCGCTGCGTCTTTTATTTTTCCTTCACTGAATTGTAAATCTCCTTTGCATCAGCCTGCTGAAACCGATTATGTACCCGGGGAGCTTTCAACTATGCTGGATAGAAAGGAAATAAATGAAATTGGTGAATTGTACAGACAGTTACACCTAAAAGAATCTTCATCAGAAGAAATTTCCAGGCTGCTTTTAAATGAAGAAGGCAGGGCATATGATAGCTTAACCAACGAAAAATCCATCGGGGAATTTCTAGCCAATCGGATCAAAGAAGATTTTGAAAACGGAGATACTGTAGAAATAAATGGCTGGATTCTATCAACGACAGAAGCGCGGCAATGTGCTTATTTATCATTAAATCCATAACTACGTTATATGCATATCGATAGCAGGAAATTACCGGATAACAGTGTGATAGAAGGCGATATCTGTATTGTGGGAGCAGGAGCAGCAGGCATTAGTATGGCAATGGAATTGGCAACGTCGAAACAAAAAATAATTTTACTCGAAGGTGGCGGATTCAGTTATGAAGATAAAATTCAGGATCTCAATTCAGGTACCGCAAGCGGCCAGCAGTATTTTCCATTAAGATCTGCGCGGTTGCATTATTTCGGAGGTACAACCGGCCACTGGGCGGGCTTTTGTTCACCTTTGGATCCTATTGATTTTGAAAAAAGGGATTGGGTTGACAACAGCGGATGGCCAATTACAAAAAATCAACTCGACCCGTTTTACGAGAAAGCTCAACCACTGCTTGAATTGGGACCATATGATTATTCTGTGGCCTATTGGAAAAAAGATGACCCGGATGCATTGTCGCTGGTCGCCGACCAAACTACTGTATGGAATAAAATGTGGCAGTTTAGTCCACCAACTTCATTTGGTAAAAAATATCGCAAAACAATTACCGAAGCAGGAAATATTTATCTCTATACCTACGCACAGGTAACGGAAATAAAAACGAATGAAGAAGTAAACACGGTTACTGAACTAACAATAAAAAATCACGCCGGTAAATCGCATCGGGTGAAAGCGAAAAAATTCGTACTGGCGTGTTGCGCTATTCAAAATGCACGTTTAATGCTGGCATCTGATAAGCAGGCAGCAAGGGGTATAGGCAATGATCGTGACCTGGTTGGCAAATATTTTATGGAACACCTGGAAGTGAAATCCGCGGAGCTATGGTTAACGAAGCCTTTTCCAATGAATCTTTATCATCTTGATTTTTCTGATAGTAAGCCGCGTGCTGAACTCGCGATAACTTCTGCAGCGCAGCAAAAATATCGCGTGTTGAATGGCACTTCTTCTCTTGAGGCATTAAAGAATGCAAAAGACAGAAAACCAATTATTGAACTCTGGTCGGATCCTGATCCAAGAAAAAGCAGTAATAACCTTTCGAATGCGTATGACTCCAAACAAGCAACCAAACAATTGGAAGACGACAAGTCCCTTGAAGCAGCTTTTCAAATGTTTACCCGGATTGAACAATCGCCAAATCCTCTGTCGCGCATAACGTTGGGAAAGGATAAAGATGCATTTGGGATTCCCTTCCCTCATCTACACTGGGAACTAACAGAATTGGATAAGCGAAGTATCAGAAATATATACAGAATCATTGGCAAGGAAGTAGGAAGATCGGGAGTGGCAAGAGTGAGGTTGATGGAATACTTAAGGGACGAAAAAGATTTGTCATGGCCATCATTCACGGGTGGTGGATGGCATCACATGGGCACAACCCGTATGCATGACGATCCCGCTAAAGGAGTCGTTGATAAAAACTGCAAGGTCCATGGCATATCAAATTTATATATCGCAGGTTCTTCATGTTTCACTACTGCAGGCGCAGCGAATCCCACGCTCACGGTTGTTGCGTTGAGTTTACGACTTGCGGCATTCCTACAGGCATAACAGGTTTCTAAAACCTTTCAGGCTGTTGAGGCTTTATCTTATTTTTACCTGCATGAACGAACTGAGGACGGTTAATGTGGTCAGATATGTTACGCCCCTGCGGGAAGGAGGTTCCCTTCCGGCTATTGCAGAAGCCGACGATGGGTTCTTATATGTTTTGAAGTTTCGCGGTGCCGGACAAGGATTAAAAGCGCTGATTGCAGAGTTAATAGGCGGTGAAATAGCGCGCCGGCTTGGATTCAAAGTGCCGGAGATTGTATTTGCTCAATTGGATGAAGCATTTGGGCGTACAGAGCCGGATGAAGAGATTCAGGATCTGTTGAAAAGCAGCCAGGGGCTGAACCTCGGCCTCCATTATCTCTCCGGCACCATTACATTTGATCCGGTGGCGACACAGCCTTCTGCATTGCTGGCTTCGGGCGTTGTTTGGCTCGATGCGCTGCTGATGAATGTTGATCGTACCATCAGGAATACCAATTTATTATTGTGGCATAAAGATATCTGGTTGATTGACCATGGTGCCGCATTATATTTCCATCATAGCTGGAGCAACTGGCAGGAATACTCGCTTAAACCTTTCACACAAATCAAGGATCACGTTTTACTTCCGTGGGCATCTGAACTTGAAAATGTTGATCGACAATTTCGTTTGATACTGACCCCGGAAATTATTCAATCGATTGTGGATTTGATTCCTGAAGATTGGTTGATAGGGCCACACTATTCAGTCTCTTCGTCGGAAGTAAGAAATGTATATCAATCTTTTCTCGTCAATAGAATTCATCATTCTTCAAATTTTGTAAATGAAGCGCAACATGCAAGATCATTACTTGTTTGAATATGCTGTAATTCGGGTAGTACCTAGAGTGGAGAGAGAAGAATTTCTCAACGCAGGTGTGATTGTATATTGCAGGGATCTGCGATTTCTGAAAGCAGCTATCACCCTAAATAAAGAAAAACTACACACACTATGCAGCGATGCTGATTTTGAAGGCATTGAAAAGCACTTATGCATTTTTCAGAAAGTAAGTGAAGGTTCAATTGATGCGGGGCCGATAGGCAAATTGGATATTGCATCGCGATTCAGATGGCTGACTGCTACCAGGAGCACGGTTGTGCAATCATCGAAAATTCACCCTGGTTTCACTGCTGATCCTGATGCCACGTTAGAGAAGTTACACCGGCAACTCGTTCTGTAATTTTAAGCCGATTGATCAACGAGCTCCAGTCTTTTTACAATTGATCCGGGTACTAAAATAGTTCCAGGGGAAAGTACGGCATTAGCTCCAATTTTACACCCATCCCCAACAAGTGCACCAAATTTTGTAATTCCGGTTGATTGTTTTTCTCCTTTCAAAGTAACAGTGATCTCTTTATCTTTTCTCTCATTATAATGATTGGCGATTACAGATCCCGCCTCGAAATTGACATTGCTTCCAATAATACTGTCACCAATAAAATTGAAATGTGCTGCAGATGTTGAATCGCCAATTATACTTCCTTTTATTTCACAGCCAGGTCCAATACTTACTTTGGATGATAGATATACACCTCCGCGGAGGTATGCATGTGCGCCAATAAAACAATTTGCGCTGATTATTGCAGGAGCTTTAATAACTACACCCGCTTCTATCTGGGCCGACAAGTGGATAGCAATGCCATTCTTTATTATATATTCATCACTTAATAAAAGAATAGCAGATTCTAAAGTAACTGATAAGTTTGCCGTGATCTGCCAGGGCATTAAATCATTCTGTTCATCAAAAGGTTTGGGCCACTCTGCTATATATTCTTTTAGATTCATCGTTGATAAAGTTCAAGCGGCAAGCCGTCGGGATCAGCAAAAAAAGTAAATAATTTTCCGGTATAAGGATCGGTGCGTATGGGTTCTGTCAATACACCTTTCAGGTTAAAATGTACTACAGCTTCTTCTATATTCTCCACTTCAAATGCAAGGTGTCGTAATCCCTGCGCTTCAGGCCTGGATGGCCTTTCAGGTGCACCTGGAAATGAAAAAAGCTCGATGATATATTGACCATTTAATGAAAGATCAAGTTTGTACGATTTCCTTTCTTCGCGATAAACTTCTCTTATTATTTCGAGTCTGAGAATATCTGTATAAAATAATTTTGATCGCCCGTAATCGCCACAAATGATAGCAATATGATGAACTTTATTCAGCAACATTTCAACTAAGAATTATATTGTAATAGAATCAAGATGATTGGAATTATAGCTGGCACCGCCTGGATAAAGAATATTTTTTTTGAAGCAGTAATTGCACCGTAGATACCGGCTAAGGCAACACAACCCAAAAAGAAAAGTGAAACATTACTTTTCCATTCAGGGTTATCAATAAAAAAAGTCCATATCAATCCCGCAGCAAGGAAGCCATTATAAAGCCCCTGGTTTGCAGCAAGTGTTTTAGTAGGCTCAAATAATTCAGGTTTAAATTGTTTGAATACCTTTCTTCCTCGCGTTGTCCAGGCAAACATTTCAAGCCAAACTATGTAGATATGAATCAAGATGACAAGCGCGATAAATACAGATATGATTATTTGCATAAAAAAATTAATTAGTTATTCTGCATATCGGAATATAAAAAGTCAAGTCCGCCTCTTCCCGGTAATGGTGCAGCAGCAGATTTATCACCTAAAATCATAACTTCTCCTTTTTTAACATCATAGCTTGGCCATTTCGGTAGCCCGTTACCGTTAGGATTCCCTGTTTTAATAAAGTTCACCCAATAATCCGACATTAGGTCTGCAAGCTGGTGATCAACAGGCTCAAAATTTCTTTTGAAGAATTTGAGATTATTAAATACATATGGCACTTCTGCGGTATGGAATGCACCCCATTTCACAAATTCACCTGTAGCCGGCGGCTTACGTGTGAAGTAGTATACAAAAGTTTTTGACTTACCCCTCACCGATTGAATGTCGGCCCATTTATAATTTGACAAGGCAAAAGTGCGGTCTCTGCTTAGCGCAATTTGTGAAGCCATTGCTTCTTCATCTGAGTTGGCCGGATAATGTTTCAAAAAAGTTGTGGCACCGCTTTTAAATTCTTTGGCGGCCATTTGCTGGAAAGCTTCTTTGTTTTTGAACTCAAACACGAAAGCCTCATCTGCATTCCATCCGGTAAGTAGCGGAATATCAGCAAACCTGCCACTTGCAAACAAAACAGGAACAGGTTCGGGCAGTATGTAACCATCTGTTATAAACTGACCAACACCCTGTGATGTTTTCAAAATTTCTTCCGCGGGAATTTTTCTCAGCTCGCTTATGGAATGGGCATTAAGTTTCTCTGCAATTTTTAAACCTTCGCTTTCGCCGTTGGCCAGAGACGGCGAAGTAATTCTATCATTTTTCACCACCACAGATCCGCTTTGCGCAATTGCCTTATGAAAGAGACCTCTTGCAACCGGGGACGCGCATAATACACTGACACTAAAAGAGCCGGCTGATTGCCCTGCAATAGTAACATTTGCCGGGTCGCCTCCAAACGCTGAAATGTTTTTTTGTACCCATTGCAGTGCAGCAATCTGATCCATAAATCCATAATTACCGCTGGCACCATGCGGTGATTCTTTGGTCAACTCCGGATGTGCGAAAAAACCGAAATTCCCAACACGATATGCAATAGACACCACTATCACTCCTTTGCCAGCCAATGCCTCTCCGTCATATATTGGGCAGGCTGTACCTCCACTCATAAATCCACCTCCATAAATCCAAACAAATACCGGCCGTTTTTCAGAAGACGATTTAGCCCCTGTCCAAACATTCAGGTAAAGACAATCTTCACTGATAGGGGACCTGGGAATCAAAAACTCGGCAGTGTAAACCATAAAGGGATCTGGAGCCGGTTGTACCGGACTAGGGCCAAATTCATCTGTAATTTTTACGCCTTGCCAGGGAGCAGGCGGAACGGGCGCCTTCCACCTTAGCTCACCTACAGGTGGACTTGCGAATGGAATTCCCCTGAATGCAAAAATTTCACTATTGGCAATCTTTTTTCCTGATACAATTCCATATTGAGTTCGTACCTCTTGCCTTTCGTTTACAGGCTGCGAAAAAAGAGATGATGCTGATAAAAGAAGTACAATACAAAAGGATAAGTGCATCACTCGTTGAAATTGAATCTTCATATGGAAATCATTCAGGTTTTTAAGTTATATTTTTTAGTGCAATTTCTATCTGAGCCAGATGATGGGCATTGTGTAAGGCAACTTTTTCCATTTCCATACCAAGGGTTCTTATTCCTGTTTCGCTGTGAATAAATTCTTTGTGAGCATGAGTAGTATAATATCCTGAAACAAGGAACATGTTAATGTTGCGGCTGGCGATATAAAGATCTCGGCTGAGTTCAAGTGGAAAAGAATCATATGCCAGTTCTACATTCCACAAGTCTTGTTGAAATGCATATAACACCTGGTGTGGCTCTGCAATTATCCGTTTAATTCTTTCCATTAAAACGGCCTCCGCATCGGCAAGATGAACAAGTATTTGTTTTATAGTCCATTTGTCTGCTGCATATCGCTTATGCAACTCATCACTACTTAAACTAAAGCAAAGCAGTGTCTGATTCTTTGTACTTTCCAATTGATCTATAAGATGCATCAGCAAGTTTTATTACACTTAAATGTATTGATAATTTACCGGGTGGAAAAAGTGAATACAGGTCTTGCTTTATAAAATCTAATTTGAAATATTAACCTTTCTGATGAAATAGTATGATGATTTAAATCGTAACTTCAGAGTGAGCGGTAAAATGGTAATTTAATCACTACAACCATCCACATTCTGCACTTCAATTTATCTGCATTGGTGTTAACTGACTTTTGAGAATACTGCATATTCCGGAACTGAAAATTATTGTCTTTCTCATCCGGAAATTAATTACAGGAAAATCTGTGGCAATGTATAAAGAAGCAAGGTTTATGCATGTTATTGCGTGCATCTGCAACATATTGTTGCTGTTTTCAATTTACCAGCTCAAACAAAGTTTTGTTTCTGGAAATGAAAATCATTCAGGATTTCTATTGCTGTCTTTAACAATGCTGTTCCTGACGTCAATTGTGCATAAGAAAAACCAAAAGTATACAGGCTAATTGTCCAAGCCATAGGAAAACCCGGGATTGCTGCCCGTCAGTATCCTGAAACTCCGTGGAGCCGCATCAATGGTGCGGCTCCTGTATTATATGATCTTCAGGTAAACAGTTAATACTTAGTTTTTTCTTGTATAAATAGTTTCTGTGGCCAGTGATTCCTCTCCCCCCGGTGTAATATTGTAGGCGCTAATAATCAGCTGGTCTGCGCTGGCCTTCTTAAAAGTAGTGCGCCATCCCCAGGTCTGCGGGTCGTCTCCTCCGGTTCCATAATATCCTATAACAGAAAAGTTGTCGCCATGTGCGTCTCCTTCGCTTAACATTATTCCTGTACCCATGTGAAAAGTGTCGACCCACGACATCTGAAACTTATCGTCCTTAATATGATATCCAAGTATCATTATTCCTTCAAATGGTTTACCCTGCATACTACCCACGTACTCGTATTGAATAAATCTCCCATCAAAAAGCAGTTTGATGCTTCCCTGCGAAGCTGACTCATCTGCCAATATCGAAGGATCAAACCAGGTTTTAGTAGTACCTGTCCATTTGCCTTCAAATGCAGTTAAGTTTTTATGGTGACCATCCTGTAAAGATTGCTCCAGTTTCGAAATTCCCATTTTTGAAATCGGTTTGTGTTTTATGGCAGAATTGTTTCAAGAAGAATCATAAGCCTCTGATTTAACAAATATCCTTAAATAAAAAAGGAATTGCAATTTCGCAATTCCTTTTATTAATTACAGAGATTTTAAATTATTTAGCAGCTTCAACTCCTGCCCAGTTTTCGCCCCTTTTAATTCGGAGAATCTGTGTGTTGGTCACTTTGAACTGTCTCACTAATAAGCGCATCGGTTTACCCTGGTTAAGCAATTTCTTTAACAACATAACTTTAGTGACTGTCAGTTTATTTGATCCTGATTCCTGTTTTCTAACTGTCCTTAGTTTCTTTTCTTCAATAACCTTCGGGCTGCTCTGTTGATGTTTATAGTTTTCATCCGGCGTCATCCATTTGAGATTAGAAGCTTTATTGTTCAACTTATCATGATCCAGGTGCGCAACAATAGTATGTTCTTCGGATGGTTTGGGCATGAAGTATTCTGCCACCAATCGGTGATATAATGCATGATAGTGAATTGTTCTCGCTTTCAAATCGTCAGCGTATTTTTTACTCAACAATTTCTTTAAACTCGTTAGTAACTCCATCGCTTCATCTACTTCCTTTTTGGTGGCAAAATAACTTTCGTCTTGTTTCTTTTTAACTTTCAGACTATGTTTCTTGGGGCTGATCTTTTTGTAAAGTTTACTGATTTGCTCCTGCAGATAATTAAAATGTGCTTCGGTTTTAGAATCTCTTTCTTTAAAAAACTTGAGCCGAACAATTTTGTAACCATTGGTTAACGATCCCTTCAAAAGGTTGCCTTCCTGGTTTTTTTTGTGAAAAGACCGTAGTCGTCCGCAATTGGAAATTTCAAATTTGCATTCATTAGAGTACTCAAAATCAAAAACAACTGTTTTCCAGACTTCGCCGGGATAATCTTTAATCATAGTGCTAAATAATAACTTAGTTAAGAGTGATACGTTTCGTCAACTTCAGGAATGGTGATTTTCGGCAGTATAATAGCGGAGTTAGCAATTACCTTATAACGTTGCTGGCAAGATAAAATTTTTTTACATCCGAGTCTGTGACTTTGAGCACATTTATATTTCTTAAAAACCTGAACTTTGGATCAAAATATAAATCTAAACATTTAAAACATTTTCTAAACCTCCTGATAAACTCTCTTTTCATATTTTTTGAAATCCCAAACCGATTTTAATACCCAATTTGCACACTTTGTTTAACAAAGTTCTTCAGAGGATTCTTTGGCAATTCACAAAATTGGGTTTGACTGATCACTACCCGTTGCTGATACCTTTTATTTTTCGTTGTGTTTTAAATTAATCGAGTTGAATGTTTTTTGAAAGAGATTATCATTAATTAGTGCAACATGGCAAAAATCATATGTCTCAGACGGTTTCGGGTACCTACTTTGGTGTTTGTAATATACCATTTCAAATCTGTCAATGTTGAAATGGTGAAGTTAGTTGGAGATATGAAAGGTTTAATAAGTATTATTTAATTGCCAAATAAGATAATTTATTTCATTGATGATTGACAAGTTTAATATTATATTCCTGGATCAACGGATTTTTTTCAGGACTTAAAGTAAAATAAACTGAAATATCGGCCTTTTCTCCTCTCAAATAATAATATCCTCTTAAATTATTTTCTGCAATTATTTCTGATACAGAGGAGATTTTGCCGGCGGTTTTGAAAATTTCGATGGCTTCTTTGCTGAGTTGATCAGGAAAGTAATCCAGGAAAAAATTCTCTGCAAAGATTCCCGATTGGACTGCATTTTTCCAATCAGGTAAAAGAACGTTTAGTTCCTTTTGTCTTTTTTTCAGGATTTCAGAGGGCTGCACAGAACGCGGTTTCAATCCGGCAATAGTGATGAGAGAATCTAAGACCTGGATATTTATAAATCCTGCATTTGCATAGGTGAGATTGCTGAATGAAATTATGCCGATACCATACTCTGGAAAAATGCACCACTGGCTGCCAAAGCCCGGCAAACCTCCGCTATGTGCGACCCTTACTCTGTCCTGGCAATCCTTTGTCCAACCCAAGCCATATGCATAAGAACTGATAATAGGGCATGGTCTTCCTCCTGGGTATTTGTATCGAAGGTTCATTGCAGGAATGTTCCAGGGATGTTGCATCTCGCGAATTGAGCTATTTTTTAATGGCCCATTATTTTCTTGTCCCGGCGGCCAGGCATTTAAATGTAATACAGCATATTTACTGAAATCCTCTATAGTGCTGATCATTCCACCCATCGCACCATAAATACCGTCATGCAACATAGGCTGCAAAACCCATTGGTTATTTAGCCACCGGTAACCCAGTGCTAATTGCTCTGCCGGGATCTCATCATATTCGTACCAGGTATTGTTCATCCCCAGCGGCTTTAGGATGGCATCGGTAATATATCTACCATAGTTCATCCCGGTTACTTTTTGAATTATAGATCCCAGCATTGCAAATCCCAGATTACTATATTCATATGCAATCCCCGGAGCGTTTGACATGCTTATGCCTTCCTTAATCATTCTTGTAAATGAACTGTCTCCAATGGCAAGTTGCCTGTCACCCCATGGATTGTCTTCAGGAAACCCGGCTGAATGAGTTAATAAATGTCTGATCGTAATTGATGGTGCATCTGAACTCAGATATTGCTGATTAGCCAGTTCGGGTATATATTTTGATACAGGATCATCAAGATCCAATTTCCCCAGGTCACGAAGTTGAATGATTGCCATCGCAGTGAAACTCTTACTCATGCTGGCTACCCTGAATGCAGACCGTGGTGATGCGTTTATTTTCTTTTCGATATTGGCGTATCCAAAAGCCGCTGAATGAAGAAGTTTCCCGTCCATTACAATGCCGTATGTGAAGCCGGGATAATGATTTTTTTCAGCATATTGCTGCATCATCTTATCAATCAACGGCATGGCAGCCTTAACGCTGGTTTGTTTGTCATTAACAACCTGCGCATATGCCATGGAACCTGAAATCAGTCCTGTAACAAACACAAAGAAAAACATTAATACCGGTAGTTTTTTATTGAGACAAATGATCATGATTCATCTTTTACCTGATTAGTTTTAGGCGGTTTAATTGTC
>JANPJC010000126.1:0-47708 GCA_031425315.1 Chitinophagales bacterium
GTTTTGGATAGCCCGAATAGTATAGTTACACGCGAAGCATCCAACAGGGTTTGGGCGGCACAGGCTGTGTTGTCTGAAATGTTGGGAGCACTAAAATGATAACCATGGAAGAGTTATTCATTATAAAAGTTGGTGGAAATATTATTGATGATGATACAAAACTGAAAAGTTTTCTTCAGTTATTTGCTGTGTTAAAAGGTCATAAAATCTTAGTACATGGCGGCGGAAAACTGGCAACCAGAATTGGAGAAGCATTGGCTATTCCCCAACAGATGCATGAAGGACGACGAATAACAGATGCCGAAACGTTGAAGGTGGTGACGATGGTATACGCCGGTTATATTAACAAAAATATTGTTGCTACCCTATACGCATTACAAACTCCATCTATAGGCATTTGTGGCCCTGATGCAAATATTATTATGGCCCACAAGAGGCAGAATTCACAGGTTGACTTTGGATTTGCAGGTGATGTGGATGAAGTAAATGCCCAGGCGATAAAATCATTTTTGGATCAGGAACTTTGTGTGGTGGTGGCTCCCATCACTCACAATGGCAACGGACAGTTATTAAATACTAATGCTGATACTATTGCGCAGGAAATTGCCAAAGCGATGAGTGTATTTTATCATACAACTCTTATTTATTCATTTGAGAAGGAAGGTGTATTGTTGGATGCAAATGATGAATCTACACTAATCAGTAAAATTGAGCCGGTATACTTCCAGCAGTTAAAAGCTGAAAAGAAAATTTTTGCGGGCATGATTCCAAAACTGGAAAATGCATTTAAAGCACTGGAAAAAGGTGTAGGAAAGGTTATCATAGGCAGGGCTGAAAAGCTGCACGCACTTGTAGAAGGTGAAACCGGTACTGTAATTGTTGCAGAACAGGCCACAAATTAATCGACTATTGAAACCAAAAATAATGTACAACTCAATAAGGGTGGTACCAGATTCGAATCCAGATATCATGCATTATTCATCTGAATTATACCGGAGTGCTATTGAGCTGCTGAAGCAATTGATCTCTACGCCTTCATTTAGTAAGGAAGAAGATAAAACAGCAGCACTGATTTGCGAACATCTTTCAGCTAATGGAATTGAATTTGTAAGAATGGATAATAATGTGTTTGCTTTCAATAAATTTTTTGACCCGGCAAAACCAACCATTCTATTAAACTCACATCACGATACTGTTAAGCCATCGAAAGGATATACACTGGATCCTTTTACTCCGGTGGTGAAAGATGGAAAACTATTTGGGCTGGGAAGCAATGATGCCGGAGGATCATTAGTATCATTGATTGCTACCTTCATTCATTTCTATAATGTGCAGGATCTTCAGTACAATCTTGTTGTAGCAGCAACAGCAGAAGAGGAGATTTCAGGATCAGATGGTGTAGAGGCATTGCTTAAACATCCCGCTTTTTTAGAGCCATTAAAAGGAAAGTTACCTGAAAGTGCTATTGTCGGTGAACCCACACAAATGCAAATGGCCGTGGCAGAAAGAGGATTGTTAGTAATTGATGCAGTCGCACATGGCAAATCGGGCCACGCTGCACGGGCTGAAGGCATCAATGCCATTAGTATCGCTCTAAAAGATATTGAATGGATTAACAGCTATCAATTTCAAAAAGAATCACTACTGTTAGGTAAGGTAAAAACCAGTGTAACAGTTATTGAAACTGAAAACAAGGCACATAATGTTGTACCGGCACAATGCAAATTCGTAATTGATGGACGCGTAAATGAGTTGTACAGTTTTGAAGAAGTACTGGACACTTTAAGCGCAAATCTCAAAAGTGAAATTATTCCAAGAAGTACGCGGCTACGGTCCACTTCTATATCATTGTCGCATCCGCTGGTTGTATCAGGCGTTGCACTTGGCCGAACTTATTATGGCTCACCAACCACATCAGACAAAGCGTTGATGCCTTTTCCGGCACTTAAAATGGGGCCTGGCGATTCAGCCCGCAGCCATACTGCAGATGAATATATTTTCTTGCAGGAAATTGAAGAAGGAATCGATTTGTATATTCAGTTACTCAGTGGCATTATACTCGCTAAATAATTAAAGGAATGAAACTCTGGAATAAAGAAAATACGCATACTGCACAACTCATTGAACAATTTACAGTCGGCCGAGACAAGGAGTTTGATATACTATTGGCAAAGTATGACGTGTTAGGTTCCATTGCACATGTAACAATGTTGGGCGAAAACGGATTGATGACTCCAGGCGAAGCTCAATTGGCAGTAGAGGGGTTAAAGAAAATATTGCTGGAAATCGAGAATGGAGAATTAAGAATAGATGATGGTATGGAGGATATACATTCACAGGTTGAATTTTTATTGACTGAAAGAATCGGTGATGCCGGCAAAAAAATACATAGTGGACGAAGCCGTAACGACCAGGTGGCTGTAGACATCAAACTGTATTTAAGAGCTGAAATCATCGAAGTAAAAAAACAGATTATCGAGCTTTTTGACCTGCTCCTTTCACAGAGTGAAAAATACAAAAAGCATCTGTTGCCCGGTTATACTCACCTTCAGATTGCGATGCCTTCATCTTTCGGATTATGGTTGGGAGCATATGCCGAAAGCCTTGTAGATGATATGGAAATGTTTGCTGCAGCATGGGCAGTTACCAACAAAAATCCTTTAGGAAGTGGTGCCGGTTATGGCTCATCTTTTCCATTAAATCGTAGAAGAACGACAGAGCTGCTTGGCTTTGGTACATTAAATTGGAATGCTGTTTATGCACAAATGACCAGGGGGAAAACTGAAAAACTTGTTTCAACAGCACTGGCTTCTGTAGCTTTCACCTTATCCAGATTATCTATGGACTGCTGCTTATATATGAGCCAGAACTTTGGCTTTATCAGTTTCCCAGAAGAACTGACGACGGGTTCAAGTATCATGCCTCATAAAAAAAATCCTGATGTGTTTGAATTGATCAGGGGGAAATGTAATCGCATTCAGTCGGTTCCAAACGAACTTACTTTACTGATAAACAATCTTCCTTCAGGCTATCACCGTGAAATGCAGCTTACAAAAGAAATTCTTTTCCCGGCCATTGAAGAGATAAAATCCTGTTTGCAACTCATGCTGTTAATGCTTTCTCAGCTTTCAGTTAAAGAAAACATATTGGCTGATGAAAAGTATAAATACCTTTTTAGTGTGGAAGCTGTAAACCAGTTGGTAAATAAAGGAATACCCTTCAGGCAGGCTTACCAGGAAGTTGGCAATCAGATCAACAATGGTGATTTTAATTTTGATCCATCAATGAAATCTGTTCATACGCATGAAGGCAGTATTGATAACCTCTGCAATGATGAGATAAGAGCCGAAATGGCCAAAGCCAGTTTGAAGGTAGGCTAGCCGCCCGTTAACTTTGCTTCTTTCAAACGTTGTAGCTGACGCAAACAAGGGAATCGGATAATACCTTGTCGCAACATTCAAACCTTTCGTCGATTCATTTACCGAATTCAACGAGTACTTGTTAGCTTTAACTAAACGATTGTGTATGTCAAGGTATTTTCTTCGCCTGAAAAAGGGACCCCAAATTCTGTATGTATTCGTCCTTTTGATTTTTGCCGCAGCCAGTTGGCTGAGTTTTTCACTACAAAAAGACCCCACTATTGATGTAAAACCTGATGATAACCGATTCACCAAAACAGTACTTACTGAAAAATTAAATGAGCCGATGGAAATTACTTTTCTTCCCGGAAGCAGAGTGCTTTTTGTAGAAAGAAAAGGAGCTGTAAAAATATATGATCCTTCGTCGAAAGAAGTTATCACCGTTGCAACGATACCTGTTAATACAAAATATACGAATAAGAAAGGGCAGGTTAGAGAAGCGGAGGAAGGATTGATGGGAGTAATTACTCACCCCGAGTATGAAAAGAACAACTGGATTTATATGTATTATGCCGATCCTTCTGACAAAAAACATGTATTGGCCAGATGGGAACTGAAGGGTGACAAATTAGTCGAAGAAAGTAAAAAGGTTATAATTGAAATTCCTACTCAAAGGCAGGAATGTTGTCATACAGGGGGAGGGATGGTTTTTGATCCACAGGGAAATTTGTACCTGACTGTTGGTAACAACACAGTTAATCCCCAATCAGGTACTTCCAACCTGGATGAAAGGCCTGATATGGAAAATTCGGATGACCAGCGAACTGCCGGTAACACCAATGATCTGCGTGGAAAAATTTTGCGTATCCATCCTGAAGATGATGGTACCTATTCTATTCCTGAGGGTAATCTCTTCCCGAAGGGTATGGAAAAAACAAGGCCTGAAATTTATACTATGGGACATCGCAATCCCTGGAGGCCAAGTATTGATACCAAAACCGGATTTTTATATTGGGGTGAAGTTGGCCCAGATGCCTCAACAGATACTGATCTGGGACCACGTGGTTATGATGAATTTAACCAGGCTAAAAAGCCAGGCAATTTTGGATGGCCGTATTTCCAGGGCGACAATCTTCCTTATAACGATTACGACTATGCGACAAAAAAAATCGGCACTCCTTTTAATGCTGAAAAACCTATTAACGAATCAAGAAACAATACAGGATTAAGTGAATTACCGCCTGCTCAAAAAGCATTTGTATGGTACCCATACGGGCTTTCTGATAAATTTCCGCTGGTAGGCAGTTCTGGTCGTAGTGCTACCGGCGGGCCGGTTTACCGCCAAGCCAATTTCCCGAATGCTAAAAGACCCTTTCCTTCCTATTACGAAGGGAAATGGTTGATTGTCGAATTTATGAGAGGATGGATCATGGCCGTAACCATGGATGAGAATGGCGACTATCAATCTATGGAGAAATTTTTACCCAATGAAAATTTCGGAAGTGCCATTGATATGGATTTTTCACCCGAAGGTGATTTGTACATCCTGGAATATGGTACAGCATGGTTTAAAGGAAACGATAATGCAAGATTGGTTAAAGTGGAATACAATGCCGGAAATAGAAAACCAGTCGTGAAAATCAACGCCAATAAAACTAAAGGTGCTGTTCCTTTCAAAATGCAGCTATCTTCCAAAGAGACTAAAGATTATGATGGCGATGCATTGTCATACCAGTGGAAAATAACAAGCGCGGGTATAACGAAAACATCAAGAGAATCCAACCCCGTTGTTACTTTAGACAAAGCGGGAACATATAAGGTGAACCTGACGGTGACAGACAAACAAGGAGCAACTTCTACCGAAACAATTGAGGTGATGGCAGGTAATGAAGCGCCTGATGTAAAGTTTAATATCCTCAACGGCAATAAAACTTTTTATTTCCCTAACGATACACTGAAATACTCAGTATTGGTAAAAGATAAAGAGGATGGTTCAATTTCAACAGGCCAGATTAAACCATCGCAGGTAGCTGTAACGATAGACTATCTTCCTATTGGATACGACCTCATTGAATCTTCTCAAACACATCGCAAGGCCGACACTAAAGCTTTCACATCGACAGGGCAAATTTTAATGTCTCAAAGCGATTGTAAATCCTGTCACGTAACTGATAAAAAATCAATTGGCCCATCATATTTACAGATCGCAGAAAAATACAAGGGCAAACCTGAAATGGTGGATAAGCTCGCAACGAAAATAATTAATGGTGGCGTTGGTGTATGGGGAGAACATGCAATGAGTGCGCATCCCGGTATCTCAAAAAATGAAGCGAGGTATATAGTTGAATATATTCTGAGCCTGGGTGATAAAGAAAAATTTACAACCCTTCCACTCAAAGGAACTTATCCGGTTAAATATCCTGAAGGGGCCAAAGATAAAGGAACCTTTGTATTGCGAGCAGCCTATAGAGATAAAGGCACACGCGTTATGCCGGCTACCATTGGTGAGCAGGTACATCTCCTGAGATTTCCAACACTGGACCCGGAAAAAGCGGAGATCAAAAAAGGAACGATGCTTCAAACTGCATTTGTAAAATCGATACTAATGGAGGGCGATTCTTCTTTTGTTGCATTTAAGAATATCGATCTTACTAATATTGAAAAGCTGGTATTAGGCGCCTCTGCTGCACCCAGAATAAATGCTGCCGGTGGAATCATCGAAGTAAGACTTGACTCTGCCGATGGAAAATTATTAGGTGCCACTTCTGTTTACGAAGTAAAGGAGAAGCGTGAAAATAAAGAATTGATTATTCCTGTTATAAAGGGTCACCATGACATTTATTTTGTTTTCAGAAACAGCAAGGCATTATCAAACCAAACGCTGATGCAATTCTCTGCAGTTGAATTTAAACCAGTTGCCAAATCAACGATTTCCAAACCATAAATCAATTGTATGTTAAACAGAAGACTATTGATAAAAAATACAGCTGCCTTAGCATTAGGCAGCATGTTATTGCCGGAAGCGTTTAGCAGCGTAAATCAGTCTGCGAAACCAAGGAAGCTCGGTATACAATTGTTTACATTTTTTACAACGATTGATGCAGATGTTGATGGCACTTTACAAAAAATTGCGGCTGCAGGTTATAGTGAAATTGAATCTGCATTCAGCAGAAAAGGTGGATTTTACGGCATGAGTGCGAAAGAGTTTTCAGCTAAACTGAATAGTCTTGGATTGACCTGGAAATCGCATCATGTGATTGGCGCTCCATTTAAAATGCCCGCCAATGCAAAACTTCCTACCGATGCAAATGGCAATCCAATTGCTATCCCGCCGATGAAAAATTTGCGCGATAATTACCAGGAGATTGTAACGGAACTGGCAGAAGCCGGTGTTCCATACATTGTATGTGCAAGTACTCCCGTTAGTACTGTAGAGGAAATTAAAGCATCAACCGAAGTTTTGCAAAAAACGGGTGATGCTGCGAAAAAGGCTGGCATCCAATTCGCGTACCACAACCATGAGGCAGAGTTTAAATCAGTTGATGCTATAGTTCCATATGATTATTTTCTATCGCAGATTTCTAAAGATCATCTGAAAATGGAATTGGATCTGGCGTGGGCCATTAAAGCAGGTATTGATCCCGTGGCACTTTTTAAAAAACACCCCGGTCGTTTTCCATTGTGGCATGTAAAAGACATTGATAATGATGGTAAAGTTCAACCGGTTGGCAATGGCACCATTGATTTTAAACCGATTTTCAAGGCTGCATCCATTGCCGGATTAAAACATTTTTTTGTAGAACACGACATGCCAGCTGACGCATGGGCAAGTATTAATGCCAGCAAAGAGTATTTAAATGATATGTTCAAATCATAACATCAAAAAAAATTTACTAAACAACAAAGGCCGGTGAACACCAGCCTTTGTTGTTTAATATTTAAAATATTCTAAATAACTAAAGTCTCTGGTCATAAGTCTGAAGTCAGGAGTCTGCTGCAGCGTTATCATGCCCGATTTTTTCCGGCGGTTTCCTTCACAATTCGTACCTCACACTTTCTGTATTGGCTGTTCACTTCTTACTTATAACTTCAGTGTATTGGCTGTTTACTTCCCACTTCTCACATCTTACTTCGCACTTCTGTATTGGCTGTTCACTTCCCACTTCCCACTTCCCACTTCGCACTTCCCACTTCTTTCAGAGGCTCATCATTTCTTTAAACTTCACAGCCTGCCTCCTGCTCACTTCAATTTTTTCGCCGCCTTTAATTTCAAGCAATAATCCACCGTTAAAATAAGGTTCCACTTTTTCAATCATTCTCAAGTTCACAATATGTTTTCTGTTGGCACGGAAAAATATTTTCTCATCCAGTCTTTCTTCCAGCGCGTTCAGCGATTTCAATATCAGTGGTTTATTGGTCCCGAAAAATACCTTCGCATAATTGCCAACCGATTCAAACAATCTGATATCAGTAAGTTTTACAAACCAGCAACGTTCGCCGTCTTTCACAAATACCTGATCAAATTCACCCAATGGTCCCCGTGCAATATTTTGCTGATCTTCTTCATCAATTTCCTTCTCATCAATATGCTCCAGCTTCTGAATCGCATCAGACAAACGCTTGGGTTCAACAGGCTTAAGTAAATAATCCAGTGCGTTTACTTCAAACGCCCGCAAAGCGTACTCATCGTACGCAGTCGTAAAAATTACATGCGGCGCACGATCCAATTCTGCCAGCATTTCAAATCCTGTTTTACCCGGCATTTGAATATCCAGAAAAATCAAATCCGGATGATGTTCATCAATCCGTTGAATGCCTTCTGATGCATTGGCAGCTTCCGCAACAACCTCTATCTCCGGGTATTCACTCAATAGTTTTTTGAGCTCGTTTCGTGCAAGCCTCTCATCGTCAATTATTATTGCTTTTTTTACCATAACGTGTAAAATTAAATCTTATAAAGCGATCATTGAATAGGTATACTCACTTTTGCCTCGACAATATTATTGGGTGTGTCCTGTATTTCAAATTTGGCAGCACTGCCAAATAACAAACCCAATCTGCTTGCCGTACTATGTAGTCCAAAACCTTCTTTATTAATACCACCATTAAGCTTTCCGGTATTCCGAACAATTAATTCATGATTTTTTCCACGGAAATCAGAAATGATTTTTACAATTCCACCGTTTTCATATTTACTGATACCATGCTTTATGGCATTTTCAACAAGTGTTTGCAACATCATCGGCGGAACGGGCTGACTTAAAGTATCTTCATCAATGTCATATTCCACCCTGAGTCTATCTTCGAATCGGATATGTTCCAATGCGAGGTAGTCTTTCACTATATTTAATTCCCTTTCCAGCGGTACTGTTTCCAGATTTTCCGATTGCATGCTACTACGAAGAATATTACTTAATTCGGTAATTGCATCTCTGGCCCGGGAAGGGTTTTCGTCGATAAGCGCACGAATACTGTTTAATGCATTAAAAATAAAATGAGGATTTATATGCGATTTGATAGTTTTAAGTTCCAGCTCTTTTACCAAAGCCTGGAGTTTAAAAGTATCAAGCTGTTGCGACCTTGACTTATCAATATAATGAAATATAAAGTAAATGCAGTTCCATATAAAGAGGTAAACGAACGCATAAAAAGAATTGCTGATCACCATTTCCGTTTCAGTCAATTCTTCTTCCTTATAAACATTAATGTCAAACGACAGGGTTAAAAGTGTGTCAAGATATCCCACCAAAATGGAAAAGAACATAGTGATTAATATAAACCCGACGACCTGAGGCTCTAAGGAACGCTGCAAAAGCTTTGTCCTTTTTATAACGTCCCGCATAATGTGCGAGAAAATAAATCCTATCGCAACAAATGTGATCAATCTGCCAATAAAGTCTGAATTGAATTTATCAAAAGTGAGAGCAAAAAAAGTATTGGTGATGATAAAGATTCCCCACCCAATCGCTTGAAAAATCCAATAATTAGGTATCCGGCTTAGAAATCCTGCCATTATTTATGTTTATACATTGATCAAATCTAAACTTTTGATTGCCTTAAGTTAATGCTTTTGTATTAATGGTGAAATATGTGGGTTGGTGGTTAGAGCGCTGATCTGGCAAACAAGGCATTTTTGAGGTATGGTTTGAAAATTGATACCACATTTTCAAGATATCTGAAATTCATTGAAAAAAAATCCACATAATTTAATGATTATTAATAATTTACCATTGGCCACTTTTGTTGTGGGCAACAAACAGCATGATTTTCTGTTATAAAATGTGCATTTGATGGTATAGTCAAACAGTACATCTTTTTTGATACTTTTACACTTAATTCTTTAGACAGCACCGATATGGAAATTCTGGCCGGTCCCCTACTTCAGCAAATCAATGAGCCTGCTGACCTTAGAAAGCTCGATAAGGAGCAACTTTTGCAGCTCAGCGATGAATTGCGCCAGTATATTATAGATGTAGTAAGTGTTCATGGAGGGCATTTTGGAGCAAGCCTTGGAGTGGTGGAGCTGAGTGTGGCACTTCATTATGTGTTCAATACTCCATACGATCAATTAGTATGGGATGTTGGCCATCAGGCATACGGACACAAAATCCTCACCGGCAGAAGAGAACGATTCAGTACAAACAGAAAATATAAAGGGCTGAGCGGGTTCCCAAAAAGATCGGAAAGCGAGTATGATACATTTGGCGTAGGCCATTCATCAACTTCAATTTCTGCAGCATTGGGTATGGCTTTGGCAGCAAAATATAAGGGTGAGAAAGACAGAAAGGCAATAGCAGTGATTGGTGATGGCGCTATGTCGGCCGGGATGGCGTTCGAGGCTATGAATCATGCAGGCGTTTCAGATTCGGATCTGCTCATTGTACTGAATGATAACTGTATGAGTATTGACCCGAATGTTGGTGCATTAAAAGAATACCTGACCGACATTACCACCTCGCATACTTATAATAAACTTAAAGATGATATCTGGCATGCGCTGGGAAAACTGCCTGTCGGCAGGAAATTTACCAGGGAGATGGCCAGCAAACTTGAACATAGTGTAAAAGGCTTCATCAATAAAAGCAGTAATCTTTTCGAATCGATGAAGCTGCGGTATTTTGGTCCAATTGACGGACATAATATTACCAAACTGGTTGATACACTTAATGACCTTAAAGATATTCCCGGGCCAAAGATATTGCATATCATAACGGTTAAGGGTAAAGGCTATGAGCTGGCTGAAAAGGATCAAACCAAGTGGCACGCGCCCGGCCTGTTTGATAAAGTTACCGGCGAGATTTTCAAGAAAACATTTGAAACACCGCAACCTCCAAAATACCAGGATGTATTTGGCCACACGATAATTGAACTGGCCGAAAAAAATGATAAAATTTTCGGCATCACACCGGCAATGCCATCCGGATCATCGTTGAAATTTATGATGGAAAAAATGCCCGACCGTGCAATCGATGTGGGCATCTGTGAACAGCATGCGGTTACATTAAGTGCAGGATTGGCAACGCAGGGATTGAGAGTATTTTGTAATATTTACTCTTCGTTTATGCAACGCTCTTTCGACCAGGTTGTGCATGATGTCGCCATTCAAAAACTACCTGTAGTGCTTTGTTTAGACAGGGCAGGTTTGGTGGGCGAAGACGGGCCTACGCACCATGGTGCATACGACATTGCTTATTTCAGGTCAATTCCTAATATGATCATTAGCTCCCCAATGAATGAAAGTGAGATGCGGGATTTAATGTATACTTCCCAGCTTGAATCAACGCAATATCCTTTTGTGATAAGATATCCAAGAGGCGAAGGTGTAATGCCTGACTGGAGAACGCCGATGAAGGAGATTGTAATTGGTAAAGGGCGGAAACTCAGGGATGGAAAAGAAGTCGCGATTTTAAGCCTCGGACATGTCGGGAATTTCGCTGCTGCTGCAATAAGAGAACTTAAGGCAGAAGGCCTTTCACCGGCTCATTATGATATGAGATTTGTAAAACCAATTGATGAAGAACTTCTTCATGAAGTGTTTTCAAAATATAATAAAGTCATCACTGTAGAAGACGGTACGATTGTCGGGGGATTTGGATCAGCTATACTTGAGTTCATGGCAAAATTTCATTATACAGCACAGGTGGAAATACTCGGTATCCCCGACCGCTTAGTGGAACATGGCACATTGAAAGAATTACATCGCGAATGCGGATTCGACGCAGCAGGTATAGCAGCAAAAGTTCGGGAAATGATGAGGGATAGTGTTTATGTAAATACTAATGCCTGACTGTAATTGTAATATACTAAGTATCGGTCGTGAATGATGTCAATGGGTGAATAAGTGAATAGGGGAATGCTGAAAGACGAACTCAGCCATCAAACTTTATTTTTTAACTCGAAGAATATCTTGTTTTGAGTGACTGGACCTTCTGGTTATTCAGGCGACAATGCAAATGCAAGTATAAATGCTATAATTGAGAGGACTAATCCATACATGAATATATTGTATGAGATACGTAGCAGCTTATACTTCTTCCCAAGTACCACGCCTAAAAAGTAAATGTCTTTTGCTATGCTGGAATACAAATACTCTTTGTCGTTCATCATTTCTTTCATTCCCCAATCAAAATCTACCAACCCTACCTTGTGAAAATTTCCGAAAAACAAAAGATTGACTTTTTTCTGCTTGATGTCTTCACGCGTAAACGTTCCTTTGGTTGTATTGGGCCTTGTTGCCAATACAGCAAATATGATAGTGGAAACATTTACGGCCAGCATGATTAAAGTGGGGATAGTGTAGTACGGCATATCTTCCAATCTCCTGAGTAAAACAGAAAGAACGATGGAGATAATGATCGAATTAACGGAGATCATGATATTTGCCTTGCTGTCTGCCATTCCGCTAAGATCCATATGATTCCGCGAAGTAAGGCGAAACATTGTTTCTATACCACGTTTAGGTTTGTTGAATTTAGCGTCCGCCTTTTCTTGTTCAGCATTGCTTTTTTTAATCTCCAATGCCGGATTTTCAGCTAAAAGTTGTTTTTCCTTAATTTTTTCCTGCTTCTTTTCCTCATTCTTTTTAAACAGCGCATCAAGATTTTGCTGTTTTGTTCCTGATAATGTTTCCCTGGCATACTCAGTAAAATACTCATGAGATTCCAGCAACCTGATAGTGGAATTTCGCCATTCAGTTCCTTTAATAGGATTGCCTGAAATTTTCTCTACCTCTCTGCGCAACATTTTGGTGTCTTCCATAAAATCTTCCTTACCAAAATGAAACAGGTCTGCATCGCAAATAATTCTTTCTATAAGAGTTGTCGGGCTCTGTGGCATTTTTGTTGCCATGATACAGCCTTCAACTTTTGCTATAAACTCCGGGGTTGCGTTATGTTTCTGCAAGAATAACTTTGCTCTTTCAACACTGCGCATCTCATGATTTTCCGGTGTTCCCGACAAATATCCCACGTCATGCCACCAGGCGGCCACCACCAGCGCCTGATCATCTTCAGCAGATAGGCGATAGTGATTGCTCATGAGTTTTACAGCCTCCACCACCTCACGGGTATGTATTACATTATGATATAAAAGGGTTTGTGTACCCACTGAATCAAACAAACTACTGACTACTTCCCCTGAAATTTCAACCAAATTATTCATGCGAAGGATTGATGGTGAAATCAAATTACAATAATTAATCTGTATTTTTAAAATATGCCTTTACGAAATAGTTTAGTTATAATCGCATTCATTTTTTTCATTGCCTGCAAAAGCGGAGGCAAACAAAATATACAAACAGATGGACCTGTCGGATATAACTGGCAGGAACCGGAAAAGACAGTGCTGAGTGAGGAGCTGGATGAGATTTCCGGAATTTATTTTGATGACGCACGCAATGCAATCAATGCAGTCAATGACGAGCAGGGCGTATTGTTTTCAATTTCAATAGCCGATAGTAAACAGCAACTGCGTTCAAGGTTTCACAAAGGCGGAGATTATGAAGATATTTGTTTCGTTGACCCTTACCCGTATGCTCTAAAAAGCAATGGCGACGTATTAAAAATATCTCACCCTTTTACTGATTCAATTAGTTCAAAAGAATCAAAAATTAACTTGAAGGGTAAAAATGATTTTGAAGCTATTCTGCACGATCCAGGCAAAAGCCGCCTGTTGATATTTTGTAAAAACTGCATAGCATTCCCTGTCAGCCCTGCTGTCTTTAGCTATAACCTCATAACAGATCAATTTGATTCTGTTCTGGCATTTAATATAGCATTAGAAAGTCCTGTAAAGGAACTTCTGAATAAAAATGATAATCTTCAAATCTCAGGAGCAGCAATACATCCAAAAACCGGGGATTGGTACCTGATCGCTTCAGTCAATCATCTTCTCCTGATTGCAGATCAGAACGGGAAAATTAAAGCAGGTTATCGGCTGAATAAAAAACTTTTCAAACAACCGGAGGGTATATGTTTTGCACCTAATGGGGATCTCTATATTTCTAATGAAGCAAGAAATGGAACACCGAATATGTTGAAGTTTTCTTTTATGAACCAGCAGGAATAGACAATTCCTTTTGTAAAACAGGCAGCTCTTCAAGATTTACATGCAGCCTCAAAGCTTTGATACCACTCACTCCCTGTACATCTTCGAGGTCCAGCCACTCTTTATCAGCTGTCAACAATCCGTTATTGCTCAGGTAACCATAATACTCTTCCAGCTCAGTAACATCCCGTTCATGCATATACACAATAGCAATAGTATTAGGTTGAGTCAGTCGTTCACCTGTATTCTTAATGCGGGCTTTATCTAATCTTTTCTTCAGAATTTCATAGCGGATGCTATCAATTCCTTCAACGTCAAATCGTCGCTCATCTTTTCTGAAACTAATGCAGATAGGCGTTCCGTAGAGTAAAATTAATTGAGTCGTTTGCAAAGGCAACGGCAATTCTTTATGTATACGATGAGTAAGCCTGGTTACTTCCGCCATGGTGGAGAGCTGCCACAGTCTGATATTTTTTAGAAAGATGTTATCGAAGGCTTTCATTGGAGTAAAAGATTCTCCAATGTAAATGTTGTACTCTACACCGTCGGTTCGGAATTTCTCAAAATAATGTGGATAGTATCGTTGTATTTTTTCTCTTTCAGCTTCAAGGTATTTTGATATCAGCTGGTTGAGCTGAATTACACTTTCTTCAAACTTTTTTCGGTTTTGAAACAAAATTGTATTCTCTCCCTCCAACGCTTCTATATACTTTTTGGCTGGAAGTGTGTTGATCTCACCGCTTGCCGCCAAATGTTTAAAAAACACCTTCACTTCTTTGTCAAGATATTCTATGATTACTGATTCATCTTCTGAATGAAGGCTTTCCTCAATTCGCGATCTGAACAACCTGCCCCGTTGAAGAAGGTATTCAAGATGTTCATTTACCGCCTTCTGAGGCAGCTTGCCAAATTCTTCTATAACTGAACTTATAAAATCGAGATGCTCCAAAAGGTCGTGCTGAATACAACGGCTTCGTTCGGTGGAAGAGTTTCGGATATCCACAGCACCGTAAATTGGATAGATCTGGTCAAACCTTACGGTTCCCAGTTCTGGCTCTTCCCGTATATCCATTTGCCTTAAATATGCCCAGGCTTCCTCCAGAAATTTCCATTCCACAATGGGTTGTAAGGCGGTGAAACGTTCTTTCACCAGGGTTTCAATTTCGTTTCTGAAATTAGCATGATAATTACGGCACGCCATCTCAAAAAATGCGTAAACCGGTTCAAGTTTTTTAAGGACTGTATTGTTCAACAGATTGTGTTCGGTTGCAATAACTTCAACCATCCCAATTAATTGGTCTTCATGAAACAAAGGCAATATAATATAGCTGCGGGTTTTTGTTTTTTGCACAAAACGTAAAACGATTTCATCCTTTTCATGTGCGCCCACATCATACACATCAGACATTATTATTGGGTCCTTGTTCCTGTTTAATAACATCGCCAAATGGTTATAAATCTTTTCCTTATTGTCTCTTTCATGACTTGAAGTCAGTAACCAGCTCCTGCCGGAATATCCATTATAAAACACATAGCGATCATTTAAGCGGAGAAACGGACTTAAACTAATCTTTACATCTTTCAGGCCCACCAATGTTTCCACCGCAGATATCAATTTCAAATATCCCGGCTCCGGATCATTGGATTGCATTTCGATCAATGCATTTTTCACATGAGTGATACACTCTTCGAGGGTAACATCAATTATGCTTCTACGGAAAAAAAAGCCCTCAAACCTGAACAACTTTAAGGGTACAAGCTTCTTTAGTGCCTCAAGATCCGCAATACTACCTGTAACCTTGTCTAAAACATCTTTCGGAAAGGGAGGAAGGTCACCAAGCAATTTTACATCAACAAAACTTTCGTCAATGTGTAAGCGACTGTACCGATATAACCCTGTTGATTTATCCAGCCAGCGGTTTGTTCTTCGTTCAGGTACGCGAATTTCAGTCTGATAATATCTCCTGAATATCATCCTGTAAGCCATCAGTAAATACTCATGCTGTATCTGTTCAAAAGGCCTTTCCGGAGGAAATCTAACATGACCTTTTTCATCAGGATTAAAATAATCTGAAAAGGATTTTGAGTAAAAGAATATTTCAAACTTGTACGGCGTGCCTAAGGAGAAATACTGCACGTCGGTATCAGTAGAGAATGGAAATATCGTGGAAATCACCAATTGAAATAAAAACTGATTCCTGTCAATGATTTCCTTACTTGACACTGCAGAAAGTAATTCGGGAGACTTTTCAAATTCGTCCAGTATATGCCTGTACAATAATCCAAAAGGTTGAGCAGGTTCTTCCAGCCTCTTTTTAATCTGATTAAAATATGGCTGGAGGGAAAAGGATGCCTGCACATCGGCGCTCACCTCATAAATTGAGGGGTCGGGAATCAGTATGTTTTTAATTGATTGACTATTTGTCACACTGTTAAATTACACAATGAATAGTATAATTGAACACACTTAAACAAACGCATCAGTTCCAGAAACCTTTGTGTACCACGACGCAGTCGGGAAACCTTAAAAATTTTTAGGCGAAAACGGCACAATCACCTCTTCAGCGCGGTTTTCATTGTATTCAATAATGAAATTGTTTCTACCCTCACCGGTTAAAATAGAAATGTATTGTTGTTGCGCGAGTTCCAGAACAGTAAGAAATAAGAAAATGGCATGAATGCGATTTGTACATACTTCAAATACCTTTTCAAAAGCCATCGTTTTTTCTTCCTTTGATCGGTCCAGCATATACGCACGGCTTTCTTCCATGGTATAATTATATCGATATACAACGTGCTGGGGTTTATTATTTCTTTCATATACACGCTGCATTACCTTCTCAAAAACCTTCATCAATTTATATAGCGTGATGGTTTGAATTTCCGTTCCTTCAGCAGCATCTTCGCCTATAGTTGACAGTTCTTTCTGGAGATTGCCCCTTTTTACCATGAACATACGTTGCGCCTCAAGTTCAGCCATTTTAACCGCAGCCTCTTTAAACTTCTTGTATTCCAGTATCTTATCTATCAGCTCCTGGCGGGGGTCAATTTCATTACCTTGTTCATCCACCTCTTTTCTTGGCAACAGCATCTTAGCTTTAATTCGCATCAAAGTGGAAATAAAAAGAATAAACTCACTACTGAGTTCAATATTGGCCTCTTCAGAAGAATGAAGGAAGTCAAGAAAGTCTTTAATTATTTTAGTGATATTGATATTGTAAATATCAAGCTCATCTCTTTCAATAAAAAAAAGCAGAAGGTCAAAAGGACCTTCAAACTGAGGCAATTTTATCTGGTATGACGATGTATTCACAGAGTGCTTTTAAAAAATGAAAAGGTTCCGGAATACCGGAACCTTACAAAAATATGGATTTGAAACGAATTAAAGTCTGGCAGAAAACCCTACTGACAGCAAGGATTTGATCTGGGTGCGTGGGCCATTACCATTAGGGCCAAATATCCGCACATCATCATCATATATAAGATCAAAGTTGTATGTAACTGAAAGAAACTTGTTGACTTTCATGGCAATAATATTTGTAAAGAAAACATCCACATTTTTTGCTTTCCCATCCAGATAATTAGAATACAGGTCCAGACGGCTCTTGTAAACCACATTTTTAAGAATTTCTTTATTAAAATTTAATGATACAAAAGCTCCTGCTTCAGTGCGCCATTTGCTTCCCGGATCAATGCTGTACAATGGGCCAAGGGAATCTACCCGCACATAAGTCCACCTTCCCGAAAATGGAGAGGCAAATACGCTGAAATAATCAGTTGGCGTCCAATCAATACCCGGAGCTATCGTCATATATGCCGGAGCAAGAAAACCTGAAGTTTTTTCTTTAGGCGTTTTATTATAATCAAACCCATCCGTGAACTGTGTACGGAAGTTACCCACTACTCCGAATCCCATTTTGGGTTTTACCATGTAGGTGTATTTTGTAAAGTAATCTATCCTGTCGTCATTTTTACGGGTACCCTGCGACGTAGTGCTTAACAAGGCATAATAGAGATCAAGGTTGTTTTTCCACCGGTTTTTGCCTCTTTTGAGATCAGCAAAAAGATTTACATAACCATTAATTGACAAAGAACTTTTTTCAGCACCTGCTGCCCAGTTACTGCTGTTCCCCTGTGCAATACCCAAATTGAAAATGATACCTTTTTTCCATCCGGATTTATGAGCAGTATCTTCTGCCAGATCTTTTTTTGCTTCAGCCTGCAGGCCTTTTACAGTTGCATCCTGTGCGAATAGTTTTACAGAGGTCAGCAGCAAACCGATTAAAACGATTTTTTTCATCTTACTTAAATTAGATTCAATTAATAAAAAATGGCATGCCGAATTTGCGTTCAACATGCCGCCAAAGTTAAATATCAAAAACAATTACTTTTTTAAGGCATCCCGAATCTCTTCCAGCAACAACTCAGATTTTGTCGGCGTGGGTGGCGGTGGTGGAGGCGCTTCAACCTCATTTTTTGTTTTTAATCTATTAATCCCCTTTACCAGTAAAAACAAAACAAAAGCAATGATCACAAAGTCAAGCATAGCCTGAATGAGTACTCCAACTTTAATTCCTCCCACTACAAGCTCTTTAAATTTATCTACATTTCCACCAATGATCATTCCTATAATCGGCATAATTATACTATCGACTAAAGCAGTAACGATTTTGTTGAATGCGCCACCGATAATCACACCCACAGCAAGATCCATTACATTTCCTTTTACTGCAAACTCGCGGAATTCTTTCACGAAACCCATATCAGTTAGTTGTTGTTTTGTCAAACATAATGCATTCCTTTAATCCGGATTAAAAAAAGGATTAAAGTTTTTGCACATATATAGCAAGCTTAATCTGCATAAATTTATTAAGTTTTTTGTGTCAATATATTTTAGTTCTGTTTCATAGAATTAACTCGTGGAATGAATGATAAAAATGCAGTTAACTGGGTACTTTTTATTCTGATCTGCCTGATATGGGGCAGTTCATTTATTCTGATGAAGCTGGGGTTAAAAACAATAAATGCTTATGAGGTGGCTTCAATCAGAATTTCATCCGGCGCAATTGTACTTCTTCCGTTTGCTTTTAAAGCCTGGCAAAGAGTTGATATAAAAAAGGTCCCATTGATAGCGCTCACAGGGTTGCTTGGTACTTTTTTTCCTGCCTATCTTTTTTGCATCGCTGAGACTAAAATCGACAGCGCCCTTGCTGGAATATTAAACGCGCTTACACCTCTATTTACAATTTTCATTGGAGTCGTCATTTTTAAGAGTAGAGTACCATTACGAAAATGGGCAGGCGTATTTATTGGATTAGCCGGCTTGGTTTTACTGATGATAGCAGGCAACGATCCTATCCGATCAGCCAATACTGCCTATGGATTGTTTGTTTTGACAGCGACAGTGCTATATGGCTTAAATGTAAACCTGATCAACAGGTACCTTAAATCAATTGCGACTATTGATATTGCTTCGCTTTCGTTTGCATTTATTTTAGTTCCTGCATTAACTATTCTATACCTCACCGGATATTTCGAAACAAAGTTGGGGAGCACCGAAAAACTTACTGCCACTGGTGCAAGTATTGTGCTGGGAGTTATTGGTACCGCAATAGGCACCCTGCTTTTTTATACCCTAATCAAAAAGGCGGGACCGGTATTTTCCTCTATGGTAACTTATGGAATACCTTTCGTTGCTTTAAGCTGGGGGTTAATAGCCGGCGAACAGATTAATATCTTCCAGGTGCTGTGCCTCTGCGTTATTCTTTCGGGAGTCTATCTTTCCAACAAATAAAAAAACCTGCAATTTTCGTTACAGGTTAAGTTAAAATTTTATCGACAATTATACTGACATAATCTCTTTCTCTTTTATTGCGAGATGCTTATCTACTTTAACGATGAATGTGTCTGTCATTTGCTGAACTTCTTTTTCTCCATCACTTGCTATATCTTCACTCAAACCGCCTTTTTGCAACTTCTTTATTGCTTCTATAGCATCCCGGCGAATACTTCTGATTGCAATTTTTGACTGCTCCCCTTCCCCATGAACTCTTTTTACAATTTCCTTTCTTCTTTCTTCAGTCAGCGGTGGTAAGAAAATTCTAATTATACTTCCATCATTCTGAGGAGTTACACCCAGGTTTGCAGCGATAATTGATCTCTCGATGGGCTGCAGCATATTCTTCTCCCATGGCTGAATCGTCAGCGTGCGGGCGTCAGCAACAGAGATATTACCAACCTGGTTAATTGGGGTTGGTGTTCCATAATAGTCGACCACCAATCCGTCGAACATTTGAGGAGTGGCTCTGCCGGCGCGTATTTTAACAAGTTCAGCTTCCAGATGGCTGATCGCCTTTTGCATAGTTTCCTCAGCCTGGCCTACTGTAAGCACTAATTCATCAGACATAATAAAATTGTATTAAGCTTGGCAAAGCTAATGAAAGCAGACAAAATTAAAATCTCTGTAAAGCGAAAAGAATTAATTGTTTTCTGGAGAAACCAATGCCTTTTTGCGAAATGACAGTACGCGCTGATTAGCAATAGTGGGCTGCCCACTTTTCAGTTCACCATCAACATAAACTGTAACTCTTGGACTGGTATACCAAAGTAAAGCTGTTCCGGCTGCTGCCACTCCCACCATCGTAAGAATAATGTAAGTAGCGCCCCAGTTTCTTGCAGTAAATGCAAAAGCGATAAAAAGAATATTTATGCCTACGCAGGTATAAGTTACAGCAGAATGTGAAAGGCCTTTATCAAGAAGCAGGTGATGTATGTGATTTCTGTCTGGACTAAATGGCGACCTCCTATTAAAAATGCGAAGTGCAAAAACGCGCAATGTATCAAAAAGGGGAACCATTAAAATTGCAATTCCTATTGCCGGTGAAGATAACATCGGCAGTTGAGAACCCGGAGAATCTGCTATATTGATGAATCGGATTACCATTATGGAGTTTAAAAGCCCCACCAGTAACGATCCGGTATCACCCATGAAAATACGCGCAGGTGAATGGTTAAATATCAGAAAACCCAAAAGGCTGCCCGACAATATAAACGCCATTGCAGCATATGGAATTTGATCAACAATATAAAAATAGCTACCGAATATGATAGAAGTCATTATTCCAAGGCTTCCTGCCAAACCATCCACACCATCTATGAGGTTAAAAGAATTTATAATCACAATTACTGTGAAGTAGGTTAATGCAAGGCTCATAACATCAGGAAGTTCGTAAACACCTAAAAAGCCATGCATACTTTTGATCTGTACGCCGCCTTTAAAAATAATGAGGAATGCTGCGATAAGCTGACCGATGAATTTTTTTATTGGAGAGATAACGAGGATGTCGTCTTTTAGACCAAGGAAGAAAATAACCAGCGCTGCTGCAAAAAAGTACTGAAATTCGGATGCAATATCCATTGGGATGATAAACAGGCATGCGAGAATAAAGCCCGCGAAAATACCCAATCCACCAAGGGAAGGAACCGGAGAAAGATGTACTTTTCTTTCGTCAGGAAGATCAAACAATTTTTTTTTGTCGGCAACCTGTATGATTACAGGGATAGCTGCAAAGGTAATGATGAAGGCTATGGAAGTGCCTAATAAAATTTTGTCCATTAAAACCCCGATTTAGGACCAAAAATAAAATGAATCAATGAATTCAGTCTATTTGAGGAATTTACGTAATAATGTAAAGGCTTAGCACCGAGTAAATTCTGCACATAGATAACGACTTTTTTCGAGATGTTAGTACTTTTTTCACATTTTATCCCAAAAAAAAATATATTTCCAAAACCAGCCACATGTTATAAACGAATCTCTAAAGAAATAAATATAGTTTTGCGGCGAATTAAAATATCAGGTATGGCATTACTCACTGAAACAGCCTCACAGGTTAGAAGAGACATTTTGAGAATGGTACATGGATGCCAAAGTGGTCATCCGGGTGGTTCGCTGGGTTGCGCCGACTTTTTAACGGCGCTGTACTTCAAAATCATGAAACATGACCCGGCCTTCAATATGGATGGAGTGGGTGAAGACTTGTTTTTTCTTTCAAATGGTCATATTTCACCGGTATTTTATTCTGTGCTTGCCAGATCAGGGTATTTCCCCATTCAGGAAATGGCGACTTTCCGTAAAATAGATTCTCGTTTGCAGGGTCACCCTACGACTCATGAACATCTTCCGGGTGTGAGGATTGCTTCCGGATCACTGGGACAGGGAATGAGTGTGGCACTTGGCGCAGCGCTGGCCAAAAAACTAAATAATGATGATTCCACCATATATACCCTTCATGGTGACGGCGAATTGCAGGAGGGACAAAATTGGGAAGCAATTATGTTCGCTGCTCATCACAAAGTGGATAACCTGATTTCAACCGTTGACTGGAATGGTCAGCAAATAGATGGTACTACACAAAATGTAATGTCTTTAGGAAATATTCAGGCAAAATTTGAAGCTTTTGGGTGGTCAACTATGGAAATGCAGGGAAATGACATGGATAAGGTAGTGGAAGGATTGGAAAAAGCTAAATCTATGTCTGGAAAAGGAAAACCTGTTGCCATTTTAATGCACACGATAATGGGGAAAGGTGTTGACTTTATGGAAAATGATCACAACTGGCATGGTGTGGCCCCAAGCGACGAACAGCTGGCCAAGGCGTTGGCACAGTTACCGGAAACATTGGGAGACTATTGAAGTGGGAAGTACGAAGTGGGAAGTGGGAAGTGGGAGAAAAGTACGAAGTGTGCAGTGCGAAGTGAAAAGTAGAAGAACAATATTATTCGAGAAGGTGGAATTATTGGGAAGATAAAATCCTTTTAGTTGCGCAATTCAAATTTTTGTTTGGCGGCGCGGGCGGCGGGGAACCATGATGCAAGGATACCAATTAATAATACGGTTGTAATTACCAAAAGTATATCTGCAAATACAAGTTTTACCGGATAATAATCAATAAGAAAAGACTGTCCCTGCAAAGGAACCAGTTTGTAATTAATTTGCAGGTAGTAAAGTATTAAGGCAATAACCAATCCTCCGCCGGCACCGATCAATGCGAGTAATATTCCTTCACTCAAAAAAATCTTTCTGATAAGACTTTGCTCAGCCCCCATTGCCTGCAGGACCTGAATGTCCTTTTTCTTTTCCAGTACAAGCATGCTCAGAGCGCCAATCATATTAAAAGCTGCCACAATTAATATGAGTGAAAAAATCCCATATATCGCCCATTTTTCCATCTGGATGGTCGAATAAAGGCTTTTGTTTTGTTCATACCGGTCCTGCACCTTATAATCCTTTCCTAATATTGCTGTTAGTCCCGATTTTATCTGCGCCTCGTCTTTTATATCTTTTAGCGACAACTCGACGGCACTATACTCATCTTCGGAATAATTGAGATAGGTTTTTAAAAAATCAATATTGGTCAAAACATATTTGTTATCAAACTCCGACTGTATAGCGAAACTTCCTGACGGTTGCAACTCTCCCTGACTCAGCGACGAAAGTGGATCACCTGCATTTGATTGCCCTTTTTTTGGCAGGTAAACGGTTAGCGGCAAGATTGACCGGTCAGATAAAATACCAATTGCATTTTCTATACCCACACCCATCACTGCCTTCGGATGCTCGGCATCACCCAGAGAAAAATTACCCCGTATCATTTTATCGGGAACACCTGAAACATACCGGTAGCCTGAATCCACACCCTTAATGAAAATTATCGTATGTATATCTCCGTTAGTAAGCAACGCATTTTCTTCGGCAACAAGTGTCGCAGCTCTTACACCACCAAAAGTTGTGATTTTATTATACTGTTCAGGACTCAACCGCATCACTTTACCTGTTGCAGCTGTGATCCTGATATCAGGGTAAAATGAAGAATAGAGTGATTTTACGAGACTTTCAAATCCATTGAAAGCACTCAGGATAATAATCAATGATGCAGTGCCAACTATAATAGCAGTGACGCTGACCCATGAAATAATATTTATGGCATTGGTCGACTTCTTAGCTTTAAAATATCTCCATGCGAAGCTGAAATACATTGATGTGTCAGGGCTTTTTTTCTTCGTTTATCTTTTTAAAAAGCTCTTCCATACGAAATACATGATCGAGTGTTTCATCAATAAAGTATTTCATTTCGGGTATACGCCGGAGTTGATGTTTAACCCTTTCGGCCAATTCTTTTTTAACGAGCCAGTTCCTGTCTTCGATGCGCTTTAATGCAGCAGCCTTATCAGCAACCTGAAAAAAACTCAGGTAAACCCTCGCTTCCAAAAGGTCGGGCGTCACTTTCACCGCGGAAATTGACACCATTCCCCCTTCAACCATATTCAAACTTAAACGTTGGAAGACTTCGTTGATTTCCTGCAAAATCACCCCTGCTACCTGCTTCTGTCTTTTTCCCTCCTGCATGGCATTGTCATTTAATGGCTGTAAAAATAGTTACTTTTGATCTATTACAAGATTCAAGATTATGACCGCATGAAGAGTTTAAGAATAATTTTTCAATATATAAGAAAGTACCCAAAACTTGTAGTACTGTATTTCACACTAAACCTCCTGTCTGCCTTCTTTTCATTGATTTCACTTACAATGCTGGCTCCATTTCTCACGCTGATCTTTGGTATCCGGCAAGATGATAAGCTTGTACAATCGAAATTCAGATTGGGAAAACTGAGCGACCGGTTATACGAAATTCTTACCCAACAGATTGAAACGGATGCCGGCAAAATTAAAGCACTTGGCTTCCTGTGTCTTATTGTTCTGTTGGCCATATTATTAAAAAACCTGTTCCTGTATTTATCGATGTACGTACTAACGCCAATACGTAACCGTATAATTAATGATATGCGGGAAGACATGTTCCAGAAAATCCTTCAGCTTCCTGTAGGGTTTTTTAATGAGCAACGTAAAGGGGATATCATGAGCAAACTCACTAATGACCTTCAGGATGTAGAGTATTCAACAATCAGTTTTCTGGAAACGTTTTTCCGGGAACCCATTATTATTATTCTTTATTTATCGGCCATGGTAAGCCTTAGTCCCCAACTATCTCTGTTTCTGTTAATCTTTCTGCCTGTGTCAGGATTAATAATCGGAAGGGTAGGCAGATCACTAAAAAGGGTTTCGGGAATTGTTCAGGAAAAGCTTGGAGACATATTGAGCACCATTGAGGAAACTTTAGGGGGCATGAGGGTTGTAAAGGCTTTTAATGCGGAAGAACAACAGCTTAAAAAATTCAGAAACGAAAACAAGTTATTATTTGAAATTAAAAATAAAGCTAACAGGAGAAGAGATCTGGCGTCTCCGGTTTCTGAAACACTTGGTTTGCTGGCAGTATGTTGTGTACTGTTTTATGGCGGACGACTTGTCCTTACCGAAAACTTTCTAAACGGTCCAGACTTCCTTGCTTATATAGCTATTTTCACGCAGATCATCAATCCATTAAAATCACTTACCACCGCATCTTACAATATCCGGAAAGGCGCTGCCAGTGTACAAAGAATTCAGGAACTTATTACTGTCGATGATTCAATAAAAGAAATTGACAACCCTGTTCGCATCAATTCTTTCAAAGAGAAAATCGAATTCAGAAATGTAAGCTTTGCATATCAGGATATCACTATCCTGAAAAATGTAAACTTAGTTTTGGAAAAAGGAAAGACCGTTGCGTTGGTTGGCTCTTCAGGCAGCGGTAAGTCTACACTGGCTGATCTGGTTCCCCGTTTTCATGATGTGAGTGCTGGCGAGGTGCTTATCGATGGCATAAACATAAAAAATTACTCCATTAAAGACCTTCGAAGTATCATGGGTATTGTAACACAGGAACCCATTTTGTTTAATGACAGTATTGCGGCAAATATTGCGCTAGGTAATGATCATGTTGTTGTTGAGCAAATTGAGCAGGCGGCAAAAATTGCAAATGCCCATCATTTCATAATCAGTAAAGAAAATGGATACAATTCAAATGTAGGCGACAGGGGCTCCAAATTAAGTGGCGGAGAAAAACAAAGATTAACCATTGCCCGGGCAGTATTAAAAAATCCACCCATTCTGATTCTGGACGAAGCCACCTCTTCACTGGATACTGAAAGCGAAAAATTGGTCCAGGAAGCCATTAATCATTTGATGAAAGACCGCACGAGTCTGGTCATTGCACATCGCCTTTCGACAATCCGTCATGCTGACGAAATATTGGTTTTACAAAAAGGTCAGATCGTGGAAAGAGGTAAACATGAAGAGTTAATTCAACAGAAGGGGTTTTACCGCAAACTGGTGGAAATGCAGGAAGTAAAATGATCCGTATTCCTTTTGATAAGGGCAAACCACTCACATTACCCATATAAAACAATGGAGTTCAAGTTGTAAAACCGAATGTATAAAAACCCTGAGTACTCAGTTAATTACTGAATATTAGGATTTCTCGACATTCCCATTTTTGCTTCTATACTTAATGTGGCATGTGGCACAGCGCGAAGGCGGGCCTTATCAATTAACTTGCCGGTAACCCTGCAGATTCCGTAAGTTTTATTTTCAATACGGATAAGCGCTTTTTCAAGCTTATCTATAAAGTCGATCTGACGGCTTGCCATCTGGCTTAATTGTTCCCGTTCCATACTCAGACTACCGTCTTCCATGGTCATGTACCTGTTATCAGTTTCATCGCCACTCATTTCATCTTTACGGGTAATTAATCCGTGCAGATAAGAAAGCTCTTTTTTAGCCGCTTCCAGTTTTCGGGCAATGAGCTCTCTAAACTCTACTAATTCTGAATCGCTATATCTCATAGTGGGTCCGGTATTTTCTGTAGCCGGTTGATCTAAAACCGACTTGGTAAACTCAGGCTCGTATTTTCGGGAAGTAGTGGCATTAATTTTTGGCATCACTACAGGTTTCGCGGGCTTTTTAGGTTCCTGCGGTTTCGCTGCTTTCTTAACTTCGGCTGGCTTTGGTATTGGTTTCGCTTCGGGTTCAACAGGCACTTCAATATTTTTAGGTGGTAAGGGTTTTACTTCAGCCGGCTTTTTTGCCGCTGCTGCAGGGGCAGGAGAAGCTTTTACCGGGTGTTTTTCTTCTTTATGAGCCGTAGCAACAGGCTTTACAGGTGCTTTTAACGGAGCTGATTTCGCAGCAACAGATTTAGCTGGCGCCGGAGCAGCCGCTTTTTTTGAAGGCACTTTAGGCGCTGGTTTCGCTACTTTCTTGGCTGTCGGTTTTACGGGTTCTGCTTTTTTTGGCACAGGTACTTTTTTAGTTGCAGGTTTAGCTGCTTTTTTAGCCGGTTTAGCTGCTTTTGGCGCAGGTTTTTTCTTTGTTGACATAAATTCTTACCCTTTTTTTGAAACTAACACTTTAAGCGGAATATCATTTACTTCGATATCTGTGCCTTCTGTAATCTCAGGTACCAAGTCCAGTTGATCAGCTAAAATTTCGGCGCAAATATAGGCTTTATATTGTGTAATAGACGGGATCAGTTTTTCGTGACCTGTAACTTTTACCTGAATCCTGTCTGTTAAGTCATATCCTTCATCTTTCCTGATTTTCTGAATGCGGTTCACCAACTCTCTTGCATAACCCTCTTTTTCCAATTCAGGAGAAACCTGAATATCCAAAGCAACAGTCAGCGCATTTTTGCCGGCAACCATCCATCCTGGAACATCTTCAGATTGAATCTCCACTTCTTCTCTCCTGATTACAAGTGTTTCGTTCTCTAAAACCAGATTGGCCTCTCCTTTTAGCTCAATTTCCCTGATCTCTTCCTGGGTGAATTTAGTGAGGGCTGCGGCAACAGCTTTCATTTTAGCCCCCACTCTTTTACCTAGTATAACAAAATTGGGCTTTATCTTTTTACGAATGAAATTATTATCTGCAGAGATATATTCCAATTCTTTTATGTTGACCTCGGCCTTAATCAAATCCTCCACTCTCATCAGCTGTTCTTTCATCTGGTCAGAATTAACCGGTATCAGGGCTTTTTGCAGCGGCTGTCTCACTCGAATATTCACTTTCTTCCTGATGGAAAGAATAAGCGAAGAAGCATCCTGAGCCATTTGCATTCTCTCTTCCAGTTCCAGATCGATGATGTTGGGGGCTGAAACCGGGAAATTTGTATGATGCACAGATGCTGCCCCGATCCTGCCGGTAACTGCATCAAGATTTTTATATAAATGGTCGGTGAAAAAAGGTGAAATCGGTGCAACCAGTCTTACAATTGTTTCAAGGCATTCGTAGAGTGTTTGGTATGCGGCGATTTTATCTTTTTCATATTCGCCTTTCCAAAACCGTCTGCGGCAAAGCCTTACGTACCAATTACTCAACTGTTCATCTAAAAAAGTTTCTATTGACCTGCCGGCCATGGTAGGCTCATAATCGTTAAAATAGTATGTGACTTTTTTAATCAGCGAATGCAAACTGGAAAGCACCCATCGATCAATTTCCGGCCGCTCTTCAATTGGAATGTAACTTTCTTTGAAACTAAACTGATCCACATTTGCGTAGAGAGCGAAAAACTGGTAAGTATTGTATAAAGTGCCAAAAAATTTGCGTTGCACTTCTTTTATTCCATCAATGTCGAATTTGAGATTGTCCCATGGCGAAGCATTGGTGATCAGATACCACCTTGTTGCGTCAGCGCCAAATTGATCAATGGTTTTAAACGGATCCACAACATTACCGAGCCGCTTACTCATTTTATTGCCGTCCTTATCCAGTACCAGCCCATTTGATACCACTGATTTGTACGCCACACTGTCGAAAAGCATCACACCCAGTACATGCAGGGTATAAAACCAACCCCTTGTCTGATCAACACCTTCTGCGATAAAATCGGCAGGGAAAGCTTTTGCCTCACCCGTTTCAGGGCTCACCATATCCCTGTTTTCAAAAGGGAAATGCCACTGCGCGTAAGGCATTGCCCCACTGTCGAACCAAACGTCTATCAAATCAGGAACACGTTTCATAGGTTGACCGGCGTCACTCACCAATATAATTTCGTCTACATATGGCTTGTGCAAATCAAGTATACCTGCATGCAGATATCTTTTATTGATATCGCCACCCAGCAACTCAACTGCTTTCCTGATCTCATTATTAAGTTCTTCAATTGAACCGATGCATTTTTCCACCTCACCGTCTGCTGTTCGCCAGATAGGAAGTGGAGTTCCCCAAAAACGGCTGCGGCTAAGGTTCCAATCGACCATATTCTCGAGCCAGTTTCCAAACCTGCCTTCGCCGGTTGATTTAGGTTTCCAGTTGATCGTTTTATTCAGCTCCACCATTCTCTCCTTCATCGCCGTTGTTCTTATAAACCAGGCGTCCAGTGGATAATACAAAATTGGCTTATCTGTTCTCCAGCAATGCGGATAAGAATGCTCGTATTTCTCAATTTTAAAAGCCAGACTCTCCTTTTTCAGTTTTACGCAGATATCTACATTTACATCACTATAATCGGCTTCACTCTTATAATTCTTAACATATCGGCCACTGAACTCACCTACGCCATCCACGAATTTTCCTTCACGATCTACAAGTACAAGAATACCCAGGTTATTCTTTTTCCCCACCTTAAAGTCATCGGCTCCAAAAGCAGGCGCCATATGAACGATGCCAGTTCCATCTTCAGTGGTCACAAAATCTCCTGTAACCACCCGGAATGGTTTTGCACCCGGAGTAATTTCATCAATTTTGGATGGCGAGTTCGCATCAAAGGGAAGAAGTTGATCATAAACCAGCCCTTCAAGTTCACTCCCCTTAAATGTTTGAATAATCGTCCAGGGAATCAGTTTGTCGCCTTCCTTGTATTCGCTGGCAGGGAGTTCTTTAGCTTCTGCCTTAAAATAAGCAGAGATCAATGCAGATGCAATTATAACATTTGAAGGCTGAGCAGTATATGGATTAAAAGTATGTACCAGAGAATATTCAACATTGGGTCCAACGGCCAAACCGAGATTTGAAGGAAGCGTCCAGGGAGTAGTGGTCCAGGCCATGATATATACCTGGGCCGCATTATCAGCTACCGACGCTTTCATTTTTGGAATTGCAGCATGACCGGCATTGGCAGCACCATCAACAGAAAGCGGAAAAAGCGCTGTGGCGCTCGTATCTTTTACATCTTTATAAGTGCCTGGCTGGTTTAATTCATGCGAACTTAGACCGGTACCGGCTGCTGGTGAATACGGCTGAATACTTACACTTTCGTAAAGCAATCCCTTGGAATATAATTGTTTCAGGCACCACCAGAGACTTTCAATATAGTCGTTTTCAAAAGTAACATATGGGTTGTTCAGGTCAACCCAATAACCCATTTTACGGGTGATGTCATCCCATAGATCTTTGTACCGGAGTACAGCTTCACGGCATTTCTGATTGTATTCAGCTACCGATATTTTTTTGCCGATGTCTTCCTTTGTAATTCCCAGTTCTTTTTCAACGCCCAGTTCTATCGGTAAACCATGTGTATCCCATCCCCCTTTTCGTTTAACCTGGAAGCCCTGCATTGTTTTATACCTGCACACCAGATCTTTAAGTGTACGGGAAATAACATGATGTATACCTGGTAATCCATTTGCACTTGGAGGACCTTCATAAAAAACAAACGGCCTGGCTCCCTCGCGAACTTCTATGCTTTTTTCAAAAGCGGACTCCTTTTCCCAGGTGCTCAATACTTCCTTTTCGAACGCCGGAAGATTCAATTGCTCAAACTCACGATATTTTGCCTGCATAATTTTAATAAAGTGTGCAAAGTTAAATATATCAGCGCAGATTCACCGTCAACCTGATGAGATCAAAATTGACTTGCACAGAAATAATCCAACCGGAAGTAAACTGAATCTGAAATAAGAATCGGGCAGGTAAAAATCAATAAAAAAACAAACGATATTTTCAACTTCTCTGAACGGATAACCGAAATATTACATACCCATTTTAGTAGGAATATTTTCAGTGATTACGATCATTTTATTTCCAAAGAGAGCACTTGTACGAAATCATATTTATGCTGCTGATATAAGATAATATTATATCGTAGTATTTTCAAATTACAGATACAATTTGATAGCGTAAACTATTGATTTTCATATAAGTTATTACAAAGTGATATAATAGATTTCATATGGGGTGAATACATGCAGTCAGGCTTTAACTTTTGCATTATACTAAGCCTTTAATCATTATCGTTATCACTCCTTGTTGTTGTGAAACTTGATAAAACGAGTTATCCACAAAAACAGCGGTTTGGCATAGTTTGTGAAAATCATATCCGTGAAATCCGGATACAATTTTTGAAAAAATCACCAATATCTGATTATGAAAAATCCTACCGGTAAGTTTATCCGCAAACTGATTGCAGCATTTCCTGCTTTTACATTTTTCAAAAAAGAAACCAATGCAAAACGAAACCAAACCCATTCAGTTTCAGAAGGCAATTTTGCGGAGCAGGAAAATTTAAACAGAATTTTTATGGTGCGGCACAGAATTCAACATCTGTAATGCCATCTCAAATATTGAAGTTTTTCCAGGGTTTAGGGATTAGGGATGGAGGGGAGCGTAATGCTCCTCTTCACATTAACGAAAGCCTGTTCGATTCCTAACGCATCAGTAATTCGCAAGGCTTAAGACCGGTGTGTTTCTTAAAAGCTGTGGAAAAATGAGAAATAGAAGAATAGCCCAGTTCTGCAGAAACTTCCGAAACAGTTTTTCCCTTTTCATACAAAAGAAAGCGGGCGTGCTCCATTCGCTGGTCCTGGTAAAAGTCGAAAATGGTCGACCCAAAAAGCACTTTAAATCCCTTTTTAAGATAGCACTCATTAATGGCTACTTTTCGGCTTAACTCTTTAATCGTTATTGGATTGCCAATATGTTCAATCAAAATTTCCCGGGCCTTTACGATCTTTTCCCGATCAGCATCATTAGTGAGAAATTTACAGGCAGGCACCTCCTCTTCATCAGCGACAACACCAAACATTTCTTCGAGTGAATACAACAGCAGAATTTGAGTTTGTGCATTCACATAGATATTCTCCAGCGTGTCAGAATAGTTATGGTTCAGAAAAGTTTCAAGCGTTATTTTAATTTTGTTGTTGATCGGAATATTGCGGACAAACGACTGCGATTGTCTGAAATTCAGCAGATCTAAAGTCGGCGTTTTTTTTCGCTGTCCTTTTACCAGATGGGCAAGATGCTCCGGTTCAAATCTGAAACTAACGAGGTCTAATGCCGGTAAGCGCTGATCACAAATAAAATCTTTTCTTAATTCACAAACCTCACAACTGTTATTTGTATCACGGCACCAGGCTTTTCCTGCCAGGCAGAATTTTAGTTCCAGGTATCGGCTATTGTTGTTATCAGATTCGTAGTTATAGATCAATTGACCGGTTTCTTCCACCACCCAGTGAGGATGCTTAAAATACCTTTTGACCTGGTACTGCCAGGTGCCGGGGATTTGCTTTTCTTTTTCTGTCAGGAGCTGAAACTCATCCAGTATTACGTCCTGATCAAGTGCCTGAGACAATATATCTGCCGATTCCAACATATGCACAGTAAAACTACGATCTTTTAAGCACTCAGCTCCGTGTAAATGAGGTTGAAACAGGCTAAAATTGTGGAAATTATCTGCAAAAACTGGCCGTTTTTAACGCATTAAAATTGCCTCTGCGCCTCATTTTCGTTAACTTTGCCCACTTCTCAGATTACTTTAAAAAACAACTGATTTGTGACGATTGTATGACAACAGAAACAAATGAATTGCTGGAAACAGCCGCGGGCGGTTATGGTGCGGATAGTATACAGGTTTTGGAAGGGTTGGAGGCTGTGCGGAAACGCCCGGCTATGTATATCGGAGATATTGGTGTAAAAGGGCTTCATCACCTGGTATATGAGGTGGTTGATAATTCAATCGATGAGGCACTTGGCGGCTATTGTGACGACATCAGGGTCATTATTCATGAGGACAATTCTATTACCGTAAAGGATAATGGAAGGGGTATACCTACAGGCATCAATGTAAAACAGGGAAAAAGTGCGCTTGAGGTCGTAATGACTGTTCTCCACGCCGGGGGCAAATTTGATAAAAATACCTATAAAGTGTCGGGCGGCTTGCATGGCGTTGGTGTCAGTTGCGTAAATGCACTCAGCTCAGTTCTTCATGTAACGGTGGAAAGGGACGGTAAGATTTTTGAACAGGAATATAATATCGGCGCGCCTCAATACCCGGTGAGAGAAATTGGAGTAAGCGAAAACACCGGGACTACCGTTCGTTTTTGGCCTGACACCAGTATTTTCACTTCAGTGGTGTATGTGAAAGACATTCTGGAAGGGCGTTTGAGAGAATTATCATACCTGAACAGGAAAATCAGGATTACCCTGACTGATGAACGGGAGAAGGATGATAACGGCGAGATATATGTGAAAGAATTCTACAGTGAAGGTGGGATTATTGAGTTTGTGGAAATGCTGGATAAAAGCGGAAAACGAAGTCCGTTGATTCCAAAGGTCATCTACGTAGAGGCACATGATCCGGAAAATAATGTGGTAGTGGAGGTAGCCCTTACGTACAATGATTCTTATAGCGAACATATATTTTCTTATGTAAATAATATCAATACGATTGAGGGGGGAACGCATGTTGCTGGATTTAGAAGAGCAATAACGCGTGTGTTTCAGCAGTATGGTAAAAGGGAAGGGATGTTCGAGAAATCGAAGGTTGAGGTAGAAGGAGATGATTTCAGAGAGGGTCTGAGTGCGATAATATCTGTCAAGGTACCGGAGCCACAGTTTGAGGGTCAGACAAAAACCAAATTAGGCAATTCGGAAGTAATAGGCATTGTTGATTCTTCCGTTTCAAGAGCGTTAGTTGCTTACCTGGAAGAAAATCCAAGGGAAGCGAAAAACATCATTAATAAAGTGATCCTGGCAGCACAGGCAAGGGCAGCTGCCCGGAAAGCCCGTGAGCTTGTTCAGCGTAAAACAGTCCTTACCGGTGGCGGCATGCCAGGTAAACTTTCTGATTGTTCTGAGAGGGATCCCAAGAAATGTGAGTTGTTCCTTGTTGAGGGTGATTCAGCTGGAGGCACTGCCAAACAAGGCAGGGACAGAAATTTCCAGGCAATTTTACCGCTGAGGGGTAAAATCCTTAACGTAGAAAAAGCGATGGAGCACAGGATTTATGACAATGAAGAGATCAGGAATATGTTTACTGCACTCGGAGTAAAGATTGGTACGGCAGAAGATCCAAAAGCACTGGATCTGGCAAAACTCAGGTATCATAAATTGATCATTATGACAGATGCTGATATTGATGGCAGTCATATTGCAACATTGATTCTGACTTTCATATTCAGATATATGAAAGAGCTGGTGGAGCAGGGATATGTTTATATCGCTCAACCGCCGTTGTACCAGGTTAAAAAGGGGAAAGAGCAGCAATATGCATGGACCGAAGAACAGAGGAGAACCTATGTTGAGCGGTTAGGCGGTGGAAAAGAGGAAAGCGTTTCTGTTCAGCGGTATAAAGGACTTGGAGAAATGAATGCGTCACAACTGTGGGAAACGACAATGAATCCTGCTACCCGCACACTGAAACAGGTTACAATTGATAGCGCAGCAGAAGCTGATAGAATTTTTAGTATGCTGATGGGAGATGAAGTTGGACCAAGAAGGGAATTTATTGAATCGCACGCCAAATATGCGAACCTTGATATTTGAGAATGATTACAAACTGAATAAATAAATAAAAACTATGTCAAATTCAAACATGCTTACGGCTTACAATGTAAAAACTAAAGAAAAAAATGTACCCATATTGGATGCAGTAGTTAGCCGCACCGCTAAAGGTGGATATATTGCTCAGGGCAATGATGGCAAAGGCAACAAACTCACAGCTTTATTGAGTGAAGCCAAAGCGCTGGCTGCGATTGAAGCAGGTGTTGCCAAGAAAAACTGGGATTAATAAATCATCATATCTTTTTCAGGCTATCCATGACATCTTATTAATAAGTGTCGTGGATAGCCTGTTTTATTTAAATCTGTATTAATTTACAGGAGCAAAGACGGTTCTGGACATCCATATAAAACCCGCTCGATATCACGATCATTTCAATTTTTTGACAATATGAAAAAACTTATTGCCGGATTATGTCTGTTAACTACTCTCCTATTTGCGGGATGCTTCGACATTAAAGAAGAAATTTTCCTGGAGAAAAACGGCTCTGGAAAATATATCACTACAATTGATATGACGCAGCTGAAGGATATGCTTGAAATGCTTAAAACAATGATGCCCGATAGCATAAAAGAATCTACCGACGAATTAAAAAGTCTGAATTCCCTGGATTCTATTCAAACGATGTGGAAAGATATTGACGGCGTTCCGGGAGTTACCGATGTAAAAAGAGAAAAAAAGGGAGAAATGATTTACGAAATCTCATTTCGTTTTGCGGATATTAAAGCACTTAATACTGCAATGACTAAAAAAAATAAAACTGATGATTCGGTGAAGGTAAGCGGCGATTTTTATACATTTTCAGCAGGCCAGTTTGTATGCAATGATACCAGTTTCGGAGGCGTAGGAGATATGATGAAAGGTATAACCGGCGGTGCCGGCCAGGACGACTCAACCGCTATGGCGATGAACATGATGAAGGGTTTCATGGGAGATATGAAGTACACCAGTATTTATCATCTCCCCGGCAAAGTCAATTCAGTTTCAAATAAAAATGCAAAACTTTCGGAGGACGGGAAAACAGTTACACTTGAAATTAATCTTTCAGAAACAGAGACTGAGCAGACGCTTAAAAATACCATCCGGTATAAAAAATAATCTTTCCTGAAATGCCCATCCCTGCCATTATGAAAATTGTTGCCATTCTTTGTATTATCGCGATCTACCCTGCTTTACCAATAAAAGCGCAGGTCACCAATCCCTATTTTCTCAATGGTTTCGCGAGCCAGGATAACTGCAACTGTTATACGCTCACGCAGGATGGCTTTAATTTATCCGGTGCTGTATGGAATATTTATAAGATCGATCTGAATGAGCCCTTCGATTTCAAGTTCAGTGTATTTCTGGGATCTAACGACCAGCAAGGTGCTGATGGAATTGCGTTTGTTTTACAGCCGATCAGTACAAATATTGGCAGCATAGGCGGGGGACTTGGTTTCAGTGGAGTTACCCCTTCAATCGGCGTAACAATTGATACATGGCAAAATATCGACAATACTGATCCTGTATTCGATCATATCAGTATTCAAAAAAATGGCGACCTGAATCATGCAGGAACTAATAATCTTGCCGGCCCGGTTTCAGCAGTTCAGGGCACTGATAATATTGAAGATGGTCAGTGGCATCTGCTTCGGATTGAGTGGAATCCAGGTTCCAAAGTTATGCGCACTTCAATTGATGGAGCTGAGAGATTATCTACCTCTGTCGATCTTATCAATAGTGTGTTTAATGGAGATCCAATGGTGTATTGGGGATTCACTTCTTCCACAGGTGGTGCCAAAAATTTGCAACGGTTTTGTACTGCATTAAATCCCGGCGTAAAAAGTCTGAATAATGTGGAAACCTGTTTTGGAAAACCAATTCAGTTTGTTGACAGCAGCAGTTCATTTGGAAAAATAGTAAAATGGTTTTGGGACCTGGGAGACGGTACTAAAGACACTACCCAAAACCCGCCGGCGCATCTTTATTCCGCACCGGGTTATTATGATGTTAAGCTGAATATTCTTGGCAATAATGGATGCCTGTCAGACACACTCCGTATAAGAGTAACTGTAGGGTCCGATCCCTTCGCAGCTATTAAATATGAGCCCGCGGAACCATGCGAAGGTGCACCGATTCAATTGCTGGATGTTTCAGATGTTACGTATGGAACAGTTAATACCTGGAATTGGACTGCGGGTGGATTAAGTTACCAATCCCCTAATCCAACTATAGCACAAGGCTTCCCGGTAGGTACTCATGAGGTTAGTTTAGCCGTTAAAACGAAGGAGGGATGCATATCCGCACCTGTTTCAATAAATATTCCGGTAAAAGCCGTACCTCGGGTAGATTTTTCGAACTCACTGGTATGCGCAGGCGAAGAAATAAATTTAACCGGAGTCAATCTTACACCTTCATTAGATATCGAAAAGTGGAAATGGAATTTTGGTAGTGGGAATATCGATAGTTCGAATCAATCAGTACAATATACTTATTCAGGAGGAGGTATTTTCAATACCAGTTTACAAGCTGTTGCATCCAATGGTTGCGCTTCTGCAGTTATTGAGAAACCAGTTGAGGTTTTTCAAACTAATGCTTTCGCCGGTAACGATACTATTGTTGCCATAGGTCAACCTTTTGAGCTCAATGGCACCGGAGGTACATTATACGACTGGTCGCCCGCATTTGGATTATCGGACCCTTCAATTGCCAATCCCGTTGCTATGCTCCAGCAGGACGCCACATATTTTTTGACGGCTTCGAGTCCTGCAGGATGTGACTCGCGGGATACGATCCGAATTCGTGTATTTAAAGGACCGGAGATATATGTGCCATCTGCCTTTACTCCCAATGGTGATGGACTGAATGATATGGTGACAGCATTGCCTGTAGGTGTAACATTTGAGTACCTTAAAATTTTTGATCGCTGGGGCAAACTGGTATTCGAAACCAGGGATCCTAAAAATGGATGGAATGGAAAAACCGGATCTCTGCCTGGTTCAACCGGAACATATGTGTGGGTGACGAGAGGCGTAGAGGGAAGTGGAAAAATATACCAGAAAAAAGGTACAGTGACATTAATACGTTAGGCACTTTGAGATTATTGTAATTCGGAAAAGGTGTAAATTACCACACTCAACATCAAACTGAAAACTTCGCCATCATGAAAGATTCTAGAAGAAAATTTTTACAACAGTCGGCTTTGCTATCGGCAGGCTTCGGCCTTACGGCTGGTTTACCAGAAAACCTTTATGCGGGCATTTCTCCATCAAAACGTTTTGCAGACAAAATCAGAGTCGGCGCCATTGGTATTAATGGTATGGGATGGAGCGATCTGAATGCTATGCTTAAAAATAATCCTGATGTAGTTTGTACTGCGTTATGCGATGTAGATGCTAATGTGATTACAAAAAGAGCTGCCGATCTCGATAAGAATTACAGTATGAAGGCTGCTCATTATGGCGATTACCGTAAACTGCTGGATGATAAAAATGTAGACGTAGTGATTATCGGAACGCCGGATCATTGGCATTGCCTTCAGGCAATACATGCCATGGAAGCCGGGAAAGATATTTACTGCGAGAAACCGATTTCAAATTCCATTGCAGAGTGCCGCACTCTTATTGCAGCTCAAAAAAAATATAACAAAGCCATCCAGGTGGGTCAGTGGCAAAGAAGCAATGCTCATTTTAAATCTGCGTTGGAATTTTTGAAAAGTGGCCAGCTCGGAAAAATCCGGATGGTAAAGGCCTGGGCTTACCAGGGATGGATGAAAAATGTTCCTAAGCTCCCGGACGGCCCTGTTCCTGCAGGCGTGGATTATGATATGTGGCTAGGCCCTGCAACAAAAAGACCATTTAATCCTAATCGTTTCCATTTTAATTTCCGCTGGTTTTGGGATTACGCAGGTGGCTTGATGACTGACTGGGGCGTACACCTGGTAGATTATGCATTGCTTGGAATGGACGCAGGAAATCCAATTTCAGTAATGGCTTCCGGTGGAAAGATGGCTTACCCGGATGATGCCTCAGAAACGCCTGATACGCTGGCCACCGTTTACGATTACGGTGATTTTATAATGGTTTGGGAACACGCACAGGCGATTAACAACGGTAATTATGGCCGCGATCATGGCATTGCCTATATTGGAAATAATGGAACACTTGTACTCGACAGAAGTGGCTGGCAGGTAATAATAGAAAATAAAAAAATGGAGCCGGTTGCTGAAGTTAAAAGGTCCGACGACGGGCTTGGCAATCACACTAAAAACTTTATCGAAGCTGTTAAGTCGAGGGATTTTTCCGGCCTGACCGCTCCGGTTGCAGCAGGTGCCAATGTTGCACAGGTTTGCCAGATGGGCAATATTGCATTTAAAACAGGAAAAAAATTATACTGGGACAAAGACAAAGGACATTTTAATGATACCCAGGCAAATGCATTAATAACACCAACCTATCATAACAATTTTAAACTTCCAAAAATCTAGATGATGAAAAGAACGCTGCTGATTTTTTCTACCTTATGCCTTTCCGTTAGTTTGTCTGCACAACGCCAGGGTGATCCAAAACTATCTGAGTATTACGAACCCGTGCCACCTGTAGTGACGCCGGGAAAATCTGCCGCAGATGCACCATCTGATGCCATTGTACTCTTTAACGGTAAAGATTTTTCAAACTGGAAAGCCGACAGAGGTACAGATATTAAATGGACATTGGCAGAGAATGCCATGACAGTCGCCGGCGGCACAGGTGGTATAACAACAAAACAAGGGTTTGGTGATTGCCAGATACATATAGAATGGAGGACTCCTGCAGTTGTAAAAGGGGATGGTCAGGGCCGGGGTAACAGTGGTATTTTCTTTATGGGTAAATATGAGTTACAGGTGCTGGACAATTATGATAATAAAACATATGTAAACGGACAGGCAGGAAGTATTTACAAACAACTTGTACCATTAGCTAATGCATGCAGACCTCCGGGCGAATGGCAGACTTATGATGTAATTTTCATCGCCCCGCGTTTTAATGCGAATGGCACATTGAAAAGCCAGGCCAGAATTACAGTAATTCATAACGGTGTGTTAGTTCAAAACAATGCTGCCTTATGGGGTGGTACAGAATATATCGGATCGCCTGAATACAAAGTACATGGAGAAAAAGAACCCATTTCATTGCAGGACCACGGAAATCCGGTGTCGTACAGGAATATATGGATCAGAGAACTCTGAAACAAGTGGGAAGTGGGAGGTGGGAAGTGGGAAATAAGTGCGAAGTATGAAGTGCGAAGTACGAAGGGAACAGCCAATACAGGTTTTAGGTTTTAAGTTTTATGTTAACAGCCGTGATTACTATTGAATATTTTAAATATTAATCACCATCATACAAAAGGATCCCATAAATGGTTTTTTGTGTGTTGATCAAAATTGAAAAAGGAGGCTAAAAGCCTCCTTTTTTTATGCGATATTTTTACCTGGGAGTGATAAGTTTTGTGTTCTTCGTTCCAGGTTAATAGCAAATACAGTGTCAGACCGTTCATTCACGAAGCAGTGTGCTGTGCATTCACTCATTGACCTATTCACATATTCACTCCTCCGGAACGACTATACATTAACGTTTCTCGATTCACAATTGACAATTCACGATTCACATAGTTATCTTGACTACTTTATTAACCTGATCGTCAACGGAAACCGGTATAATTTCAAATCGCTTGCCTTTATTGCTGCAACTATACAAAGTACCAGCGCAATAATTCCCGGTATCCAAATGAATAACAATCCCACAATGGTGATGATCATAATTGCGTACACAATTGTCATAGTCAACTGAAAATTTAATTGCTCTTTGGCATGATAGGCAACAAATTTCGATTCATCTTTTTTAATCAGGTAGATTACCAATGCAGGAATGATCCAGAAAAAAATCGATAATACATGTACTAAAATCGCCATAGTCCTTTCATCACCTGTTGGAATATAGTCGGGAGATTGTTCAGTACCAAGATATTCATTTGAGGTGGATGGAGTTGTCATATTGATTCTTTTTTATTAATGTATGAAAAATTATTTACAGATATAAATATTACCTGATTTCACTTGAAATTTCTGCCAAAAATTAATTGATAGTTAATAAGTCGGGAGATTTTCCGGAATGGATGTATGAATATAAAATAACTTTTACGACGCAAGAGCCTTTCCGGCACTAACAGCTTTAGTCATGCGGTTGAGCAGATCAACCAGTTGCTGCATACTTTTCATGTCTTCTATAATCAACATAAAATGCTTACTCACCTGTTTGAGACGGCCGGTATTAATTCCTGTTTGAATAAAACTCAAAATTCCCTGGAAAACAGGCGATTCAAAATATGGAGAATCGGGGTTGTTTACAAAATAGCAGCGGAGTGTGTCCTGCTTCAAAACCATTCGTTCAAAACCCAGCACTACCGCCAGTTTGCGGGATTGTACCGTGAGGAACAAATCATTTACCTGTGGTGGGATTGGCCCGAATCTATCCCCCATTTCTTTTCTGAAGGCATCCAATTCTTTGTCGTCCCTGCTATTGTCTAGCCGGGTATAAAGCGTGAGGCGTTCAGTAATATTCTCAACGTAAAAATCAGGAATGAGAATTTCAAGATCTGTATCTATTGTACAATCCTGTACAAAATCATCTTCCTGGCTGATCTCCTCTTTGAAAACTTCCCTGAATGAAGTACGCTTAAGTTCGCGGATTGCTTCATCCAGAATTTTCTGGTACATTTCAAAACCAATCTCCACCATAAATCCACTCTGTTCCCCTCCCAGCATATTACCTGCACCGCGAATATCAAGATCTCGCATGGCTATCTGGAAGCCGCTGCCCAAATCACTATGTTGTTCCAGTGTTTGCAAACGTTTTCGGGAATCAGCAGGTAAAGTGCTCATCGGGGGAGCAAGCAAATAGCAGAATGCTTTTTTATTACTCCTGCCTACTCTGCCTCTTAACTGATGCAAATCGCTCAAACCAAACTGATGCGCATTATTTACAATAATGGTATTGACATTTGCTATATCTACGCCACTTTCAACGATATTGGTACAAACCAGTACGTCATATTTGCGGTCAATAAAATCAAGAATCCGTTCTTCCAGTTCGTGCCCTTCCAACTGGCCATGCGCAAATCCCACACTGATATCAGGGCAAAGAGACCTGATCAATGCAGCCATTTCTGACAAACCCTGAATCCGGTTATGAATGAAGAAAACCTGTCCGCCGCGTTCTGTCTCAAAATACAGCGCATCACGGATGAAGTCTTCATTAAATATCTGAACCTCTGTTTGAATCGGTTGCCGGTTGGGGGGAGGCGTATTGATAATGCTGAGATCCCTTGCACCCATCAAACTGAACTGTAAAGTGCGCGGAATAGGCGTTGCCGTTAGTGTAAGGCAATCCACTTCAGTTTTAAGGGTTTTCATTTTTTCCTTGTGCCCAACGCCAAATTTCTGCTCCTCATCAATTACGAGTAAACCCAAATCTTTAAACTTAACATCTTTTGCAAGTAAAGAATGAGTACCGATTATGATATCCACTTTGCCTTCTTCCAGTCTTTTAAGGGTTTCCTTTTTTTCTTTGGCAGATTTGAACCTGTTTACATAATCAACAGTAACAGGAAAATCTCTTAATCTGTCCTTAAAAGTTTTATAATGTTGAAAAGCCAGAATTGTTGTTGGCACCAGGATAGCAGCCTGACGGCCATCTATACATGTTTTAAATGCAGCCCTTACGGCAATTTCTGTTTTACCAAATCCAACATCTCCACAAACCAGTCTGTCCATCGGATGAGGTGCCTCCATATCTTTCTTTACATCAGCAGATGCTTTACTCTGGTCAGGGGTATCTTCATACATAAATGAAGCTTCCAGCTCTATCTGCATGTAATTATCAGGCGTGTGCGCAAAACCAGGTTGCGATTTTCGTTGCGCATATAATTTTATCAGATCAAATGCAACCTGTTTAACCCTGATCTTTGTTTTCTCTTTCAATTTCTGCCAGGCATCACTTCCGATCTTATTCACTTTGGGTACATGACCTTCTTTACCTGTGTACTTGGAGATTTTGTGCAGTGAATTGATATTCACATAAAGAATATCATTATCCTTATATAAAATTCTTACCGCTTCCTGTAGTTTTCCATTGATATCCATCTTTTGCAAACCACTGTACACACCCAGTCCATGATCAATATGCACCACATAGTCGCCCGGTTGCAACTCCTTTAACGCCCGGATTGTTAAGGCCTTACTTTTATTATAAGCCTGTTTAACCTTGTATTTATGATAACGCTGGAATACCTGGTGATCACTGTAACAAATCACCTTAAGATCTTCATCAATAAAACCTTCATGAATGGCAACAGGTATAGGAATAAAATGAATTTCCTGGTCTAGATCTGCAAATATGCTGTGCAACCTTTCCAGCTGTTTAGGATTATCGGCAAATATGAAATTTGAAAATTTCTTCAGCTCCCATGATTTCAAATCCTTAATCAGCATTTCAAACTGCCTGTTGAATGCAGGCTGCTGTTTGGTATTGAATTCGTACTCAATTGTGGTATGAGGCAAAGTTGATGAGAATCCGAATTCCAGAATATGCTTTTCAAGCAATTCCTTTTCCATTTCGGCGGGGGATACAAAATCTTTAAAAGAAGTATCCGTTCTTATGCCGTCTTCCTCGTCATTATCTCTCTTTTTTCCAGTTTCCCTTTCGAAAAATAAACCTAATTCCTCCTGTTGATCCAAAAGCTTTTCTGCCAGTACGCTCCAGTCACTCACCCATACCACAGTATTAAGCGGCAAAAATGAAGTAAGAGAAATTTTTTCCGAAGTGGAGATATTCATGTCAACATTCGGAATAATGTTAACCTGCAATAATTTCCTTTCACTTAACTGTGTTTCCGGATCAAAAATTCTGATAGAATCCACTTCATTACCAAATAATTCCACCCTGTAAGGCTTTTCATTACCAAAGGAGTAAATATCCAGGATGCCTCCGCGCATAGCGAACTGACCTGGTTCGTAAACAAAATCGGTACGTTCAAACCCGTAACCAACAAATCTTTCCATCAGCTCATCCACATTCAGCGAATCATTTGTTTTTATACTGATGATATGACTGTTTAATGTTTTAGCGAGGACTACTTTTTCAGATAAGGCTTCGGGATAAGTAACCAATATTTTACGATTTCCTCCACTGGCAAAACGGGTAAGTGCCTCAGTTCTTAACATTACGTGGCTGCTGTTGAGCAGCCTGTAATCTTTCCTGTTTTTAAAAGATGAGGGAAAATAGAATAAGTCCATTGGTTGAATAAGATTCTCCAACGTATTATGGAAATATGCAGCATCTTCGGCATTGTCCAATACCACAATATGATTAAGCTGACTGCTGTTTTCATTTCGGTATACACCCGATAAAACAAATGATGGAGAACTGCCCTGTAGATTTCTCAGATAATGTTGGGCCGGTTGAGGCAATAAGATGTTTGCCGCAATGGTTAAAATGCGGGGATCATTCTGATATTTTTCCAACAGGATCTGCAGATTCATTCGCTTCTTTCCAGATATTGTAACTGATCTTATGATCAATTACATTTGTTCAAACTAAGCCGGCAAAGTTAACATAAAGCAGCGGTAAATCCTTCATTGACGCAACCTTACTGCCGATCAGCTAATTAATTAACAATAGATCGTCGGAAAAGTGATTCACTTAGATTTGCAGCTCACGATCCTGGCAATTAATTTAGCATAAATCATAACCATGACGGCTCCACCCTGGAGAAAAGGCAGAATTGTTCGCATAGAAGAAAGGGCTCCAGACACCAGGAGTTTTTGGATCGAGGCGTATGAATCAGAAACGTTTCCCTTTCAACCGGGCCAATTTGTCACGCTCGATCTACCGATCGGCGAAAAATCTACTAAAAGGTGGCGCAGCTATTCAATTGCTTCATGGCCAGATAACACCAACATTTATGAGCTCATCATCATTCATAAAAATGATGGGCCGGGAACTGAATATCTTTTCACCAAGGCCGGCATCGGTACTGAAATTTCCTTCCGTGGGCCTCAGGGTAAATTCGTTTTACCCACACTGGTTGATAAAGATCTTTTTTTGATTTGTACGGGTACGGGTATTGCTCCTTTCAGAAGCATGCTTCACCATCTTATAAAGAATAATGTACCGCATAAAACAATCTACCTGATTTTCGGCACCCGAACAGAGCAGGATTTGTTATACAGGGAAGAGTTTAGCGATTTGTCAAAATCACTTGCACACTTTCATTATGTACCCGTATTGTCACGCGCCGAATGGTTAGGCGAAAAAGGTTATGTGCACCAGGTATATGAAAAAATGGCGAGGGAAAAAAAGCCTGCATATTTTTATTTATGCGGATGGAAAAAGATGATTGAAGATGCTAAGGGCAATCTGCTTGAATTGGGATACGAAAGAAAAGATATTCATTATGAGATATACGGTTAACTAACTTTAAAAAAACTAATCATTGTATTTCCTATCAAAATTTATTGGTTTTTTTCTTCAGCCACTGGTATGGGCCATAATCATTCTCGCGTGGGGATTAATCACCAAAATTCCGGCACGTAGAAAAAAACTAACTATTTTTTCATTTGCTATATTAGTTGTTTTCTCCAATCCTTACCTGATAGAAAAAGCATTGGTGAATTACCAGGCCCGCCCAACTAAACTTTACAAAGGTCAGCAGTACAAAGCAGGAATATTACTAGGTGGATTGATGAGTTTTAACAGAACTTCTAAAGAAGGATTTTTCAATATTTCATCAGATCGATTTATTCAAACAAACAGGTTATATCAACTGGGCCATATCCAAAAAATCATCATTAGCGGAGGAAATGCATTTGACGAAAACTATAGTGAGGCGGAATTTCTAAGGAACAATTTTATGGATATTGGCATTCCCGACAGTAATATCCTGATCGAAAAATACTCTGTCAATACGATAGAGAACAGCAGGTTTGTAAAACAACTCACAGACAGTATTCAACTCAATGATACCAGTCTACTCATTACAAGCGCTTTTCACATTCCACGTGCGATGGAACTGTTTCAAAAAGCAGGCGTAAAAGTTAGGGCCTATCCATGCGCTTACTTTTACGTACCTGCTGATAATAAATTTACATTCCGCTCACTTGTGCCCGCTTCCTATGCATTAGAGAACTGGCAGATCTATCTGAGGGAGCTGGTAGGTCGTGCTGCGGGCAAACTTACCCGATAACTATTTGAGTTTCTGTTTAATCAATTCTTTAATACCACTGATTGGAATTCTTTCCTGTGTCATTGAATCTCTGTACCGGATAGTAACCGTTTGGTCTTCTTTTGTTTGATGATCTATTGTAATGCAAAACGGCGTGCCGATAGCATCCATCCTTCTGTATCTTTTTCCAATTGCATCTTTCTCTTCATAGAAACAATAGAAATCACTTCTGCAATCTTTCAAAATTTCTTTCGCGATTTCGGGTAAACCATCCTTTTTCAGCAATGGAAGAATTGCAAGTTTGATGGGTGCAAGTTTTGGTGGAAACCTGAGTACCACCCTGCTATCTTCTTTTCCATCTTCTTTTATCCATTTCTCTTCTTCAAAAGCATATGAAAGTGTAAGTAAAAACATCCTGTCTAAACCGATAGATGTTTCTATCACATATGGCACATAGTTTTGATTCAGTTCATTATCGAAGTATTGCAATTTTTTTCCACTGAATTGCTGATGACTTGACAAATCAAAATCTGTTCGGGAATGAATGCCTTCCACTTCTTTCCAGCCTATCGGAAATGCATATTCGATATCCACTGCAGCATCTGCATAATGGGCCAATTTAACATGATCATGAAAGCGATAGTTTTCAGCTGGAAAGCCCAGTCCTGTATGCCATTTCATTCTTTCTTCTTTCCAATAGGCATACCATTCTTTCTGTGTGCCGGGCCTAATGAAAAATTGCATTTCCATTTGTTCAAATTCGCGCATGCGGAAAATGAATTGCCGCGCTACAATTTCATTTCTGAATGCCTTACCTACCTGTGCAATACCAAAAGGAATTTTCATCCTTGCGGTTTTCTGCACATTAAGGAAGTTGACAAAAATGCCCTGAGCGGTTTCCGGTCTCAGGTAAATTTCACTGGCCTCATCGGTAACTGACCCCAGTTGAGTGGAGAACATAAGGTTAAATTGCCTTACATCTGTCCAGTTTGCAGTACCGCTAACACTGCAAGAAATCTTATTGGTTTCGATAAAAGATTTCAATCCGGCGAAATCGCTTGCTGCGAGATATTTGTCCATCTCAGCAAGGGCCGCAATTGACTCATCCTCTTTACCATTTTTCGCCAGGTCATCAGCATACGCTTCAATCAGGTGATCTACCCTGTATCGTTTTTTACTGTCCTTATTATCGATCATTGGATCACTGAAATTATCCACATGACCCGATGCCTTCCATGTAGTGGGATGCATAAAAATAGCTGCATCTATACCTACTATATTATCATGCATCCTTGTCATTTCATTCCACCATTGGTCACGAATATTTCTTTTCAATTCACTGCCCCATGGACCGTAGTCGTATACAGCACTAAGGCCATCATATATTTCACTGGATTGAAATACAAAACCATACTCTTTTGCATGCGATATAATTGCCTGAAACTTATTTGGATCTGTTGTTACCATAGCGAACAAAGATAATAAAGAGAATATTCCAAGATGAAAGATTTTGCCGGGTGGTAAACGAGGGGTTTGACTTCCCGATATACTCTTTATAAAGAATTATATTTGATCGTACAAACGAATAATTTCAGAATCAGCAATATATGGACAATCTTAAAATTTCCGGCCTGTATATCTATCCTGTTAAATCTCTTGGTGGCTTCGACATTCAACAATCAGCCATAGACAAAAGAGGTTTACAATACGACAGGCGCTGGATGCTGGTGGATGATAAAAATGTTTTTATCACACAACGCACCACCCGGCAATTGGCTATGCTCCAAACCAGTATTCAAGACGAATATCTCGTTGTCTACAAAAAGAGTAATACGGCGGATGGCATTAAGATCCC
>JANPJC010000127.1:0-2228 GCA_031425315.1 Chitinophagales bacterium
GATCGATCTGTCGACAAAAAACGTTGATTACTTTATTCAGGAACAGCAGAAAAGAAAGAGGTTACATTTGACGGACAAAGACAGTGATAGAACTGACTTGCTGGTTCAATTGCAAGATGATTTAATACTGCAGGATTTGCCGATACATATTGAATGTTTTGATAACTCCAATTTCCAGGGAAGCTATCCGGTATCAGCGATGGTGTGTTTCAGAGATGGCATCCCCAGTAAAAAAGATTATCGCCATTATAATGTAAAGACTGTTGAAGGCATTAATGACTTCGCTACAATGAAAGAAGTGGTGGGGAGGCGATATAAGCGCCTGCTGGAATCCAATACTTCACTACCTCAGCTGGTAATTATAGATGGAGGAAAGGGACAATTAAGCGCTGCAATGGAGAGTATCGAAGAATTGGGGCTGAACGGAAGAATGACCGTTGTAGGTCTTGCCAAAAATGAAGAGGAAATTTTTTATGCCGGCGACCGGGAATCTCTGAAACTACCTTACGACAGTTCTTCACTAAAACTGATACGCTTTATCAGAGACGAAGTACACCGGTTTGGTATTACTTTTCACCGCAAAAAAAGAAGTAGTGGCACGTTTAAAAATCAGCTGGAAGAAATCAAAGGCATTGGCAATGCGACTGCCGATCAGTTACTGAAACATTTTAAATCGGTTAAGAATGTAATGGCGGCTGATGAGAAAGATATTGCCACAGTTATCGGGAGTCAAAAAGCCAAACTAATCACAGCACACTTCCAGGCTCCCACTGCTGATTCGTCTTCAGTTTAATATATTTCACTTTCTTGCGGGCAAAAAAAAGGGGGCGTGGATAGACATCCAACCCCGTTATTAAAATCCAATATCCTATGAAAAACCGTGTTAAAGATAAGGGGCGGAATAATATCAAGTGTTGCCGTGTATAAATAAATTTTTAAAATTTTAAGGAGCTCCGTTGAATAATTACCAACAAAGAGAATATTCCGAGACTATTATTTGTTGTTTATTCAAATCTGAGTAATTGTACGCAACCTCCTTAAACAAAAAAAAGTACCACGCAAAGCGTGGTACTTTTATATTTTTAGAGAGAATCTGATATTAGTACGACCAGAGATCCTGTTCGAAATTGAAGATTTTGTTTTTGATATTTTCACCTTCCAATAATCTCAGGATATCATCCTTGATATAACCACGTATAAACATGTTATACGGATTTTCTATAGTTGATTTCACGATATAACTGGAGAAGAAACGACTTTCGAAAAGCTCTTCCCAGCTCATACGGGCTCCAAAGTTTTTACCATTGTAAGCTTCGTATTTAGCGAGAATCGGCCTTAAATCCGGATAGTAAACCCAGAAGATCGGCGTTTCACCAAGTGTCATGCCTGTATTATCATCCACGATTGTTTTAACCGGGGCGATACCTAATATACGGGCATACATTCTTGAAGATTCTTTATCAAAAACCCATTCTTCCTTGATCCTGAATTTCACAATGGCATCAGGAGCAAAATCTTTGGAGATGACGGTATCTTTCATGAGACCTTTCATACCATTGGGATCTTTTGCAAAATCAGGTATCTGAATAGTATCGCTTTTTCCGATCAGCATTTCGGCAATTTTACTTACCGGCATTGGAGTGGTAAAACGATCGTCTACTGTAGGATCAAAAGCACTTACTTCACCGGTCCGGATCGCATTCAGCAAAATCGCAATGAAACGCTGATTGCCGTTATCCTCATCTGCAGCATAGCGAAAAGGTAGGTTCATTTTTTCACGGATGTCGATTTCTCTCCAAACGCGCTGACGGTACCAGGCATCATCCTCACGGATATGCTCATACGCCAATGGTGTTCTTTCCTTTACCAGGTTGCGTTCGATCGCCGCATCGTTACGCAGGGATTTCAACGGTTTGTCGAATTCCAGCGGATCTTTTGGCGGAGCTACCACAACAGGAGTAGTATCTACGGCCGCTGCAGCCAGGTTGGCAGAATTAGCTTTCGTATTTGTTTTCTTAGTGGTAGCTTTTTTGGCCGGCGTAGCTTTACGGGTCGTCTTCTTACGGGTCTGCGCGTCGGCAGCTGTAACAAACAGCCCAAGTGCCACTACCAGAAGAAGATATTTTGCCAAATGGAATTTCATGGTCGAAGATTTAATCTACAAAATAAACGATTCAGATTCAGTTCTATTGTTAAAACTATTTCAGGTTAAATGATAAACTGCTTGA
>JANPJC010000128.1:0-2649 GCA_031425315.1 Chitinophagales bacterium
AAAAATTATAAGGAAATAGGAGAGTGATTTCGGCAATTCCAACTCCGGCAAAGTCAGATTTGTTTTACGTGCCAGCATTAAATAAACCTTCTGACGATTGGATACAGGAAATATATTTTCCGGCGAAGTATCAGTACGAACCCAATGCGGCGAATACCCAAAAACATCTTTAAAAGCTTTTCTGAAACAATAAAATAGCTGTTGTGATTGACATCTATTGCTATTTGTAATGTTACATTGCCGCCATACCGCATCATGAAAGTCGCCTACAATAAAGATTTTTTATGCCTCTCGATCAGGTATTGTAATACCGAATATATCTTCGGCTTTCATCAATATTTCTATGCTATCGAGGCCCAAGTTGTAGTGTTTATGGACAGCGTGTTGTTGAAACAATTTAATTCTGTTTCTTTTATTCATCTCATTTACAAAATCCTCCGCTTATACCAAGATAATATAAATAGTGGATATTACTTCAATTACTCTATCTCCAAGATAGTCACAATATAAAAACATGATTTTATTGCAAACGAAAATCAACTAAAAAGTTCTCCAGATTTAGATCCGGTTGAAAAAATGATAAGTCTGTTGAACCATTCGGTTGGTATAATATACTAAATTCTTTACCTGATTCCGAATAGCTTATTCCTCTGTTATCTGTACTGGTGTTATTAATTTCGGACTTCAAGAAAATGAGCTTACCGTATTTGTTTCCATCCCTGTTCAATACAAAGAATCCTTCTTCATTGCCTTTGAGTCTGTATTCTTTCTGATACCCAGACGCGGGCGCAATCGATTTATCATACAAAAATGCAGATTGTATTTCATTTGAATAAACCGGGATGAAACCGCCGCGACCCTGCGCCACAAGAATAGAGGGTGGCTCGTCCCGCTCAGTAGGTTTAAACCAGAAATCGCATTTATTAGTATCGGGAATGGTTTTGAGCGATTGAAAATCGAATCCGAATGTTTGAGGTTTGTTGAAGTCCAGATTGTTTGATGAATCGCTGGCATAAAATCTAACTCTTAGAAATGGTATTGTGGATTCATCGTCATTTAGAGAATTATCAACACTTAGGTAGTGAACAAGTGTCGGATTTTGTTTTGCTTTCCCGAGTTCGAGATTCACATTAATATTTCTTTTTGATAGTATATTGTATTTACGTTTTGCAACATAACCTTCCGATTTAGAAGCAACATCTACCTGATGACCGCTGGAGAAGTTGGCTTTGTAATTTCCAGTTTGATCAGTAAAAACAATCTCTTTTCGGAACGACGTTTCAGTGAGGTCGCTCTTATACCAGCATATCACAAGAACCTCTGCATTTAGAATGGGTTGTTTGGTCGCTGCATCAATAATTTGACCGGAAACTTTGATGTTGGAGAAGTCTTTACAACCGGTGATAAATAGTGTTAATGATAGTATTATTAGGAATGTAGGTTTCATGTTTTTGTTAGCGGTTAATGTTTCGGTAAATAGCAATTGCTCAAAATATCAGGCGTGTTCTCATGCGCTAATTTTGATTGATTGCGGGGTTTTGAAAGTGCGATTAAACTAACCTTTATCAAAAATTACTGTAACTGTTGAACTCAACTGAAGTTTAAGATTTGAAATCTTTGGCCTCTTTGGTTATGTGCTCACCATTGTCATGTTTATTTATTACGCCGTTTAATCAGATCTTGTTTATTATATCCAGACTGACTATCGTATAAGTACATGATCTTCTGATTTGAAATTCTTTTTGGTGCCATCCCAAATCAATGAGATCCTGCTCAAATGTTAACTCGGCCGAGGGCCAATATGACTTCGGACCAAATACCCCTTTAAGATGATCAAGACTGGTCATAACGGCATCATAGTCTTTCACCACATCGTTAACTATCAGCATCCTTGCTCTGAAATATTCATTTTCCAAAGTAACCGGAATTTTAAAGTCAGATACAACAAATGGCTTGGGCTATGATACACCGGTTGTTGCGAATCCAGTCATTATAAGTGAGATTAAAATGATCGTTTTGTGTATCATGAATTTCAGGCTTTGAATTGATAACATCCAGCTTCTTAGCTGTGCTTTTTTGAACCACATAGGCACAAAGTAAAATACAAAAGAAATGTCTATGTTCTCTCAATACCTATGTAGCGGCTGTTCATTGACGTTCAAGTTTCAGGCAATAAATGGCTGTCTACTTCCTACTTCCCATTTCATACCTCCCACTTCAAAATGGTGCTTTTTTGAACCACATAGACACAAAGTAGAATACAAAAGAAATATCTATGTGCCCTCCATGCCTATGTGGCGGATGTTCCTGGATGATGGCTGTTCATGCACGATTCACGATTCACGCAGTCGATGGCTGTTCATTCACTCATTGACACATTTACGCATTCACCAGATTCGTAGCGGTGCTTTTTTGAACCACATAGACACAAAGTAGAATACAAAAGAAATATCTATGTGCCCTCCATGCCTATGTGGCAGATGTTCCATGGGAGACGGCTGATCATTCACGATTCACGATTGACGATTCACGCACCACGTGTCAGCAAAGTAACTACCTCGACAAATTCCTTCCGGGCAATCATAATGGCTCCGAGACTTTCGAGGTGAGGCGTGTATACCTGGCAATCGATGAGTTGAATGCCTTCCT
>JANPJC010000129.1:0-29710 GCA_031425315.1 Chitinophagales bacterium
ACTGGCTACCCAGCCAATTGCACTCACCGGGAATGTCAGCATATTGATATACACGACAAATTCAGCAATGGTGCCGGACGATACCTGGTTATTGATCTGGTACATTCCACCAATGAAAATTGTGATCAGCGTACTGAGGCCGATCAATAAACCGATTGATGGAAAATAAATTGCTTCAACTTTTGCAAGATTAACTGCACTGTTCCGGTACGACTCACTGTTTTTCGTAAAAAAATTGAGCATGGCATTTTCCTGAACAAAAGATTTTATCACCCTGATTCCTGAATAAGATTCCTGGGCGTTAGTGGTAAGATCACTTAATTGCGATTGAATCTTTTCGCTTCTCTTATTTATGAGGTTATTGACAAAATATATAGCTATGGCGAGAATCGGCAATGGAGAAAGTACGTATAAAGAAAGCTCTACATCTTTTCGAAACATATAGAAAAGGCTGAAACCAATTAATGCCACCAGATTAATCAGGTACATAATTGCAGGCCCTGCATACATTCTTACGCGGCTGACATCTTCAGCCATCCGACTCATAAGATCGCCCGTACTATGAGTTTTGTAAAAATGGGTATCCAGTTCCTGGTAATGGCGATACACTTCATTTTTCTGATCAAATTCGATGTGGCGGCTCATCACGATAATGGTTTGCCGCATGAGGAACATAAAAAAACCACGCAGAAGTGCAGACACCAACAGCAGTATTCCGCAAAACATTACTAAACGGGAAAAAGAAATGTCAGCTGTTTCCATCAGTTCAATAAAGTATTTGACCGCCGGATCATAAAATGATTTTACGACAGGACTTTCATCGGATAATCCTTTGGTGGTATTTAGCTGATACTGTACTTTGTCAACAACATAGCCGGTCAATTGCGGAGCGAGGATGCCGAAATAGTTAGATATAACAATAAAAAAAATGCCCAATACCAACCGTTTCCTGTATTTCCAGAAATATTTATTCAGGGCTTTTAACTGTTTCATGGAGCGCAAATATAAGCCAAAGACCTTCCTTTAAGCGATACTGAGTGGTCAAAGAACGAAGCGGGTAGTTAAAATTATATGGGCGGCGTTCGCAAGAATGGGTAAGATAGTTTAAAGTGACTATCATACCAGCCACAAAAAGGATTGGCCTCACCTCCATTACTTTTGGTGAAGCCAATCAGGGTTACAGAACGACCGAAGGAAAATTGAGTACAATTTATCCGGTCACAAACTTTAATCTCAGTCAAAACAATGGCAACTTATTACGCGCTAATAAATGGCAGAGCAGATTATCACCCATTCATTTTTAATTCCAACCACCTCCCAGCGCTTTATAAATATTCACTTTTGCTTCCATCTGTTTGAGTTTAATTTCGATCAGATCAATTTTAGATTCAAGTGCTTCGCGCTGTGTTAGTAATACTTCCATATAATCTGCCCGTGCAGAGCGAAACAGGCTATTGGAAATGGTAATCGATTGAGTGAGAATATCAACTTCTTTTGATTTCGTTTCGAAACTCTTCGTGTAATTATTCATTCTCGACAATTGATTTATAACTTCAATATTTGCATTCAATATTGTTCTCTCGTAGTCATAAATCTTCTGTATCTGTTTGGCATTCGCATTGAGGTATGTCGCCGCAATAGCATTCCTGTTGATCAAAGGAGCAACAAGCTCGCCTGCCATATTATAGAGTATCGATGCAGGCTTTATGAGATACACCGGGTTGAATGCCTGTAAACCAACGCCGGCGGTCAGTTTGAATGAAGGGTAAAAATTAGCCCTTGCTACTTTTATATCGAGTTTGGCTGCAGCAAGTTCCAGTTCGACCTGGCGGATATCCGGACGGTTGACCAGTAGCTGAGATGGTATACCCGCATAAATCGGATCTGTTATCAGGCTATTAAATTCCGCAGAATTTCTTACTACCGGTTGAGGATACCTGCCCGTCAAAAAATTAATCCGGTTTTCTGTTTCTACAATATTCTGCAAAATTGCATACTGCAGATTTTTCGTATTCAAAAGTTGTGCCTCAAACCTGTTCACTGCAAGCTGCGTAACCTTTGCCGCTTCTTTTTCCATTTTAATGACCTGAAGGGCATTACTCTGAATGTCTATATTGCGTTGAACTATCTCCAGCTGATTGTCGAGTGCCATTAATTCATAATAAGAACCGGCGATTTCAGCAATAATATTTGTTACCATAAAATTTCTGCCTTCAATTGAAGACAGGTATCTCATGACAGCAGATTTTTTCGCGTTTCTCAACTTGCTCCACACATCCAGTTCCCAGGACGCATAGAGGCCTACCATGAAATCAGGCAATGGCTTCGGAAAAGCCTTACCGGGTTTGATTTCAATGTTTTCATCCACAGCTCCGTTGCGGGTGAATTCTCCAGATTTTTCAAATCCCGCACCTCCGCCGATGTTCACAAATGGCAGATATTCCCCTTTCCTCGCCCTGATTTCATTTCTTCCAATTTCTATCTCCTGCAGTGTAATGTTTAACTCCTGGTTGTTGACCAGGGCTGTATCAATGAGTGCGATCAGATTTGTATCTGTAAAAAAATCACGCCATTTAATTTTCGCTGAATTGATTGTATCCTGAGATCCCTTATAAGTGGAAGGGATAGATTTACCATCACTTTTAGTTGCAAGCTCAGGAGTTTTACACGCCCATACAGAGCAACAGGCGAATAATATCAAAACAACGAACTTATTCAATATTTTGTTTGCCATTTTTATTCCTGATTCTTTTTAATAATTTTTTGATTTTATTACTCATTGCCTTATCAGAATGACTTTCAACAAAGTCTTCACTAAGAGGATTCTCATCCTCATCGCTGATTAGTTTTTTGCCTTCAGATAATTTGCCGACGATATAGTATAAACCGGGCACAACGATTACCCCGAAGATGGTACCGAATAACATACCTCCTAAAGCAGAAGCGCCTATTGTTCGGTTGCCTACAGCGCCAGGACCGGTAGCAGTTACCAGTGGAATTAAACCCGCTACAAATGCAAATGAAGTCATAAGGATCGGTCGGAACCTTACTTTAGAGCCTTCTATAGCAGCTTCTAATACAGTCGCGCCTTGCTGATGTTTCTGCACGGCAAACTCCACTATCAGAATCGCATTTTTTCCTAAAAGGCCCACCAGCATAATCAAACCCATCTGGGCATAAATATCATTTGCCAGCCCCATGAATTTCAACAACACAAAAGATCCCAAAATTCCAACAGGTAGAGATAGCAATACAGCCAGGGGTATAATGAAACTTTCATACTGCGCTGCGAGTACCAGGTAAACGAAGATTAGTACTACAGCAAAAATGTACAGCGCTTCATTACCTCTTGCGGCCTCATCAAAAGACAACCCTTCCCAGGCAATATCATAACCCAGAGGCAAATTTTCTTTGGCAACTTCACGGATAGCATTGATGGCATCTCCACTGGTAAAACCCTTAGCAGGAATACCTTTTATTGAAGACGAAGTATACAAATTAAATCGTGTGATCTCATTAGGTCCCTGTGTTTTAATCATCGTCATAAATGACGAATAGGGTACCATTTCATCGCGATTATTTTTGATAAACAAATTCAGAATATCAGATGGTAGTTTTCTGTACTCAGGAGCTGCCTGGGTATATACTTTAAAGAAATTCCCAAACCTGATAAATCCCTGTTCATAAGTGCTACCAAACAATATATCAAGGTTCTCCATCGCCTTTCCAATCGACACTCCTTTCTGCATAGCGAGCTCGTTGTCAATCACAAGTTCATATTGTGGATAGTTGGCTGCGAAAAAAGTGAAAAGGCCGGTTAGCTCTTTTCTTTTCTGCAATGCAGCCATAAAATCTTTGTTCACTTTATCGAATTCCTGGTAATCTACAGTAGTACTTTTATCCAGCATACGAAGGGAGAAACCGTCGGAAGAACCATAACCTGGAACAGCAGGCGGCTCAAAATATTCGATAACTGCACCGAGGTCTTTTGTTTTTTCTTCAAGCTCTTCAATAATTTCTTTCACAGAATTGTGCCTTGCAGACCAATCTTTCAAATTGATTAAACAGGTACCTGCATTAGAGCCACGACCTTCAGTCAAAATTTCATAACCTGCCAGTGAAGAAACAGACTGGATGCCTTCAACTTCTTCAGCAATCTTCTGTAACTTTCTTGATACATCATTTGTTCTCTCAAGCGTGGCACCGGGAGGAGTTTGAATGATGGCATAGATCATTCCCTGGTCTTCATTGGGAATAAAACCTGCAGGTAGTGTTTTATCCAAACCAAATATGCCCAGTGCAAACACAATCAATATACCGTATGTCACTATTCTACGATGAACAATCAATTTTAATAAGCTGGTATACTTCCCTGTTATCTTTTCGAATTTTAGATTGAACCAGTCGATGAACATATTAACAGCCGTTTTTCTTTTTGGCCGCCCATATGTATTTTTTAAAATCATTGCGCACAGCACCGGGGTAAGAGTAAGGGCTACGACACCTGAAAGCACAATGGAACTGGCCATTGTAATTGAAAACTGACGATAAAAAATACCAACAGGGCCCGACATAAATGCAACAGGAATAAAAACTGCAGTCATCACCAGTGTTATTGCAATGATGGCACCACTGATTTCACCCAATACTTTTTTTACTGCATTGAATGGCGACAAATTTTCGTCATGCATTTTTGCGTGCACCGCTTCAACAACTACAATTGCATTATCTACCACAATACCAATAGCCAGTACCAATGCAAACAGCGTTACAAGGTTTATAGTTAATCCAAATAGCTGCATGAATAAAAATGCACCAATCAGCGAAACAGGCACTGCGAGAATTGGAATCAAAGTCGATCGCCAGTCGCCAAGAAATATAAACACAACAAGCGCTACCAGTATAAATGCCTCTAGCAATGTGTGCATTACTTTTTCGATAGAAGCATTTACAAATTTCGACACGTCATAATTGATTTCATAATCCATGCCTGGAGGGAAACTTCCTTTTAATTCATCCAGCTTCACTTTCACCTGTTCAATCACTTTGCTTGCATTACTTCCGAAATTCTGTTTTAATACAATTGAAGCTGCAGGATAACCGTCTTTGTTAGAATAGATATCAAAAAACTCACTGCCTAATTCCACTTCCGCAATATCTTTCAGTTTTAGATTTTCGCCTTCAGCATTTGCTTTGATTATAATGTCTCCATACTCTTCAGGTTTATTAAATCTTCCTTTATATGTAAGTACATATTCCAATGACTGAGCAGTTTTCCCTGAGCTTTGTCCAAGCCGGCCTGGCCGTCCTATGACGCTCTGCTCATTCATAGCATCCATTACTTCATCAGTTGAAATATTGTACGCTCTCATTCTATCTGGCTTCAACCAGATTCTCATTGCATACTGGCGACTACCTAAAATTTGCGCCCGCCCCATTCCTTTTATCCTTTGCAACTCTGGCAAAACATGAACATTTGCATAGTTGTAAAGAAATTTTTCATCAGCACTTTTATCCTTACTAAACAGGTTGACATACATCAGCATACTTGGCTGAATGGGAGTGATCACTACTCCTTCGCGTTGAACCAAAGGAGGCAGATTATTCATCACCTGATCGACTCTTGTTTTAATATTGACTACTGCAGCGTTAGGATCGGTGCCAGGTTCAAATACCACCTGGATCGTCGCTTCACCGGCACTTGTTGCATCTGAAATAATGTACTGCATTCCCTGAACTCCATTAATAGCCCTCTCTAACGGAATTAGTGTGGATTTTACAAGTACATCGGCACTTGAACCCGGATAAGCAATAAACACCATTACCCTTGGGGGGGCTATTTCCGGGAATTGTGATATCGGTCTGGTACTGATTGCCATCAAACCAAGAAAAATGATGGCCAGCGATATTACTATTGCCAGTACAGGCCGTTGTATAAATTTGCTAAACATGATTTTGTTTTAAAAGGTTCTTACTTATTCTGCATGCAATTCATTCAAACCCGAGAATACTTCCATCGGAGAAACAAATTCATATTTGATCTTATCATTATTCTTCACTTTACGCAGGCCGTCAAGCAAAATCTTCTCACCCGTTTTTAATCCGGAAGTCACCACATACAAATGCGGCATCTCTTCTCCGGTTGTGATTTCCCTGGTCTTTACAACATTGTTTTGATCGATCACAAAAACATATTTTTTGTCAAGGATTTCGAATGTTGATTTTTGCGGTATAATAAGCGCTTTTTTAAGTGAGACAGGCATCAAAACATTACCAGTTTCACCATGACGAAGAAGGCCTTTTGGATTGGGGAATGTTGCTCTGAATGCGATATTCCCTGTTTCATTATTAAAATCCGCTTCGATGGTTTCAACTATTCCCGGATAATCAAATAGTTTTTTATTAGCCATTTGTAAATGCACTTTTCTTAAACTGTCTGATTTGGTATTTTGAACAAAATCAAGGTATTCAGCTTCGGGAACGTTAAAGTATACCCACATTTTTGAGTTATCTGAAAGTGTGGTTAACAGTTCGCCCTCGTCAATCAAGCTGCCTAATCTCTTGTAAAACTTGTCCATTATACCATTGAATGGCGCCCTGATTTCAGTAAAATTCAGATGTGCCTGAGCTAATGCCAGCTCAGCTTTTGCTTTATCCAGCTTTGCCCAGGCCAAAGCCAGCTCATTTTTCGAAACAATATTGCTATCACTGAGACTTTTTGTATTCTGGTATTCAATGTCTACGAAATTCAACTCTGCCTTTGCCTTTTGCATTTCAGCCTGGTATAACAAAGGCATTATCTGAAACATCAGCTGACCTTTTTTTACATACTGCCCCTCATCAACATAGATTTTTTGCAGGTATCCTCTCTCCTGCGACCTTAATTCGATGTGGCTGGAAGAGTGCACCTGGCTTACATATTCTTTAAATATTGTGGTATCTTTTACAACAGGGCTGGTTGCGGTGAATTTGGTTTCCACTTCTTTCTCATGTTTTTCAGGTTTACAAGATGAAAAAAAGATTAGGGTTGCCATTACGGCGAGAATTAATATCCTCTTCATTAATATTCTAATTATGATGGTTGAAAGAAATAAGATCATTATTCACCTGAGGGTGAATGAATGAATGCATGAATGGAATGATACTATATGGCTTAAACCATATTGATCAAATGCAACGGGGAGATGATTAAGACAGAAAGCTCTTCCACGAATGGTGGAGGATGAAAAAGGGGATCGAAAGTCTGCTATGTAAAGAACAGACTATTTGCAAAAACCTGCTGTTTAATGATAGCGTAAAAAATACATCTGGTGAAGAATGCTTGTATGTATGCGGGGTCCAGTATTTACCTGTATGCGATTTTGTTTCTTCTTCTTCTATAACTTCCGCTTCCGGTTCATGAGGAGGTGAATCAAAAGGCAGATCAGCCGCGACATCCGCACTAACCAGCAGTTTATCTGACTGTACCTTTACAAGATTGGCAGGACGCCGGCTATCTTTTATTTGGCTGTAAGCAAAAGATGAAAACTGTTGCAGGGAAAAGATGAGAACCAGCATCGGAACGAAGAGGTATCTCAACCTTTTGTTTATCCTTAAATGTCTTTTCCTGTTCAACGTATTAAATGTTTTTTTTTGCATCACGGATAGCTGAATGTACTATTAGATTATTTATACATAATAATTTCAGCTCTTTGACATATATAAATATAAAACAATTTAACAAAACGCTTCTCTTCCGGCATCTTACAACCATCACCGTATCAGGTTAGCCATGCGTGTAAACACTCAACTATAAACATGGCAACATATATATTTCCATATTTGCCACCATTATTCATCCAGCTTTTACTGATACTCAAACGGAAAAAGATGGGAACTTCTTATCTCTGATGATTTGGCCCGTGTTAAAGGTGGCATTACCGGCATTTTATCAGTTTACTGTTTTTCAAACCGAAATACCCTTCAATAGCAAGCAGGATCACAGATAATAATGAAATCATATGGAGTGCAGTTACAGCAGAAAATGGGAGAATCAAATCCATATCACATCCCTACTTGTAACGTTAAGGAATCGTTGAAGCCCCGTGAAGTTAGGAATTAATGGAACGATTGCCTTTTTTTTTAATTCCGGCCATCTTGTGATTGGTAATATGTTCACTTAATTTTTTCTGATATTGTTATGTTCTGAAGACTGCTTTCCAAATGATATAACCAGCCGGTTCCTCCCACCTTTTTGTATAAAATTGAAAATTGGCTGGAGAAATTAAAACTTCCGCAACATAAGTAAGTTGAAAAATACTTATCATGCCATAAGATTTTACCCGATTACAGCAGCCTTTTTCTGATACTGTTTGGGTGTTGATTTCATTAGTTTTTTGAACAGTTTATTGAAATTAGATATACTGTTAAAACCACTTTTATATGCAATCTGAGCGATATCGAGTTTCTCCTCACTTAATATTTTACATGCATAACCAATCCTGATTTCTGTCAGATAATCAAAATAACTTTTACGGGTGATTTTCCTGAAATACCTGCAGAATGCTGAAACGGAAAGATGTGTCAGCTTTGCCACTTCTTCAAGTGCAATGGGTTTCCTGAAATTGGCCACCGTGTACTCATACACTGCGTTGATCCGCTGTGCATATTTTTCATGCGCATTGTTGATGTAAGACGGACTATTTAAGGAAATGTATTCTTCTGATCTGGCTAATTCGTCGAGGATGGACAGCAGCGCCAGAATACATTCAGTGCGGCCAAGACTTTTCATCGCTACTAACTTAGCAGATACAGTTGAAATGGTTTTGCCGTAAAACTTCAAACCTCTCAATGCCCGATCCATTAAATCATTTACGTGTACAAATTCCTGGATTTCAAAAAAAGACTCGCCAAGGAAATCCTTTTTGAATTGTACCACGATAGATTCCGGTTGTTCATTTAAGTTAGCTTCATAATATGCTCTGTCGCGCTGGCGGGTATGCGGCAGGTTGTTACCGAAAAGCAGGATTTCTCCATCTTCAATACTGGTAATTGCATTCCCAACAAAATTGGTTCCCTTGCCACGGATACAAAAGATCAACTCTAATTCCGGGTGATAATGCCATGGATTACTCCAGGATATATCATCCCCTTTCAATACAAAAGAAGCGTCGATCGGCGGAATTATCTTGAGGAGATGCGGGGTTTTCATATTCTTTCGTGAGCTGAGTTATCACAAGAAAAATAACACTTTATTGCTGAAATAAAGAAAACCAGGAAAACAATACGCGCAGATAGCATTAAAAATAGCGCGAACCGGCGAATTTCCGAGAGAGATATTCCTATAATTTGTACTCCGGTTCTAACAGTAAATTTCAAACGATGCGAATTAAACGATGTTTTGCCCTTTTCCTTTTCTGCACTCTCAGCTTGTTTCTTAATGCCCAAATATTTACCATCAGCGCCAACAAAAGGTACCTGCTCAAAAACAATAAACCATTCATGTGGTTGGGTGATACCGCCTGGGAACTATTTCACCGGCTGGATCGTGAGGATGCAGAATACTATTTGAGAAAAAGGGCGGCGCAGGGATTCACCGTGGTGCAGGCCGTGGCCCTTGCTGAATTCGACGGGCTAAAGGAAAAGAATGCCTATGGTGAAGTTCCGTTTGACAACCTGGATCCTTCAAAACCCAATGAAGCATATTTTAAACATGTTGATTTTATTATCGATAAAGCAAATGAGCTTGGCCTCAACATAGGTTTTCTTCCTACCTGGGGAGACAAACTTTATGCGTCCACCTGGGGTAAAGGCCCTGAAATATTCAATCTTGAAAATGCCAAATCTTATGGCAAGTGGTTAGGCACCCGTTACAGGAATAAAACAAATATCATCTGGATATTGGGCGGTGACCGCAATCCGCGAAAAGACTCAAAAGATGTTGAAACCTGGCGGGCAATGGCAGCAGGTATTGAAGAAGGTGTTGGTGGAAGAGATAAAGCGATGATCACTTATCATCCGCAACCCAACCAGGAAGGATCCAGTGAATGGTTTCATGCCGACGGATGGTTTGATTTCAATATGTTTCAAACCGGGCATTGCCGCGATAACAATGTTTATGATAAAATAAAAGGATCATACGATCGTAGTCTTGTGAAACCCGTTCTTGATGGCGAACCCATTTATGAAGATCACCCGGTTTGCTTTAATCCAAATGACCTTGGCACTTCAAACGCATATGATGTTAGAAAATCTGCCTACCTGGATCTCTTCGCTGGCGCATTCGGTCACACTTATGGTTGTCATGATATATGGCAGATGTACTCACCCAAACGCGAAGCGGTAAACAGGCCCAATATTTACTGGCAGGTAGCACTTGATTTGCAGGGAGCCAACCAAATGAAACATGTAAGAAGGCTACTGGAAGCGCGGCCATTTTTAGAACGGATACCAGATCAGTCATTGATTGCTGAAAATGCAAATGCAGCTTATGAGCGGATACAGGCCACACGTGGAAATGACTATATTTTTATTTATTCTGCTTTTGGAAAAGCATTCACTGTGAATATGGGCAAAATATCAGGCAGCCAGGTGCTCGCGTATTGGTATAATCCAAGAAATGGGGAAACAAAAGACCTGGGAGAATTTTCAAACTCCGGTACAAAACTGTTTACACCACCCACTACAGGATATGGTTTAGACTGGGTGTTGATATTGGATGATGCATCAAAAAAATATTCAAAACCAGGCAGTGAGCAGTGAGCCAATAGATAAACACGTCGCTAATATTTCAATTAGAAATAACTTGAAATTTTTGATTTACTCTGTTAAACTCAAATGCTCCGTTTTACTCAGTGGCCCCAAAAAAAATTACAACCGTAAATTTTTAGATTTCTAAATGCAGGCCACAGAGGTTAGCGGAGGTTTTGAGATGAGCGGAGAAAAAACATAAGTAATTCTAATTTAATTTATGAAATTGTATTTTGTCGATCAGTGAATTGATAAACCAACATAGCGCTAAAGTTTCAATAGAATTAAACTAGATTTTTAATGATAAAATTTTCCAGTTATATAGTAGTAGTAAGTATAGAGTTGGCAACGGCCAATACATTTGAACATTAACTAGTGAGAAGTAAGCAGGAAACAACCAACACAATAACTGGCTGTTCTCTATTGCCTACTGCCTATTGCCTATTGCCTTTTCATCTAACAATATATTCATCACCCGATGCAATTAGGAATCAGCAGCTTTACTTATGGTTGGAATATCGGATTTGCAGGAAATATTCCTGATCGTCCGATGAACGAAATTGACATGGTACATCAAACTGTTGCATTCGGCTTACACTGCTTGCAGATTGGAGATAATATTCCTCTACTGGAATTTGATTCGGAAAGAAAGGAAAGACTGAAAAACGAATTGGCAAACAATCAGATCCGCTTCGAAATCGGTGCAAGAAAACTCGACACAAAAAACCTGAAAGATTATATTGAATTGGCGGCCTATTTTGAAGCGCCGTTGCTGCGTTTTGTCATTGACGGTGACAATTATGAGCCTGAAACCGACACAGTAATTGCAATCATTGAGTCATACCTGTCGCAGCTAGTGGATAACAATATCATACTCGGTATAGAAAATCACGACAGATTTAAAGCTGCAGCATTAGCGGAATTGATTGAGTCCATTGACCACGCTAACGTGGGCATCTGTCTAGACTGCGTTAATTCTATCGGTGCCGGAGAGGGTTTGGAACAGGTCGCTAATCTACTGGCTCCACACACCGTCAATCTGCACATCAAGGATTTTAACATTCAACGTCTTTCACATAAAATGGGATTTACTGTTAACGGTGAAATTGCCGGAAAAGGAATGCTTGATTTAGAATGGCTCTTGCCAAAAATCAAAAATTATAATCGCTGTAAAACGGCGGTACTTGAACAATGGGTTCCACCAGAAAATGATAGTAAGGAAACATGCGACAAAGAAAATAAATGGGCAACCGAGAGTATTCATTATTTACAATCTGTTTTTAAATAAAAATAAAATGAGAAAAGTTGCATTAATTGGCGCCGGTGGAAAAATGGGCATCCGGCTTACAGATAACTTTCTGAAAATGCCATCTTATGATGTGTCATATTTTGAAATCAGTGAGAAGGGAATAGCAGGATTAGCAGAAAGAAAAGTGTCTGTAACTGATAAAAAGGAAGCTGTTGCAGAGGCCGATGTGGTAATATTGGCATTGCCTGATGTGGCGTTAAGAACATTGTCGGCAGAGTTTATTCCCCTGATGAAAACAGGTGCTACGGTGTTAACGCTTGATCCTGCTGCGCCACTGGATGGTGTAATTTTTCATCGGGATGACCTTGGATATGTTATTGCGCATCCCTGCCATCCATCAGTATTCAATTGGGAGCCGGAAGAAAAATTATTCCGCGATTTTTACGGCGGCATCACTGCAAAACAGTCTATCGTTGTGGCGTTAATGCATGGTTCAGAAGATCAATATTTGCTAGGGGAACAGGTGGCAAAGGATATGTACCAACCCATTGATAAGGTTCACCGCATTACGCTGGAACAGATGGCGATTCTTGAACCGGCAATGGTTGAAACCCTAGCACAAACCTGTATGGAAGTTGTAAAAGAAGGCTTTGACAAAATTGTTGAACTGGGAGTGCCTGAAGCTGCAGCCAGGGATTTTGTACTCGGCCACCTGCGCATCCAGATAGCAGTATTATTTAAAGAAGTCAATGGAACTTTTTCTGATGCTGCATATAAAATTTCAAAGCGTGCGAAACCTATTCTATTTAAAGAAGGCTGGCAGAAAATTTTCGACATGGATGATATCAGGGAACAGGTAAGGGATATTACAAATAAATAAAATCGTATTAATGATTTCGAAGTTTTGTAAAATCATTGTGCTGCTTATTTTCTCCACGCATGTTTTTTCACAGCAGGGTTACGAATTGCTGATGACTTCATTGCGCACAGGAGATACCGAAATATTTGCTACAAATCCTGTTACAGGCGATACCAGAAATATTTCGCGCTCCCCTTTATCTGAAGATCGCTACCCGGCGGTTTCGGCCGATGGGCAAAAAATCCTCTTCACTTCCAACCGCGGAAAAGACGAAAAGGTTTTTGAAATTTACATGACCGATCCGGCCGGTAATAAAGTTGAACAAATCACCTCCCTTAATGATGTATGCTACTTCCCTTCGTTTTCGGCTGATGGAAAAACTGTAGTGTTTGGCATCGGAAACACCTCGGAGGCCGGCGTACTCGATATGGAATCGCGTCGGCTCAAACGCATACCAGATGTCCGTGATCCCAATGTTTCTCCAGATGGAAAGGCTATTGTTTTTACCCGTAAAGTAAAATCCGGTTTTGCTGTTTTTACGATGGACATTAACGGTGGCAATATCAAACAAATTACATTGCATGAAAGTGAGCTTGGTGGAGTTGGACCAGTCTTTTCTCCCGATGGCAGTAAAATCACTTTCAGTGATGATGAAAGAGGAAAAGAAGTTGCTGAAATATACACCGTGAACATTGATGGAAGTAATCTTACCAGGCTCACACAATTGGGCTGGGTAAGCAACTCAGCATGTTATTCTCCCGATGGACAATGGATCTCTTTCAGAGTAACCAATGATGCATTTTGGCGCGATACAGAGCGTAGAGAAGCCGCTTACAAAAACAAAGAGGGCGAAAAACGTCCTGTATGGATAATGAAAGAGGATGGCAGCGAAGTAAAGATTATTCAACCGCTCAGGTTTCAATGCGGCATAGATGGGTCAAGGGCAGTCTGGAGAAAAATTGAAACGCAATGAAAAAACTACGAGGTGCAATAATAGGGACAGGATTCTGGGCAAATTATCAAATCCCAGCCTGGCTCGAATTACCGGGTGTGGAGATTGTGGCTTTATACAATCGAACGAAAGGTAAAGCTGAATCCATTAATGAAAAGTTCAGTTTGAATGCCGGTGTTTATGATGATATTAATTCCCTTTTATTCAATGAGGAAATTGATTTTGCAGATATCATTACAGATGTTGACACACATGCCCATTTTACAGCGATCATCGCTAATACTGGCAAAGATGTGATTTGCCAGAAACCTATGGCAACGTCATTAGATGATGCATCCGCAATGCTTTCAGTGTGCAACAGGAATGGAGTAAAATTATTTATTCATGAAAATTTCAGATGGCAGGCTCCGCTCAGGGCATTGAAAAAAAAGCTTGAATCAGGCATTATCGGTGATCCATTCAAAGCAAGAGTAAGTTTTTGTTCAGCATTCCCGGTTTTCGACAATCAGCCTTTCCTTGCTACGCTGGAAAAATTCATATTGACCGATATCGGCTCTCATATACTGGATATTTGCCGCTATCTTTTTGGGGAAGCGGAAACGCTGTATTGTTTGACGCAAAAGGTAAATCCTAAAATACAAGGAGAAGATGTTGCCAATGTTTTAATGAAAATGAAATCCGGTTTGCATTGTATTGCGGAGATGAGTTATGCTTCACTGTTAGAAAAGGAATCATTTCCGCAAACCTTGATTTTAGTTGAAGGAACAAAAGGTTCAATTCATTTAACCCACGACTTCACAATCAAAACAACTGATATAAATGGTACAACAATTGAAATAATTTATCCACAAATCTATAACTGGCTTGATCCGAATTATGCGGTTGTTCATTCAAGCATCGTGGATTGCAATGCAGATATTTTAAGAGGGCTTCAGGGTTTACATTGCGAAACCACTGGTGAAGATAATTTCAATACCGTACAACTGGTAAATGCCTGTTATGAGTCGGCTGCCTATAACAAAATCATTCAATTTTTGTAGTATGCTTTTGTCGCTTAAAAATATTTCAAAATCTTATGGCGCTGTGAAAGCACTTGTGGAAATCGATTTTGAATTATCAGCAGGCGAGGTGCATGCAGTGTGTGGCGAAAACGGTGCCGGCAAGACTACCCTCATGAATATCCTTTCCGGGGATATCCAGCCGGATGAAGGAGAAATTGTTCTAAATGGGCGGCCGGTGCGGTTTAAAAACCAGGATGATGCAGGCAAATCAGGAATTGCAATTGCGTATCAACACCTGAGCCTTTTCGAGAACCTGAATGTTGCAGAAAATATTTTTGTCAACCGCTTTCCCAAAAAAAAATCCGGTGTTATAGATTATCACCGTTTATACCAACAGACAGGTGAAATACTCGAGCAGCTAAAAATCGGACATCTCTTTCATCCGCGTTCACTGGTTAATACACTTTCAGCAGGGCAAAAACAAATGGTGGAAATCGCAAAAGCATTGTCGCGACAACCTGAGATATTAATTTTAGATGAACCCACTGCCTCCCTGTCGGACAACAATAAAGCAACGCTGTTTGAAATCATCCGTTCACTAAAATCAAAAGGTACTTCCATCATCTATATTTCCCACCGGATGGAAGAAATTTTTACCATCAGCGACAGGGCCACGGTACTGAAAGATGGGCACTGGATTGTTTCAGCACCTGTACACACGCTCACCAAAGAAAAATTGATTGAGTTAATGGTGGGAAGAGAAATCACAACTACCCGAAAACGCAACATTGAAAAAAAATCAGTGGCACTCGAAGTAAGCAACATTACCAACCGGCACGTAAAAAACGTTTCGTTCAAAATTCACAGGGGAGAAATTGTAGCATTAGCCGGCCTTGTAGGTGCAGGGCGTACGGAAATTGCAAAAACCATTTTTGGTGACATTAAAAAAGACTCAGGTACAATCTCTATCGATGGCAAACAGATCACAATAAATAGTCCGGGTACAGCTATAAAGAACAAAATTGCCTACCTCCCGGAAGAAAGAAGAGATTTGGGGTTATTTCAGGATATGAACATAACTGAAAATATTAGTGCAGTTTCATATACGGCGCACCGCCCGGCCGTGATTAATTATTCTGCGGGAAAACGAAAAGCAGTATCGTTCAAAGAAAAACTAAGGATTGTATGTACGTCAGTTGAACAGAACATTGCTGAATTGAGCGGCGGCAATCAGCAGAAAGTAATATTGGCAAGATGGCTTTCAGTGAACCCGGATATGCTGATGATTGATGAACCCACACATGGCATCGATATCGGGGCGAAATTCGAGATCTATGACCTGCTGCTGGAACTGGCGTCAGGCGGAAAAGCCATACTACTGATCTCAAGTGAACTTTCAGAAATTCTGGCCATCTCCGACAGGATACTGGTGATAAAAAATGGCACTGTTGTGAAAGAACTGATAACCGCAAACACCAGTGAAGAAGAGATACTGACCTGGGCAATGTAAAAATTGAACGATTTATTCCATATCAAATGAGAAAAATATTTGCAGACCGCACGTCATCATTATCAATAACTATTTTGATTGTGATTATAATTGCAGCAATGGTTTTTCCCGGCCAGTTTGCGACATTTCAGAATTTTTCCCAGATTTTTTTGAATCTGTCGATCGACACCATTGTGGCAGTGGGTATGATGCTGTTAATGATCTCGGGAGCTTTTGATTTGTCTGTAGGTTCAACAGTCGCTTTTGCAGGATGTCTTTCGGCTTACCTGATGTTTTTTATGAACGTGCCTGTTTTCCCAGCCTTGATTATCACCCTACTTGTTGCCATTGCGATTGGATTGGTAAACGGATTTTTTATTGCTTACCAGGGGATCAATCCAATGATACAAACACTGGCCATGATGGGCATTGTACGTGGCCTCGCATTGCTGACCAGCGGGGCAGGAATACAAGGTCTCCCCTATTGGTTTAATGCCATTAGCCAATCAAAATTATTGGGAATACAAATGCCCATCTGGTATATGCTTGCAATAGTTGGCACTACATCGTTTGTTGCCACCAAAACCACATTCTTCAAAAGATTTTATTATATCGGTGGCAACGAGAAGGCTGCTGCTTTATCCGGAATTGATGTGAAAAGAATGAAAGTGTTCAGCTATGTATTCATTTCATTTTTGGCAGGTATTGCGGGTATACTGTTGGCCTCCCGATTGGGCGCAGCATTGCCTACTTCAGGAAGGGGGCTGGAACTGCGGGTGATCACGGCCGTTATACTGGGTGGGGCCAGTTTAAAAGGTGGTGCAGGAAAAATACAGGGCGCATTGCTGGGTGCTTTATTTATGGGACTGGTAACCAATATCATGGTCATCGCCAGGGTATCGGGCTACTGGCAGGAAATTATTCTTGGCATGATATTGATCCTTGCTGTATGGATCGATAAGTCAGTTCAAAAAAAATCATGAAGACCACGATTTGCGCATCACGTTTTTCTTTAAAAAATATGCAATATATGCATCACATAAAATGTTTGTTTGTGCTGTTCATCGCGATTTCTTTTTCCGCTACGGCACAAAAAAAATTAAACGGCATCACTACGTCTATCCCGCAAAAGACTGTCGAAACATATGATTATTGGGAAGCATCTATAATTACAAACCATTCATTCGTTGCCAATCCATTTACAGAAGTTGCGGTCACAGGTGAATTCGTTGCTGAAGATGGAAAGATCACCACTGTAGCGGGGTTTTGTGACGATCAGAAAGGTACGGTGTTTAAAGTCCGCTTTATGCCCGTTGTACCTGGTAAATATCGTTACCTGGTGACTGTCAAAACACAAAAAAAAGTACATGTTTCAAAAGGAGAATTCATTGCCACTCAGTCAACAAACCAGGGTGTGTTAAGAGTGGATAAAGAAAATCCATGGCATTTTATGCTGGATGGAACGGGCAAACATTTTTTCTGGAATGCGACCACAACCTATTGGATGCTTGGTTGGAAAGACGAAAAAATTATAGAGCAGGCGATAGACAGGCTGGCCCGCTTAAGGATTAACCGGATACGCGTGGCCATTAACGGGCGGGCGCATGGGGGAAGCCGCTGGAATGAAAATAATGTAGTGGAATCAGCAAATTTCACTTTTAAATTGAATCCCTGGGTTGCCAAAAAGCCCGACGACCTTGATGATCCGCAATTTGATGTAACCCGCTTTAATGTTGCACACTGGCAAAAGTTAGACCGGCTTGTAAGGCGTGCAAAAGAAAAAGACATTATTGTGTCACTCATATTTTATGTTGATGGATTAGATCATGGATGCGACCCATTTAAAAAAGCAAATATGGGTAATGAAAATGAACAGCGATATTACCGGTATGCCGTATCGCGTTATTCAGCTTTTCCGAATATCACCTGGGATATCACCAATGAATATCATCTATTCAGGAATGAGGAATGGGTTGAAAAAATGGGAAAGCTTGTTAAAAGTGGAGATCCAAACAGGCATTTGATTTCTGTACATGGCAATGCGAACTTCCCTTTCCGTAAATCCGATTGGGTCGACATGGTGCTTTATCAAAGCTGGGATGAATGTGGTGGATACGACTTTATTTCCAATGCACGGAAGGCCCAGGCTGCAACAGGAAGAATCATTCCGCAGATTAATGAAGAATACGGTTATGAAGATCATTATTCAGTGTGGGGCTGCGGCGCGACAGCTACAAAATACCCTGATGGCCGTTCGGCGGATAACAGGCGACAATTGGCCTGGGAGATGGTGATGGCCGGCGGCCATCAAACAACAGGTGAAAGAGCAAATGAAGGAACAGGCGCAGGAAAGGACGAAGGCGGAGGATGGATCAATGGCAGGGGCAACGACAGTATGGTGATGTTGAAAGGATATGCGGTAATGCGTAAAATTTTTGAGCAGACAACATTCTGGAAAATGGAACCTGCGAACCAGTTAATTAATAATGGAAATTACTGCCTGGCCACTATCGGAAATGAATACCTGATTTATAGCCGTTTGCCATATTGCAGACTGGTATTGCCAAAAGGTGCTGTTTATTCAGTACTGATGATTAATCCCCTTACCGGTGAAAGTATCCGCCTGCCTGATTGCGATGCGGTTAATGGAGCCTGGCAATATCCAAAAACGTTAAAAGAAGACTGGGCATTTATCATAAAGAAAATTGAGTGATGAAAAAAAATATTATACATATTTCTGCCTGCATCTTACTATTTTTTGCATGTGAATTACCGCCAAGGGAAAAGTCGGAACAATTGCAGGCAGTAAAAGAAATCGTTACCGACGAAATCAAAAATGAAGAATATGTGATGATTACCACAGCAGTTTCCATGCCCATGTATGTCAATCATGATCAGGCAACATTTAAACGCTGGGGCAAAGAAAAAGGAGTGAAGGTTTCCATTCTTGGGCCTTCCGACTGGGATGTACCTGCTCAAATAAATACCATTGAAGAAGTGATTGGAACAAAGCCTACTGGTCTTTTAATTAACGGAACTGATGCGGCTATCACCCAGGCTATTAATCGTGCCGTAGATGCAGGCATACCAGTGGTGGTGTATGATTCTGATATTCCCAATTCAAAACGACACGCTTTTTTAGGAACCAACTGGTATGAAATCGGCCGCATGCAGGGAGAAGAAATGGTAAAGCTGATTGGTGGAAAAGGCAAGATCGCTTATATGGGAATTTTAGGGCTCGCCAACATGGAAGATGGCTTCAGAGGGTTGCTTGATGTGTTGGCAAAATATCCTGATATTGAAGTGGTGGGCAAGTTTGATGATAAAGCCAATATGGAGGAAGCAGCCAAAATCACTGCTGACTTAATTGCGGCTTACCCTGATCTATCAGGCTTATGCGGATTCGACAGTAACTCAGGTCCAGGTATGGCGCTTTCTGTCAAAGAAGCAGGCAAGGCTGGAAAAATAAAAATCACCACCGTTGATTGGGAACCGGAACATTTGCAACTGGTGAAAGAAGGGGTAATCCAATTACTTGCAGGACAGAAAAGGGAATTGTTCACGTGGTACGGGGCTGAGTTTTTATATGATTTTGTTCATCAAACCAATAAATTATCCAGTAATGACATTAGGGCAGGCATCACTAATTTGCCAGCTGTAGTCAACACCGGGTTAATAAAAATCACAAAAGAAAATGTGGGGTTGTTTATGAAATAATTAGTCGAACACCTTTCGAAACAGGAAAAACTGAACTACCGATGATAGCTCCAGTTATCACAATGCGCTTTGAATCTTCGTCTCCCACACTTCTGCATCAATCATTATTTCGCCGGAATTCAACAGAAGATCTGGTTTTTAGAAATAATGCTTCAACCCAGTGCTGTATAACCTGCTGAACTCTTACATTAACTGCAATGTAAGTGTTAGATAGCTTTCATTTTAACTTATAAGGCTGATCAACATGGGTTCCATATATCTCAAAATAATCAACATCTGCAATGCAATGCTTACTGCATTCGTCTATCAACCTATCTTAGTTATCCAACGACCGCATTGTAGTAACTCTCCTTTGGAATTTTATTGCCATTCAAACCGTTTAGCATGGCCAATTGTCCTATATGAGTAATGATATCGGCAAGTGGCCCCTGCAATAATTTTTTACCCGTATCCATATCAAAACTTATGGTTTCTATAACCGTCGATAGTTCCTTTAACTCCGCAATTAAACGTTCTTTCTCACTATCAAAATCAAGTAAAGCAGGTGACATAATATTGAAATGCCCCTCCATGATGAAAGTTCGCGTTTTTGCTGCCAGGTCAAACATATGATTTATGATTTGATTTGGGGTTCTGGTATGATCGCTGATTTTAAACTCTCCGAAATTTTCTTTTGAACCGTTAATAACTTTTATAAATCGATAATTGATCGTCTTTACCGTATGTACAAGAATTTGTTGCAGTATATCCATATCAGTAATTATGTGGCAATATTTATTGATGCATTTTGAACATTTAATTCCAGAAGGGCTACGCTGAGATTTCTATGTTGCACCGGCAGATGATCTATATCCGGTGTTGTATAATTCTCGACAAATGTGAAGCCATAACTTTTATAATAAGCTATTATTTTTTCATTCTCTGCCCATGTATCCATCCTGATAAATTTCAATTTTCGCTTTCTTGCGAGTTCAATTGCCCAGTTCAGCACTGTTTGGAAAAGCCTTTCACCTTTATATTTTTGATTTAGTACGATCCTGTGCAGATAAACCGCATCACCTTTCTCTTTTTCCCGCCATATCAATTCATCGCTGTAACAAATGCTGAAAATACAGGTTATGTCATTATCGTGATTCAATATTTTGAAAAGGAATGAATGCTGAATATCCGATTGCAAAAATCTTTTGTCATAATTTGCCCATCCGATATAATTATTTTCTTTTTGAAATCTGATTGCTTCTTCAAACAATCTATAAATCGCAGGCAAGTCACCTGGTAAAGCGTTGATGATTGTATAATTCATAAACTTTGATTGATGATTCAAAAACCAGTGCCGGATCGTCACCAACAACGAAAAATACATTCTCCTTTCGCATCTCATATTCCATTGATCGACGATTAAGTAATTTCAATAGGTTATGTTCTTATTTTAAAATGATGTACCCTTTCTTCAAAATTCATTGATGTATCCAGCGGATAAACGAGTTGACGAAAGAATTCCAACAGCTGTTCGGTATGCGTTTGGCTTCGTTTAGTTTTAAGATTGAAATGAACCAGTTTCGACCACATCACTGCTTTCAAATTGTTCTTTTTCAGATCCCACATCAACCCTTCCATCATTAAACTCTTTTCTGTAAAAGCGATCAATCTGGTTTGTATCACAACTTCTTCCATTAAAAGGGCTGGTGATAAATATGAAATCTGCGTTTGTGCTGTTACCCATCCCAGTGCTTGTTCCGTAGCTATTTTATAAATATCGAAGTCATAATTTTCAATAAGCTGATCTCCTCTTGCTGCAACGATGTAATCCAGATAGCGGGAATTGTTGAGATGATTAAATGGGTCGCAATCATGAAACCTGATTTTCATGGTGCTTTCGACTATTTTTTGAAATACCTGCATAATGAAAACTTTTGAATTATACCGATCGGTATATTAATGATCAAAAAAATTAAATTTTTAAACTGAGTATTATTTTTTCAAGATAGTCCATGGATATTTTCAATTCGGTTGTTTTGCCTGTAACTTTTGCCTGCATAAATGAGCCTTCAATTATTGCAATAAGAATTACCGCTATTTGGGTTGGGTTAATTTCAGCTTTTATTTCCCCCAGTGCTATCCCCCTTTTAATTTGATTTTCTACTGATTTTTTCCAAAACGAGAGCGCTTCTGCAGCTTTCTCTTTTAACTTCGGGTGAGTATCATCTGCTTCAGTGGCTGTATTCAAAATCGGACAACCCGCCAACAAAAAGGGAACTTTAAGATAGTTGCGGTATACATCAGGATAAACTAATAAGCGATCAATGGAGTGATCAAACATCAATATTTTGGATTTGATGAATTCGGTAACCCTGGTGAAATTGTAATCAAATGCGGCCAGCGCCACTTCATCTTTATTTTCAAAGTTTCCATAAATACTGCCCTTTGTTAAACCTGTGGCCTTTGTTAACTCGTTTAATGAGGTACCCAAAAAGCCTCTTTCATTAAAAATGGATGCCGTCTTTTCGATAATAAACTGCCTGGTTCTGTCAGCCTTTGATACCATGTCACTCATAGCATTCAAATATAATAATAAATATACCGATTGGTATATTATTAAATAAATATTTTTAGAGGAGAGTTTTTATAGTGTGGTATTTTGTCAGGATAAGATGGAAAGGCAGGAAAAAATGGTTGACAATATTCTGATTTCTTCCCGCCTGCAAGCAGTGATAAAAGTGATTTGATCAACGCAGATCAGTCGTTAACAACTTTTAAAAAATGATTGTGGTTGTTCATTTAATTTCTTTTCAATTATTTTGGCTCCTTTTGTAATGGAAAGTCCACCGAGGTTTGTACATCTTAGTGTATGATGAATTTCGTTGCCAACCGCCTGCATGGTTTCTATAACTTCATCCAACGGTATTAAATGATTGTAGTCGGACAAGGCCATATTAGCGCAGGAAACCGCATTAGTGGCGGCCATCACATTTCTTCCCAGACAAGGTGCTTCCACGCGATTACCAATGGGATCACAGATCAATCCCAGCGTATTTTGCAGCGCAAGTGAAGCCGCCGCAAGGGATTGATTCAATGTGCCATTTGCCATTCCAACCAATGCCGCCGCCGCCATACCTGAACCGGAACCGCATTCCGCCATACATCCACCTACTTCAGCAGCAAATGTTGCATGTGCTGCTATAAATACTCCAATCAAACCTGCTGCCAGCATCGCTTTAACAACTTCGTTTTCCGTTAATTCCAGCGAGTCGCCCATTCCAATCAATGCGCCGGGTAATGCGCCGCAAGAGCCCGCGGTTGGAGCGGCAACAATTACCCCCATTGAGCTCTTCACTTCCATCATTGCCGACACATACATAATTATCCTGTTGTTCGCAGCACCACCCATTAACTGGTTATTATCCATTTTCGATTTTAATTGCACCGACTGGCTCCCTAAAATGCGGTCTTCATAATCAGTTCCTTTCAATCCCAACTGAATTGAATTATTCATTATACGCACGATGGAACGCATTTTTTCAAAAACCTCTTCATTGGGAATCTTGCCCCTTTCACTTTCATAAGCAACCGCCAGCTCCCATAATTCAAGGTTTTTGTCCTGATTGTAAAGAAGCATTTCTTCGCATGTTATGAAAGGCACCACAAGATCTTTTCTTGACATAACAGGAAGCACCGGCGACATCTTTTTTATGTAAAACACTTCATCCATCGCCAAAAGTTCCTGGCAGAAGCCATCATCAAGAAATTGCTGTGCTTTTATTTCTATAAACGAAATTTCACCTTGATGCCAATCTATCTGGTCATATGTTGCAACCTTGTTTAAATAGGCAATTACTTTTTCAGCATCACTACAATAAATTAAAGTTTCATAAAAATCACCGGCCATAGAAACTTCAGAACCGTCTATTTCAATCACCTCAATCATTCCGCCACCCGTTGAAATGGCGGTGAGCCTATGACTTTCGTGCTGATTGTTTAAAGTGATTTTATACGTATTCGGATGCGTTGCTCCAATATCCAGAATTTCAATTTCTATATTGATGCCTGCAGTTTCAATAAATTTTTCGGATTGCGGCAATCTTTCATCATAAGCTTCCCATCCCAGAAAACCTCCAAACAATCCCATATCCGAACCCTGGCTCTTGTGTGTTGTAGCTAGCGAACCATTCGGATCAAACTCAATCAGGATATGATTTAAATGGCCATCCATTAAATCCCTGCATAACCTTCCGATCCTTAATGAAGCAGCGCAATGTGAACTGGACGGGCCACGCATTACAGGACCTATCACATCATTAAAAATGCTGGGATAATTATCCATGGTAGTTTTTTTATAAATTAACGATTATAAATTATCCTTCCAAAACTTTTCCATCGTCCGGCGAAGGTGAAGGGTGGTATTTGCTCTTTCATTGATACCATGCGACCGCATTGGATATGACATCATTTCAAAAAGTTTGTTATTTTTTATCAATTCATTTACAAGCATTTCAAAACTCTGGTAATGTACATTATCATCAGCAGTACCGTGCATAATCATCAGTTTACCCTGCAGGTTTTTTGCATAGTTAATGGGTGACCCATCCCGATAACCTTGTGCATTTTCACTCAATAAACCCATATATCGTTCCTGATACGTGGCATCATATAGCTTTTGATCAGAAACAAAAGAGACCGCAATACCTGTTTTATAAATGCCGGGATACCGGAACATGCAATTAAGCGTCATCTGTCCTCCCCCACTCCATCCCCACATTCCTACCCGTGAAGAATCTATAAAGGGAAACAAATTAAACAATTTTAGAGCAGCCTTGCTTTGATCTGTGGAAGCGAGGATACCAATCTGCCCATAGATAGCATTACGCCATTGTTTACCGCGTGGCGTTCTGGTCCCCCTGTTATCAATACTTATAACTATATAGCCGTGCTGCGCCATATACTGATTCCATAAGTCATTACCTTCCCAAACATCCTGAACAGTAGCTCCGGCGGGTTCTCCATATACATAGAAAAGTACAGGATACTTTTTTGCTTTATCAAAGTCCATAGGTTTTATCATCCAGGCATCAAGCGCCACATCACCAATATCCACTTTGATAAATTCTTTTTTACTCAGGCCAAGCTTATCATACTTTTCTTTCAACGCACGATTATCTTCCAACAGTCTGATTTGTTTATGCGATGGCATGCTTAACAGCGAAATCGTTAACGGAGTGGATACATTCTGAAATTTCTGGATTGCCCATTTTGCATCTGCCGACATTTGATAGCTACTTTGACCGGCCATAGCATCCGGAGTAACCTGTTCCACCTGGCCAGTTCCATCCAAACGGCTTCTATATAGATATCGTTGGGTAAAGTTTTTGGGTGAAGCGATGAAATAGACGTAACCATTCTTTGCATCAATGCAATTAATTTCCACAACATCAAAATCACCTTTTGTGATCAGTTTTATTTCTTTACCATCTCTCGAAATTTTATACAAATGTTTCCATCCATCGCGTTCACTTGTCCAGGTGAAATATTTCTCATTATCGAGCCAGCGGGTATCATCGTGTACATCTAGAAAAGACGGATCAGTTTCTGTAAGAATGTTATTAACAGACATTGTTCCGATATTCCCGATCCATACTTTATTTGTATTCTGACGCCTGTTTAATTGCTGGACCATCACTTCATTTGATGAAGGAATAAAATCCATTCGCGCCAAATAATTATCCTGGGGATCACCAGGAATATTGAACCACTTTGTTGCGCCTCCTTTTGCATCTACAACACCGACTTTAACTGCAGATAATGGAGTACCAACTTTTGGATATGGCAACGGAATTGGCTTTGAGTAAATTGAATCAACATTATTAATCAGGTAAAATGTGCCTATACCTTTTGTGTCAGACTGCCAATAAGCTATATTGTTGCCGTCGGGGCTCCAGCGAAAGCCATCTCTGCATTCCAACTCTTCTTCATACACCCAATCGAAAGTTCCGTTTACAATATTATCTCCACCATCGTGAGTGATTTGATTAATCTGATTTGTGGCAAGGTCTTCTACAAAAATGTTCAGCTTACTTACAAATGCCACCTTGCCTGCATCAGGTGAAAACTTAGCGAACATCATCGTTGTACTTTCAACAGATTTGCCCAATTGCTGCAATTTTCCGCTTTTCATATCAAGCAGCCAGTAATCTCCCCTGGTATGGTATCTCCAAACTCTTCTTGTATTGGTGAATATCAACAGTTTGCTGTCGTCGGCTGACCATTCATAGTTGGCAATACTTAAAGGTTTTGACTGCCCGGCAGGAATCAATTGTTTTGCCGAAACCAATACAGTTCTTTTTCCAGATTGTGCATCATAACGGATAATATCTGTACCACCTTTTTCATTATTTGACTCGAGCGTTGAATACCCCTGGTTATCTTTCATCCAGCGCACAGGACCAAAGTTTTTTTGTCTGTACGTTTGATTGACATAAATATCTTCAAGGGTAAGTGCAGGTTTGTTCTGCTGACTAAATGAAATCAGGCAGGAAAACATAAACATCAGCAGCAATAGTTCTTTCAATGATTTTTCTATTTTCATCAGTGTTGGTTTAGTAATTATTGAAGTAATATGTAGTATGATTTTTTTATTCATGATAATTGAGTGACTTTATCCGGTAGCTTACTCTGTGATGAAATGAACATACTGATTGAAGTATAAATCACCACTCCAAACACAACCCATTTTAATATTCCGATTGGCAGTGATTTTACAATATATGCTGCAATAAATACAGCAACAACTCCGGCTATAGTTAAAGATATTGCCGCTTTTCTATCGTAAGCGTTTTCTTTGACAAACCTGGTCCCACCTGCAGCCATCAGCATTCCTGTCGCTGTCATCATAATCGGGAAAGCCGTTGCAGGATGCATGCCAAATGCATAGACCATTGCCATGCAGGGAGCATAAAAGCCTACACCAATGGTTTGTAAAGCACCAAAAATCACACTCATTACAATTGCAATAACAAGTTTCCAACCAGAGAGTCCTATAGCAATGCCACCGGCAGGCATCCATTTTAATTGTCCCGCAAGGATTATCAACGCCACCACCATCAGCGCTGTACCCATACCAATCTGAATTTTTCTTCTCGACATTTTCGCCACAACACCCGCTCCAAATAATGAACCAATCGGCGCAGCGATTGACATGGAGATGAGTGTAAGCGCATCAACCTCAACAGCTGTCATAAAAATAAATGCCTGGGTCACAGTTGGCAAAGTATTGCCAACATTCATTGTACCCGGAATGAGTTTGTCATCCACCAATTTAAAAATTTTGAAAATGGCGGCCTGTTGAGCAAAGCTTCCAATACCGAGGGTATCAAAAAAATTAGTGACGAAACCTGTGCCCAGCAGTGCAGGCAGAGGCTTATCAGAAACATTTTTCCTGTTCAGCACTACGTCTCTGAAATAGTAGAATCCGAACAAACTCGTCATCAAACCGAGAACTATTTTTAAAATAATTGTCATATCATGATTTGGTATTATTCTTATATCGTTTAAGGTATGCTGTTATAGAACGCAACAAAATGTGAAAGCCTATATCAATCGACTGGTATTGTTTAAAAAAACATACAACTACAGATTTAAAAGTATCGATCAGAATTATACTTTTGACAGCTTATAGCTATTTCCTGCGTTGGTTTCGAAGCCAATTGAACCATCAGGATACTTTGTGATTTTCACTTTCTTTCCATTATTTGTTACCGTATTAAGCATGCCTGCTTTGATACGGCAAAATTGTCCGGCTTTAGATAACAGTTCAACATCGGTTATCTCTTTATTTTTCCAGCTAAATTTTAATTCAAAAGCTCCTCTTGCACATACGCCATTAAATGCTCCGGTCGACCATTCATCAGGAAGTGCGGGTAAGAGTTCAATCTTTTTTTCATGAGATTGCATCAGCATTTCAGTAACTCCGGCAGTTACACCAAGACTGCCATCAATTTGCAGTGGAGTGAAGCATTTAGCAAAAAGCTGAGGATAACTCTGATCTTTAATGTATCCCTTGAAGATTTTGTTTGCCCTGTTGCCATCATATAACCGCGCCCATAGACTCATTTTCCATGCCATCGAAAACCCTGTGCCGCCATCTCCACGTTGTTCCAATACTTTTTTTACCGGCTCAACAAGTTCAGGAGTACGGCGGGCAGAAATTACATTTCCCGGATAAAGACCATACAGATGTGAAAAATGACGATGCTTATCCTCCATCTGTTCCAGATCGTCCGACCACTCCTGCAAAGAACCGTCACGGCCAATTTGCGGAGGAACCAATCTTGTTCTCGCTTTTTCTACACTCGATGCAAATTCACTGTCTGTTCCAAGTAACTTTGAAGCTTCGATATAATAACCAAACAGGTCACTTAATATCTGCATATCCATCGATGATCCGGCACAAATGGTGGTGAAGTAATACATGGCTGTTACTTCATCAAAAAAATATTTGTATCCATTTCCCTTAGGTGGATTCTCCGGTGAGTTGGAAGGATTTGTGATGAGCCATTTACCATTCGGATGTTGAATCAGAAAATCCATAAAAAATTCCACGGAGCCTTTAATCAACGGATATACTTCTTTCAGATAATCCTTATTTGAAGTAAACAGATAATGTTCCCAAAGATGAGTAGCCAACCAGGCACCACCTACTGTAAATGTGCCCCAGGTTGGGCCGTCCATGGGCGCTGCCACCCTCCAGATATCAGTGTTCTGGTGAAATACCCATCCACGCGCACCGTAATGCTCTTTTGCCACCTGGCTTCCCTGGTCAGTGAGTTCCTTCACCAATTTAGTTAACGGATCAGATAATTCAGATAAATTTCCTGATTCCACAGGCCAATAAGCCATCTGCAAATTTATGTTTGTTGTATACTTTGAATCCCATGAAGGATTCATGTTATTATTCCATATCCCCTGCAGATTTGCCGGTTGGGTACCGGAACGTGAAGATGAAATCAGCAGATACCTGCCAAATTGATAACACAGTGAAGCCAGTTGAGGATCAGGTGCAGTTGCAAAACTCTTTAATCTTTCATCAGTCGGTAAAAAAGAAGCTACCGATTCAGGAAGTTTAATGGTAACCCTGTTAAACAGCGATGTGTAATCTTTGATTGCCGCCTCTTTTATCTGCGAATATGTTTTTCCTTCAAGCGCTTTTAAATACTGCTCAATTTTGGTATGCTGATCTCCGGAGACGTCTTTATAATTCACAAAATTTGTAGCCGCTACAAAATAGAGCGTTACTGCATCTGCATTTTCAATAACAAGTTCACCTTCCTCTACCCTCATTGTACCTCCTTCAGGTAACGCTTTCAACCTTGCTTCATACTTCAATTTTCCTGTGATTCCCATGTAGTCGGCCGACTTCCCTGTCAATACTAATTCATCATCATCCTTTACATCCATTCTGAAATAATCAGTTGCATAATTTGAATGCGCATTATTTCTTTCGCCGCGAAGTTCAGCTTTGAATGAGATACTTGCAGGTTTGCTGGCGGTTATTCTCACAGCAATCGTTTGATCAGGGGAAGAGGAAAATACTTCACGTAAATAGGTGATCCCATTTACAGTATACTGCACGCAAGTAATGCCTGTTTTCAAATCCAGCCATCGTTTATAATCACTAACTTCTTTTTCATCTTTAAACGACAGGATAAGATTTGCCAAAGACTGA
>JANPJC010000130.1:0-7351 GCA_031425315.1 Chitinophagales bacterium
CAGAATACTACTGATAATCCAAAACGCGGACCCATTAGTTATGATGAATGGAATGTAGCAAAAGAGGCGGGTTTTTTTGGCTGGCCATATTTTGCAGGCCCTAATGCACCTTATGCCGACTTTGATTTTGAAACGGAAAAAATCGGCCCTTTCTTCGATCCTGCAAAACCTATGAACGAATCGGTGAATAATAACGGCTTAAGAAACCTCCCCCCTGCAAAGGAAGCGCTGATCTGGTATTCGTATGATGAATCTAATGACTTTAAACATCTTGGTACGGGAGGTAAATCACCCATTATCGGACCTGTGTATTACAGTGACCGCAACAAGAAAAATGTGAATGATACCTCAAGACATCTTCCATCATATTATGATGGCAGGTTATTTATCGCCGAGTGGATGCGTAACTGGATCAACGTCGTCACTGTAAACGACAACGGTAAAGTTGATAGCATAGAACCGTTTATGCCAGGTACCGATTTTAATCATCCCATTGATCTTGAAATTGGCCCGGATGGCATGTTGTATGTGTTAGAGTATGGCACTTACTGGTTTGCAAAAAATAAGGATGCAGGTTTGTATCGGATAGAATACAATCGTGGCAACAGGTCACCTGTGGCAGCATTGAAAGCCGATAAAATAGCAGGCGGCATTCCCCTGAAAGTTCAGTTTTCTTCGGAGGGAAGCTATGATTTAGATTCTTCAAAACTTCTTTATAAATGGTTTTTCGATAAAGACGAAGTTCAATCAACAGATGCGAATCCAGTGTTCACTTTTACGCGAGCCGGAGTTTACAATGTACGTTTAGTAATCTCTGATAACGAGGGTAAAAGCATGGATAAAACATTACAAATAAAAGCAGGAAATTCAGCACCGGAAATAAGTTTGCAGACCAATGGAAACAAGAGTTTTTACTGGATCAACACTCCAATAATCTACAAATTAAATGTTGCAGACAAGGAAGATGGTAGTTTACAATCTGGAACGATACAACCGGAAAACGTAAAAGTCACACTGGCTTATAATACTATGGGTACAGATCTGACAACGGTGGCACAAGCACATGAAGCTGTATCAACTAATAATCCGGGCCTGGCATTAATCGAAAAAAGCGATTGCAAATCATGCCATGCTTTAAACAATAAATCTGTCGGACCGAGTTATGCAGCTATTGCTGAACGATATAAAAAAGATGACGCAATAACTCAAAAATTAGCTTCTAAAATTATTTCGGGTGGTAGCGGTGTTTGGGGAGAATACGTTATGTCGGCTCACCCACAGCTGTCTTTGCAACAAGCTTCTACTATTGTATCGTATATTCTTTCAGTTAACGATGAAATAAAAAACAATAGAATAGTACCTTCAGCAGGAGTAATAAATCCCTCCAAAAAGAATGAAAAAGGTGAATATATTCTTTCTGTAACCTATCAGGATAAAGCAACGCAGGGCGTTGGTAGCAATACAGTAAAGAAAAATTTTTATTTTAAACACCCGCAATTAAAAGCCGTTGCTTCAAATGGAGATAAAGCGGTGGCAAAACTAAGCACCTCAATTGTGCGCTTTACAGAAGATAGTTCATGGCTGTTATTTAAGGACATAGATCTTACCAACATTTCATCAATAGCTTTTAGGATAGATCCGACACAAATAGGAGGTAAACTTACATTGCATCTTGATAATCCTTCTGGAAAAGAAATGTCCGCAATATCTGTCGATCAGGAAAAAAGGCCGCAGAAAAAAGGTACTGACCAAAATGAGCGTAATTGGAAAGTTATCGCAGGAAATTTAATGCCTGTATCGGGTGTTCATGATATTTATATAGTCTATCACAATCCGGAGAATGCAAAATCCAGCATCTGGACAACGTTATTTCTGGATTGGATAGAGTTTCGTAAATAGAGATAGTTTGCTCTTGATTTTCAATACTGCCTTGTAAGAAGTAACTGCAAACTTTTATTTCGAATTTTTCAGTAAAAGGATTGTATGAAAAGGCTGTTTGGGGTTTTCGTATTTATTGAAACCGAAGGGCATAAAAAATGTCTACACTAAAGCATTACCGAATTCCTTTAATAATAACATCCACTGAAATGCAAAAAAAGTCCATTGATTGGGGATAGTCTATTCGGGATGCTGACGAATTTGGATCGTGTTTTTGTCTTTGATTGCAACAATCATTAGTTAAAAAATTCCGGTGATATCATTAGTTCAAAAAGAACAATTCATATTGACCATCTTTTTTTGTATCAAAAGAAACGATGCCTGCCTTAACAGTATATTTAATGTTTTTAGTTCCGGAAGTTATTTTTTTTATTTTTCCATCCACTTTTACAGTACATACGCCTCCGTTTTTTGACTTGATTTTTGATGTTGTGATCTTTGAATTTTGCCAGCTCATATCTATTTCAAATCCGCCAACGGAGCGAAGGCCATTCACGAATCCATTTTTCCATTTGGACGGCAACGCCGGTAGCAAATGCACAAAACCTTCCTGACTCTGAATCAACATCTCGCCAATAGCTGCTGCATTTCCAAAAACATTATCTATCTGGTAGGTACCGTGCGCAACGCCCAGTAAATTTGGCAATGTAAATTGTGATTGCAGATACCGGTGATGGTTGTACGCCTCTTCACCCAAACCTAACCGTGAATAAAACAGGCTGATCCATGCTCTTCCCCATCCGGTTCCTTTTTTCCCATCCAGGTAAGAATCAAAGGTTCCAAATTTCGTTTTTGGCTGATCCGGATTTCCCTTCAAACGAACTTCAAGGGTTTTCAATGCGGCCTTGGCCAATTCAGGTGTTTTGGTACCTGAAATTGTATTATCAGGATAGAGGCTATACAAATGGGAAATATGCCTGTGGCCCACCTCCAGTTCTTTATAGTCCTCTATCCACTCCTGAATTCTTCCTGATGCATTTATCCGGATAGGCACCAATCTATCCTTTGCGTCTTTCAATTTTTTCTTGAAGTCCTGATCAAAATTTATGTCTTCTTTTTGAAGGATGCTTATCGCCTCGAGGCAATTATCAAACAAATCCATGATGATCTGAATATCCATGGTGGCCCCGTAAGTAAATTGAGATTGAACCCCATCTGTACGTTCAAAAGCGTTTTCAGGTGAATGGGAAGGGTTAGTAACTAATTTTCCCGCAAATGGTAACCCCTGTGGCACTTCCATCAGAAAGTCTAAAAAGAATTCTGCAGCGCCCCGTATCTGTGGATAAGCTTTTTCCCGTAGAAATTTTTTATTCCCATTGTATAGATAATGTTCATAAGAATGCCTGGCCGTCCATGCCCCACCGACAGGCCATACGCCATGTACTCCTGCTACTGGCGCAGTATATCCAAACAAATCAGAGGCATGGTGTGCCACCCACCCTCTTGCACCATAGTGAATTTTAGCAGTCTCCCTCCCGTGGCTTGCAAGCGTATCAATGAAATCCACCAGCGGTTCATGGCATTCTGCAAGGTTGGCTGCCTCAACAAACCAATAATTCATTTGTAAATTGATATTGGTATGATAATCAGATTCCCATGCTGGATTCAAATGCTGGTTCCATAGCCCCTGCAAATTGGCGGGCCAGTCTCCCGGGCGGGAGCAGGCTATCATTAAATACCTGCTGTACTGATATTGTAAAGCCGACAAATAATCATCACCGGTCGTATCTTTTCGGGCTGTTTCCACTCTTTCATCAGTAGGCATTTTTTTTACTTCCGCAGATGAAATGTTATTCATGTTGAGCTTTACTCTTCCGTATAATTTTTTATAATCCATTATATGCCTTCTCTTCAACTGATCATAGGTAAGTTTACTTGCAGCGAATATTGCCTCCCGACATAATTTTTCAGCGTCTTTGTCACCATAACTTGTTGCCTGTGCAATGAGAAAAACTACTTCATCGGCGTTGGCTATTGACAGAATATTTTTGTTAATTGTTACTTTTCCTCCTTTAACCTGAGGGAGTAAATGTGTTTCAAAGGACATACCACGATTTATACCCTTGCTGTCTGGTATAACCAGTTTTCCTTTTAAAATGATGACATTATTTTTTATGATTGATAAAGCATCCTTTTCACGGTCCATAGTAAGATTAAGGGAAATGCTACTTTTACCGGAGGCTTTATAGCGAATTGCAATAACATTATCTGGATGAGAAGCAAAAGCTTCCCGGGTAAATATTTTACTTCCCTTATTAAAGGTGACTGTGGCCAAAGCACTGTCAATATTTAGTTCACGATAGTATCCGGATACATCATCCTTTACTACACCGGGGAATTCTATCCAGATATCTCCCATAGGCTGATAGGCAGCAACCTTTTTAGGAATACCAAGCATATTTTCCTCTCCTATCATTTTAGCAGAATCTTCTTTTCCTTCAAAAATCAATCTACGTACAACCGGTAAAACAGCAGCAGCATTGGGGTTATTTTCATTATGGGGGTATCCGGCCCAAAGTGTTTCTTCATTCAACTGAATCCGCTCTTTTTCTATGCCACCGAAAATCATCGCTCCCATTCGCCCATTTCCAATAGGCAGGCTCTCGACCCAGCCCTTACGCTTCCCATCATCAAAAGGCCGGGTAGTTTGACCATTTTTATAGGGAAGTTGATCACCAAGAGTTGCCGGTTGTTTAAACCAAATTAACATTGGAGGTTGAACGTTTTGTCCTTTAACATTTAAGAACAAAGACATACAAAAAAAAGTACAAATGGCTGGGAACCGCAGAATCATTGACTGCTTCATATAAAAATCTGCAAAAAGAAATTTCAGTTTATTCATCTCGTTGAATTTTTGCCTCGTCAGTTATTTAAGAAGAATCCGCAGGAAGGCCATTTTACGATAAAGACTTTAAATTTGTGTCTTTCCACTAGTTTACTAAAAAAAATATAAACTCACAAATTGCGTATGACTGATAACCAACTATTACAGGCAGTCCATCTATTTTCGAAGCGCAATGGGAATGCTTTATACAAATTGCTGAATACCCTGGTTTTTTTTTAAACAGTAAGGAAAGTCAAGAAGTAAATTGAATTATTCCGTAAAGCATTTTGACTTGCAATGGACCTGACAGCTTGGAAATTAATTTCTGTTCCTCCGGAAATGATTAAATGACTCAGCAACGAATAATATATTATATCGTAATGCAAATGAAGAATATTGGAAGTTGATCTGAATTAAATTGCTACACGATTAAAATGTTTTCCTGATAAGAAACTACAAACTGATTTAATTATGAAATTTTGGCGGTAGGATGCAAAACAATCTGCAATACTACAAATGGGACTTAGAGTTTAAAGAATAAATACATACCTCACGTCCTTAAATGATTTAACAGCAGCCGTATATGGACAAAAGATGGCCGGGTAAAAGCATATCGCCTAGGCAGACAGATGTCTTATAAGCCTGCTTAGACTCATTCTGCATTAAAGGAAGTAAAATCACCTATTAATTAGATTCTAAGTTAATCATGTTTATCATCAATAAAAACAAAAGCAAATTGACGTGCAGAGCTTTTAGTTTATATCGTATTCTTCCAACATAATTTTTAGTGTTCTATACTTTGATTGAACATTTTTTTTCGTTCAGAATATGTACACTTTAAAAATCGTTAATCCCAAACATACTGCCTGAAAAGAAATAAAAACATACAGCCAATTCAATCCAACACATAGCCCAAATACCAATGTCCAAATGGTGTCATAAACATTGGTAAAAGTGAAATGATATTCACAATCGAAAGAATTAAACCAAGTTTACTTTGGAAAATAATTCCATTTACATACCGTGAAGACAGGTAGTTCAATAAAATCCAAATCCAGAAAAAAAGCAATTCATAGAAAAGCACCAAAATCAAAAAGCTTCCATATTTCCTGGGGAAAATTGTGATCGTTTTTCCTTTTTGTTTTGCGAGTGCAGCGACTAATGAGTCATATGGAGGAACATCACCAAGTGTAATTAAAACTGAAAAATAAGAGAAGGTGGATACAAGGAAATAAACGACAGGAATTCCAATAAGCAGATAATATCCGTATCTGAATATCCTATTGAATAAATGGTGTCCTTTCACTGTAATAACTGGGAGGAGGAATTCGTGTGGGGAGAAAAATTCAGTTTAACCTCCGTATCTATTGATAAATGTACAAATCACTTCGGGAATCTAAAAGAAGAGAGTGAGATAAGATTTTCCGACTGGCTGATCCACAAAAAACCTGAAGCCTCCAAATTTACATTTGAAGGCTTCAGGTGGTGATCCCGCTGGGATCATAACCTGCCTGTACTTATTTTCTCTCATTTTCTCTTATTTTCCTTCGAAAGGGCTTTCTGTATTGACTTCCAGACGATTGATAGAAAAATAGGAATTTGTTGAAAATAAGAAAAAACTTACCCCAAAACTTACCCCAACATTAAAACATATAATATCTTCGATCACAGATCAATTATATGCGTACCAAATTTTATCTAAAAAGACCCGACTCCAAACAACCAACTTCAATCTTCGCTCTTGTTAGTTATAATGGATCCAGCATCAAAATTTATACTGCTGAATCCATACATCCGAAGAACTGGAACCCTGAATCAAATACTGCAAAAAACACTCCCCGATTTCCGGAACATCCGGAATTCAATGAACGATTGAACCAAATAAGAAGTACGATAAACCGAACGTTTATTGATTTCAAAAATCAGAATGATCATACTGCTCCTTCACTTGAAAACTTAAAACCATTAATCGCGAAAGCGCTTAAAAAGCAAACCAAAAAGCAATCTTTTCTTGCATACTATCAGGAGTTTTTACAAAAAACTTCTTCCGGACAGCGTCTTAACCACCGTAATAAACAAAACATACGTGAAGGAGTGGCGAAGGGTTATCAAACCACGTACAATCATTTATTGACATTTTCCAAAAAATGGAAACGAAACCTTGACTTCGATACCGTGGACATGGATTTTCATAGTGAGTTCACTAAATACCTTTCAGCAGCGCCCCTTTTACTTTCCAGAAATACAATTGGTTCTCATTTTCAGCGAATCAAAGCGGTGATGTCCGACGCAACCGAAAGGGCAATCAATAGCAATTTGATTTTTAAAAGTAAATATTTCATCAAACAAACAGAAGAGGCCGAAACCATTTACCTGAGTGAAGATGAATTACGGGAAATGAGAGATCTCAATCTTGAGCATAATGATCGTTTAGCTAACGTGCGTGATTTATTTCTCATTGGCTGTTATACCGGTTTACGGTTTTCAGATTTTTCAGTTTTAAAAAGCCCGGAATCTCGAAGATGCGATGAAAAACGCAGACGTTTTTGTTGGCCTGTCAAAAGGCAATGTTCTCAATGCTGAAATGAT
>JANPJC010000131.1:0-22239 GCA_031425315.1 Chitinophagales bacterium
TTATTGCTATTAGTGAATAATGAAAATTCCGGTAAAATTGCAGAAGATAATGAACTGGGAGTGCTTTACATGATCATCAATGTAATCCGATTTTTATTCTTTTCAATCGGGTTGCTTTTATTTGAAAAGAACATCAAAGACTAACGAATTAATTAGTTTTAGATCTTTCATCTAAAACGGCGTTAATTAATTTGCGGACATCGGTAACAGCTATCATATGTTCGACTCGGTTTGACATTACCTGATTCACCTGGTGAAGCGTGCTGTAACTTAGTTCTAATAATTTGGAGATCACTTCAGTTGTATCTTCATTCAATCCCGCTTCCAGCACCATATTATTATCATTGTTTTTAAGGTCATCACTTATATCCACGAGGTCATCTTTTACAAGGAAAAAAATCATTAAAGCATTCCACGCATCAACCAATTTTTTTTCGGTCTCCAAATCAAAATCCAAAGCCGAAAGAGAAAAAAGGTAAGCATGTGCCCGATTAAGTGATGGGAAAGGGGTGCCATATACAATACCTGTATTGGTTTTCTCCTCTTTAAAAAAACCAATGAGACTATTTAAAAATCTTTCGTTATTGCAATGCTGCCTGGATAGTTCAATACATTCCTGAATGTGTTCCTTCATGGGAATGCCGTGTATTTCCTGCCTTGCCGCACTATCCATTACCTGCTCCATCAATATCAAATATTTTTCAGAGAGTAATTCTTGTTTTGGAATGCCGATGCGATATGCCAGGTCTGTATAAATGGGAATGAAAACATACCCTGGCTGAGGATTCATGTACAGATGCTTTTTTTGCCAATACGCATTATTGGCAGGCACTCTCCTATCGACAAAAAACTTTCCTATCTCAAGGTCAACCCCGTAACTTAATTTAAGATCATCTTTACTTAAAAACATAAATATCTTGTAACAATAAGTATTTATTCGACTGCTGGCACCGGTCTACTGAACGTCTTGCTGCGATTGCGTTGAGACCGATCATATGCAGTATCAATCACCCTTTTAAATAACGGGGGATGTAACTTGTAAAAATCATAACTGGCCCTAAATTGCTCCTGCGTGAGTTTTCTGATTGCCAGTAATTTATCGACCTCAATGATCAGAATAGAATCTTTAACCCAGGAGCTGTCTTTGGAATGAAAATTCTCAACAAATCCTTCAGCTAAAGACAGGTCGAATAATACATCACTCATTACTTCGGGCGGAATAACATCCGATGGAATTTTGTTGGTATTGGTACATGCAACAAACAATACAGAACCTAGTAAAATCAAACAGGATATCCTCTTCATTTCAACTCCTGTTTATACTTAGCGGAATTGGTAATGTCAGTTTTCTGCAAAAGTTCTACCGCCCTCATTTTATCCTGCGGTCCGCCTTTTTTGAATATCCTTATGATCTCATCACTTTTCCCCTGGAAGAAAAAATTCATAACCATGAGGTTAGGATTTTCAGTGTTCAACGTATTCAGCATATTCAATGCATTTAAAATCTGATCTCTCGTCTCATTTTCATTCTCGTACAATTTATCCATACCTAACCTGTAGTACGTATAGTAAGCATCATGCACAACCGTATACCTGCTGTTCATAAAATTTTCTGCCAGCCAATACCGGTTTCTTAACCCATCAAAAGGTTTCCATCCTGAAATACCTCTTCCATCAGGAGCGCTGTTAACAATATTAATTGCCTTTTGAAAATATGGATCTCCGCCTCTTGGCGAAAAGGAATCATAGTCAAGGGCGAGTATAATATTGATGTAGTAAGCCAGCACTGCCGTTAAATTTGCCGCTAACGGTTCGGCGCCTGATACACGATTCTCATTAAATTCTATAGGTTGAAATTCCTGGTACCGGAAAGTGACATCATTATCCTGGAAATTTAATATCGGCGCCAGGTACGAAGTATTATATACCGGCCTGCCGGCCTGCACAGTTAACGTCGCTTTGTAAACATTTGGCTCTACTACCGTCTGAAGGTTAATTAAAAAATTACATTCAATTTTCTCATTAGGCTCAAATGCATCTGCCGACCATTTCCGTTTATTGACAAAATTGTTGAGTGCAGTTTGTAAGGTCGTAAAAACCTTACGGTCTATGGTTGTACTAATCTGGTTATACAAAACTGTCACCCGGGCTTTTAATTCCTGCGCAGCCGCATCTTTATCTACGACAATACAAATGATCAGAACAAGTATTAATTTCTTAAGCATGCATTTCATTAATTATTAAGTCTACCAGGTCGGCGGCCACCTCTTTCTTAGACTTCATTTTAAATGCAAATTCTTCACCTTTATTGTTAAAAACGGTCACCTTGTTAGTATCGTGGCCAAAGCCTGCACCTACATCTTTTAAAGAATTTAAAACTATCAGATCGGCATTTTTATTTTTCAGTTTTGCCAAAGCATTTTCTTTTTCATTATTTGTTTCCAGGGCAAATCCAACTAAAAACTGCTTAGCGTTCTTAACCGCACCGAGGCTCTTTAAAATGTCAGGAGTCCTTTTAAAATTCAGGCTCCACTCTGCATCATTTTTTTTGATTTTGTAATCTGCTTTCTCTACCGGACTATAATCAGCTACTGCAGCCGCCATGATCGCAATATCTGCATTTTTAAATTTACCAATGCACGCTTCAAACATTTCCTGTGCTGACTCCACCCGCTCCACATCTAAACCATGTAAATCAAAATGACCCGAAACGGGGCCTAATACCAGTTGCACATTTGCTCCCTTACATTGTAAAGCTTTTGCAATTTCAATACCCATTTTTCCTGTTGAATGATTACCCACAAAACGAACAGGGTCAATGGCTTCAAAAGTAGGTCCGGCAGTGACGAGAACTTTTTTGCCTGTTAATGCTGTTTTGGGAGTTAGTCTTTCCTTTATGATTTCAAGAATTTGTTCCGGTTCTGCCATCCTGCCTTCACCAAATAATCCGCTGGCAAGTTCTCCGGCGTTTACGGGAATCACTTCATTGCCTGCTTCCGTAATTTTTCCTAAATTTTCTTTCACGGTTTGATGCTTCCACATATCCTCATCCATGGCCGGCGCAACCAAAACATGACAGGTTGCAGAAAGATAAACAGCCATAAGGATATTATCACAGGCTCCCGTTGCCATTTTTGAGAGTGTATTGCAACTTAGTGGTGCTATCACCATAATATCTGCCCAACGGCCAAGTAAGACATGGTTCGCCCATGTACCCGCCGCAAACAAGCCAGTAATGACTTCGTTTTTTGACAGTGTCGACAATGTCAAAGGAGTAATAAAATCGGTTGCAGCTGGGGTCATCAAAATTTTTACTTCAGCACCCTCCTTTATAAGAGACCTTATAAGTATTGCGGTTTTGTATGCTGCAATACTTCCTGTAACGCCTACAAGTACTTTCTTTCCTTTTAACATGAACAAAATCTTGAAGGTAAAAATGGGAAAAAATCTGATACAAAATCAAAAAGCGACAATATGTTCCATTGTCGCTTTTTTATTCATAGATCAATTCAGTGGTTAGCTGAAAAGGTCTTCATCATTTTTACGATGGTAAATTTTATCATCCAAAAATTCTGCAGTAGATAACAATGCAGGATTTGGCATCTTTTCGTAAGCTTTTGAAATTTCGATCTGCTCTTTATTTTCATGGATTTCTTCGAGGCTGTCTGTATGACTTGCAAATTCTTCCAGTTTATTATGCAGCTCCTCTTTCAACGCGATATTAATCTGATTTGCCCTTTTGGAAATAATTGAGATTGACTCATATAAATTTCCTGTTTTGCTCCTGATGAGGTTAACATTTTTAGTGTCTACAACATTACTCAGGCTGTTTCCGATTTGACGACGTAACCTACTCATTGGGATAAGGCTTTTATATTATTTTGTGATAAAGTTAAAAAACGTTCTGCTTCCTTCAGCAATTTACTTTCCGGATACTTGTCCTGGAAGTCTTGGACTTCAGTTATTACCTTCTCATAACGGGCTGGTTTTCTTTCATCTATACTCAAAGAAGCGTACCTATAATAAGAACGGATAATCATCAGTTTATAGTCTTCCGAGAGCTGTGAATCAGGATAATTATTACTTAAAGTCGTATATGCCAGTGCAGATGCCCTGAAATGACCGAGGTTATAGTACAATTTTGCGCTCTGGGACTCTTTAATTTCGAGCTTCTTTACACACTCTCTAATCAAATCCTCGGCATCTTTATTTCTAGATGATCCAGGATGGGTATTGATAAAAACCTGCATCATTCCCATGGCCCTGATTGTATTAGTCTGATCTAACTCAGGCTTGGGCGACTGCTTATAATAGCTATAGGCCTGCATATATTCAATCTCTTCAGCCTTGGGGCTATTAGAGAAAACCTCAAGAAATCCCTTAAAAAGGGACTCAGCGGTGAGGTAATCTTTCATATAATAATGACAATAGGCGTACTTGTAATATAAATCCTCAAACTGCGGTGTACCCTTAAAAATAGGGAATAGTTCTTCATAAAGTGTTTGAGCCTGCCGGTACTTCTTTTTTACATAATACTGCTCGGCCATTCTCAGCTTATAGTCGTAGTCCTTGCTTTTCAATACTTTATTGTACTTAGAGCAGGATAGAGAAAACAATGCGGCCACTAAAACGAAAAGAATTCTGTTCTTCATAAAAGCTGGCAAAAATAGGGCTTTTTTACTGATAATATCATTAAAAGTAAGCCCTCGGCAGATAGCATGCCGTTAAGGAACTTGTAAAAAAATAAACCCTCCTTTTGGGAGGGTTTATCAATATTAATCAATTCTTTTAATTCCTTCTTCTGAGGTTCGGATGTGGAGCAGGAACAGTGTTTGGACCTTCATCGCCTTCACCTGCAGCCCTGAGGTCTACAGTGTTAGGATCACCTTCAGTCTGACCATAACGGAACACGAACCTGTCTGAACTGATACCTTGTTTGTCTACCATGTAATTGATCACAGCGTTTACTCTATCCCAGCTTAACTGCTGGCTTGATTTAGAAGGTTCGCCGTAACCAATAACCACCACTTTACAATTTGGATTATTCCTCATTCTGTCGGCAACAGTGGCAAGAACTGCTTCACCATCTTTGCTGATTTTAGCAGTACTTCCTTTGTAAGCCAGGCTTGGAAGATCACCAATTGAACAGCTATTCATTTCTTTCCATTTAGCTTCCATATCAGCGCAGCATTGTGGAGGAGGACATTTACCCACACCATCAGCATCAACAGGCTGGCACTCAGTTGGAGTAATCAACTGTTTGTCTTTATAATCAGGAACACCGTCACCATCTGTATCCTTGCTTACACCATGTGAATCAACCGGCGCACCAGCTGGTGTATTAGGTTCATTATCGAACTGATCAGTTATACCATCACCATCTGCATCATCAAGCACTGGTTTTGGCATTTTCATACGCTTAGGAGCATTCAACTCACTGTAAGCGAAATCCAATGGATTCAGCCAGTAAAGCGGTTCGACTGCTTTAGCACCCAGGTTTACATTTAAACCTACGCTTAAGAAATTATAACTATCGAAGCTTCTTGTTAATACTGCATCTCCGAAAGCCTGTTCCTGCCATCTCTGACCGTCAAGCAAATCATCAGAAACAAAAGTATGACGATCTTCAAGAGCGATATTAACGCGTTTGTTGATTTTGAAAGCCACACCGAAACCTACAGTAGCTGATGGACGTACAGTGTTGCCGAATAATTTCGCACGGGTGTTACCATAATTTTCTGCATCGGTTTCGTATGAATCATCGAGCAAATCTTTCAAAGTCTTCCGCGTATCTCTTTTGTCTTTGAAATCGTCAGATAAAGTAGGGAAATTATATTTAGCATTACCGTTCAATGCATTGATTTTGGTATCATACCATGTAGCACCTATACCAGCCAATGCGTAAAACAAAACGCTGGTTTTTGCTTTGTGGAACCTGATATTATTCAGAGAAAAAATACCCTGAAGGCCTAAATCCTGAACTTTTGCCTTGTAGTTATAATAGATGTTGTCAGTTCCGGGAATCTGTTGTCCAAGTGAACTGATCCTGTTTGGATTATACTGGCCACCAAACCTGTCGCTCCATGCTGGGTTCTTAAGGTAGTTTGATGCAGTTTGATTATGTAAGCCTCTTCCGATGCCATACATATATTCCAATCTCAATGAAAATAAATAACCGAATGACTTTCTAACATGCGCACCAAAACCCAAATTTGGGAACAGCGTTGGTACATCACCTGAGATAAAGAAATTGCCCACTTTCACGCCAATTTCCCACTGATTGCGGGGTTTAGCAGGATAGTAGTACTGGTTGTTCATGAATTCGTTGTGTTGTGGTGCCCTTTTAGCAGGGATCAGAGAGGAGTCTTTCCAGTCATATCCACTGGTAGGGGTAACCTGAGCAGACACAGATGAGAATACCAGGGCAATGAACCCTAATAATAGTGTGTACTTTTTGCTTGACATAATGTTAGAATTGATTAGAATTTATTTATTTTTAAGGTCAGATAAGAAGTCGGATGCCTTGCAAACCTTGCAAAAGTATTAAACCACAGGCATATGACAAATTTTTTGCAAAACTATTTGCCAGTCTATTTTACTGCATTTTTTATACCAGCATCACGTATAAACGAAAAACTTGCCCGGATATATGCTATGTTCGCGCCTAATTCATGAATCTTTCAACAGAAATCATTGCCAGCGAATTACATGTATTTGAGTCAGTATTCAAAGACTCAGTAAAGAGCAATGTTCCTCTTCTTGACCGGATTATGAAGTATGTAGTGCGTACCAAGGGGAAGCAGCTCAGGCCTATGTTTGTGCTGCTGAGCGCTAAACTAACGGGGGGGATAAACGAATCTACCTACCGTGCCGCCAGTTTGGTTGAACTATTACATACTGCTACACTGGTCCACGACGATGTGGTTGACGAATCGATGGAACGCCGGGGCTTTTTTTCAGTATATGCCCTCTGGAAAACGAAAATCTCGGTGTTGGTTGGCGACTATCTGTTAGCGAAAGGTTTGCTTTTATCCCTGGATCACAACGACTTCACTATCCTTCAGATTCTTTCCCGTGCAGTAAAACAGATGAGTGAAGGCGAACTCCTTCAATTAGAAAAAGCAAGAAATCTCAATATTGATGAAGAAATTTATTTGACTATAATAAAAAATAAAACAGCCTCATTACTTGCATCAGCTTGCTCGGCAGGCGCATACTCCGCATCAGGTGATGCAGAAATTGCGGAGAAAATGAGACAGTTTGGGGAATGGGTGGGGTTAGCATTTCAAATCAAAGATGACCTGTTTGATTATGGCAGTGATAATATAGGTAAACCCACCGGAAATGACATTAAGGAAAAAAAACTGACTTTACCGTTAATATACACCTTATCAAAAGCAAATAAAAAGCAGAAAAGGGATTTAATTTACATTATTAAAAACCAGAACCGGATCAGGGAGAAAATAAACTATATTATCCAGACTGTTACTGATGCGGGTGGTATAAGGTACGCAGAGGAAAAAATGATTTATTATCGGGATAAAGCCCTTGCAATATTGGATGAGTTCCCAGAAAGTGAAGAAAAAAAAGCACTGAACGAATTGGTAAGATTTACGACGGACAGGAAAAAATAAGACGGAAAGTATGGAAAAGAGGTGGAAAATCAAAGAGGAAGATTATAAGATTACACAAGACCTGAAAGAGCAGCTGAATGTAAATGGTGCCATTGCAGGCATACTCACAAAAAGAGGTATTACAAATTTCGAAGCTGCACGCATTTACTTCAACCCCGAAGTATCGCAGTTACACGATCCCTTTCTGATGAAAGATATGGATAAGGCAGTATCGAGAATACTGGCAGCAATAACCTTAAGGCAAAAAATACTTGTTTTTGGAGATTATGATGTAGACGGCACCACAGCAGTCGCGTGTATGTACCAGTTCCTGGTGTCGATTTATGAGCCCGGCATGGTTGATTACTATATTCCGGATCGATATAAGGAAGGATATGGTATTTCTGCTGTCGGGATAGAGTACGCTGCTGATAATGATTTCAAATTAGTGGTTGCGCTGGATTGCGGAATAAAATCTGTTGAATTAATAAAGGTCGCCTTAGCATCTGGTGTAGATTTTATTATCTGCGATCATCATTTACCAGGAAATGAATTGCCGCCCGCTGCCGCCATTCTGAATCCTAAACAACCGGCATGCAATTACCCTTATAAAGAGCTATGCGGCTGCGGTGTTGGATATAAACTGATATCAGCACTTGTCACCACTTTAAATATGGAACAGGAAAATGCTGACTATTATCTTGATCTTGTTGCCACTGCAATTGCAGCTGATATAGTTCCAATGACAGGTGAAAACAGGGTGCTCGCGTACCTTGGATTGAAAAGAGTCAATCAAAATCCTTGTGCAGGTATTAAAGCTTTAATAGAGCTTAATGGGATTAAAAAAGAGCTGGTGATCAGTAACCTTGTTTTTATTATTGCCCCACGGGTGAATGCTGCCGGCAGAATGGATGATGGTAAAAATGCAGTGAAACTTTTTGTTGAAAAAGATAAAGACAAGGCAAAAGGATGGGCAGAGAAACTTCACATTAATAATACAGAACGCAAAGAAGCGGATACTTCTATCACGGAAGAAGCGATCTCCATGATAGAAAGTGATGTCGTTTTAAAAAACAAAAAATCTACGGTGTTATTTCAGGAACATTGGCATAAAGGTGTGATTGGAATTGTAGCCAGCAGATTAATTGAACATTACTACAGACCCACGATTGTACTTACCAGAAGCGGGGAACTGATTGCCGGCAGTGCCCGCAGTATTCCGGGTTTTAATATTCACGAAGGCCTCAATCACTGCCGGGATTTGTTGCTTGGATTTGGTGGACACTATTTCGCTGCCGGGATGACACTCCTCCCTTCCAGTCTGGAAGTATTCGCAAACAGGTTTGAAGAAATCGTTGCATCATCAGTACCTGCCGAAGCATTTATACCGGAGATACGAATTGATGCATATGTAGAGTTTTCAAGTATTAATGCAAAATTTTTCCGGATACTTCAGAGAATGGAACCCTTTGGCCCGGACAATCTAAATCCGATCCTGGTTTCATTTAATGTGCGGAACAGGGCATCAAGAGTTGTAAAAGAAAAGCACATTCGATTCGACCTGGATCAAAACGGCGTTAACCTGAAAGGTATCGGTTTTAACATGGCCGATAAATTCCATTTGTTTGAACAAAATCATCCGATAGATATCGTTTACACTATTGAAGAAAATGAATGGAATAATGAAAAATCGATTCAGCTGAAAGTGATAGATTTCCGGCTCAGTAATGTCGTTACGGAATTGCATCCGTTGCAAATGCAGAACCTTGGCGTAATATAATAAAACGGGGTATAGCGATCGCTATACCCCGTTAAGAAATCACTGAGATTATATATTCTCTACTGACTTTTCTTTTTGCTCCCTGCTCATTAACTCCACGCTGCGATCTATAAATGCAGTAAGTCCATTGCCTTTTAATAATCCCTGCGATAGCAAGGCCAGGTCCGCAAGGTTATGAATCATTTTTTCTTTATACTCCATATTGCCGGTTTGCAGTAACGGTCCATACACAGGATGATTTCCATTAACCGTTAACGTTACTTCATCAGGCATATTGGCGTAAAAACTTCCCATAGACCCACTGATTGCAGCCATATCTTTCATTCTACGCATGAATTCGGGACGTGTTGCAATAACAGGTGGAGCATCGGTACTCAATCCTTTGATATCAACAGTAACATGCAGGCCGGTAACCTGTTTGCCAAAAAGCTCTTTCAGCTGCGATTGTTCAGTTTCACTTAATACAGATTCTACGTTTTCCTGTTTATCAATAAGGTTATCAGTGATGTCTGAATCCACTCTTGTAAAATGCACATTCTCCCATTTCATTTCCATCTGATTAATGAAAGAGGCATCAACAATCGTATCAAGCTTTACGATTTTAAAACCTTTCGCATCCGCAGATTTAATATAACTATGCTGCTGAATGATATCGGTACTGTAAAGAATGACCAACTTTCCTTCTTTATTTTTCTGCAGTGTTTCTGCCTCTAACCGATATTCATCAATCGTATAAAATTTATCACTATTCACATCCTGCATGATATGAAAATGGTCAGCTTTTTCACGGAACTTATCATCTGTCATCATTCCATATTTCACAAACAAACCCAGACTCTCCCACTTTTCCTCAAACCCCTTACGATCATTGCGGAAAATCTCATCTAATTTGTCTGCTACTTTTTTGGTGATGTGATTATTGATCTTTCTTACATTAGGATCACCCTGCAAATAACTTCTGCTTACGTTCAAAGGAATGTCTGGCGAATCAATCACTCCCTGTAAAAGCATCAGGAATTCAGGTACGATTTCTTTCACTTCATCTGTTACAAAAACCTGATTGGAATAGAGATGAATTTTATCCTTTTGGATCTCATAACTCTGTTTGATCTTGGGGAAGAACAGGATACCAGTAAGATTAAATGGATAATCTACATTGAGATGAATCCAGAACAAAGGCAATTCATTATATGGATACAGTTCTTTATAAAAACTTTCGTAATCTTCTTTTGCAAGTTCCGAAGGTTTACGAATCCAGGCAGGATTGGTATTATTTATTTGTTTGTCACCAAAGAATATTGGTATAGGAAGGAATCTGCAGAATTTTTCAAGAATGCCACTGATTCTGTCAGCACTCAGAAACTCTTCGCTTTCTGCGTTAACGTGCAAAACAATTTTGGTACCTCTTTCCTCTTTTTCGGTTTCTTCCAACACATATTCAGGACTTCCATCGCATTCCCATCTCACCGCTGTACTGCCTTCTTTATATGATTTAGTAAAAATTTCAACCCTCTCACTAATCATAAAAGAAGAATAAAAACCTAAACCGAAATGTCCGATAATATTAGCGTCTTGCTGTCCCTTATATTTTTCCAGGAATTCTTCAGCGCTGGAAAATGCTACCTGGTTAATGTATTTATCTACTTCCTCAGCAGTCATGCCAATACCGCGGTCGGCAATAGTAAGCGTTTTAGCCTCTTCGTCAAGTGTAACATCAATTCTTAATTCACCCAGTTCTCCTTTTGATTCCCCGGAGGAGGCATAGGTTTTCAGTTTCTGGGTGGCATCAATTGCATTGGCAATTAACTCACGTAAAAAAATGTCATGATCACTGTATAGAAACTTTTTAATAATCGGAAAAATGTTCTCCGTTTGAACACGAATCTGTCCTTTTTGCATAATTAATACGGTTTTGAAGATGGTTCAGGGGAGACAAAAGCAGTGCCACAGGATGTTGGTCTGACAGGATGGCTGTATGCTGCCTGCACACCGACCTTTTAAGACACCAGATTAATAGATTGATTATTAACGTATTATATCAAATTGAAAGGGAAAAGAAATTTCCTTCCCTGCCTGCTCAGTTCTGCCACAAATCCTATAACTTTGCAGCCCATTTATTAAATCACCAAATACAGGGAAACATGCAGAATTACGAAATGATGGTGATTTTTACCCCTGTTCTGAGCGATGAAGATTTCAAAGCAGCTCAGAAGAAATATGTTGATTTCATTAAGGCTAACGCCGGTGAGATCGTACATGAAAATCCCTGGGGGTTAAAATCACTGGCGTATCCCATCCAGAAAAAGACCACTGGTATTTACTGGGTGCTGGAATATTTAGCGCCATCCGACATTAACGAAAAGCTGAAAATTCAGCTGCTGCGTGACGAGCAAGTTTTGCGTCACATGGTAATCAAACTCGATAAATACGCCGTCGAGTACAACGCCAGAAAGAGAAGTGGTGTATCTACAGGAAACGAAAAAGCAGTGGAGGGTTAATACCATGGCAAAAGCAAATGAGATTAAATACCTGACGGCGATTAAAACGGAGAAGCCTAAAAAGAAATTCTGTCGTTTTAAAAAGTACGGTATCCGCTACATTGATTACAAGGATGCGGAATTCCTGAAGAAATTTTTAAATGAGCAGGGAAAGATGTTGCCGAGGCGCATCACTGGTAATTCATTGAAGTACCAGAGAAAAGTATCTGAAGCCATTAAACGTGGTCGCCAGATGGCTATCCTGCCATACGTAACTGACCTGTTAAAGTAGAACCTCCCACCTAATTTTCCGGCAATCCGCCGGAGTTGACAGTCTCGCCTGAGGCGAGATTGGAGGCCGGGAAAACTTAAAAAAGGAAAATCATGCAAGTAATTTTAATTCAGGATGTCAATAACCTCGGCGGTGCCAATGAAGTGGTAACCGTAAAGAATGGTTATGCCCGTAATTTTCTGATTCCTCAGAAAGTTGCGATTGAAGCTTCGCCTTCCAACATGAAACAGCTCGAAGAAAAGCTGAAACAGATCCGTAAGAAAGAGGAAAAAATGCTCGCCGAAATTAATAAGGTGATCGAAGTACTCAAAGAGAGCCCTGTTAAAGTGGGTGCTAAAACCGGAACTTCAGGTAAAATCTTCGGTAGTGTTACCACCGTTCAGATCGCAAGAGCAATCCGCGATCAGAAAGGTTTCGAAATCGACCGCCGCAAAATTCACGTTCTTGATGAAATCAAAGAACTCGGTGTGTTTAAAGCCAAAGTTGATTTTGGAAATGGCAACGAAACAGAACTCGAAGTGGAAGTTGTTTCAGAATAACTTCTATCAGAATATTAAAAAAACCTCCCAATCGGGAGGTTTTTTTATTTTAGCCACATAATCAATCCTAAATGCACCGCTTTTTATTTCCCGTTGCTTTTTTAATGATGTCTGCTCTCCATTCCTGTGGGGAAAACAAAACGAAAAACGATAGCAAAGCCAGTTTAAAAGATACATTACCCTCCTCAGCACTCCGAATGTCTGATGCATCTATAGCGGGTAACTTCAGTACTCAAACCGTCATCAAATTTGACAGTGCGCAGCTTGATAGCTTTCTGAAAAAATTTCCGCTTTTTAATTCATACAAAGAAGATTTGAAAAAATTCTATACCCAAAGAAAATACGCGTACGCATGGTATGATCCAAAAGGTTTGATCGAACAATCAGGCGACGTGTACAACAGGGTTTTGAATATAAATGATGAAGGCCTTCCTGAAAAAATACTTTATATGGAGGAATTTAAAGTGATGATGGAAAATCCCGACAGTTCTATTCAATCAACTCATCAGGAGTCGGAAAAAGAGTTGATGTTATCGGCTCAATATTTTAATTATGCCCGTAATGTGTGGGCTGGTGTTCCTGAAAATGTTTCGAAGCAGCTGGAGTGGTTTGTACCCAGAAAAAAAATTGATTATAATCATTTCCTGGATTCTCTTTTATCTGCTATGAAAAACGGGCAACAGATAACAGAACCTGTACATCCGCAGTACAACCTTTTAAAAAATTACCTCAAAAGGTTCAGGGAGATTGAAAAAAACAACAGCTGGATTCAAATTAAAACAGACAAAAAGAAATTCCTGATCGGCGATTCCGGTGAAGCTATCATCCAGATCAGGCGAAAATTGTTTATGTCGAAAGATTTGACAGGTGACACCACCAGCAAGGTCTTTGACGCTGAACTGGAAGATGCTGTCAAAAAATACCAATATCGTTTTGGACTTAAAGAAGATGGTGTGATTGGTCCATCAATTCTCAGAGAAATGAATACACCCTTACAAAGCAGAATTCAACAGCTCATTGTAAATATGGAGAGGGCAAGGTGGGTAAACCCGAATCCGGTATCAAACTACCTGCTGGTGAATATTCCGCAGTTCAAACTTTCTGTTTTTGAAAACGATACTTTGGCCTGGGACTGTAATGTTGTAGTTGGCAAAGAGGTGCATAAAACCGTCGTGTTCAGGGGCGACTTGAAATATGTTGTATTCAGTCCATATTGGAATGTACCTCCAAGTATCATGAAGAATGAAATTTTACCGGCACTTAAGCGTAATCCAAATTACCTGAAAACGCATAATATGGAATGGAACGGCAATCAGATCAGGCAAAAGCCAGGTGGTAGTAATTCCCTGGGGCTGGTGAAGTTTCTTTTTCCAAACAGCTACAATATTTACCTCCACGATTCCCCCTCGAAACCATTATTTAAAGAAGAGAAAAGAGCGTTTAGCCATGGATGCATCAGGGTATCAGAGCCACGCAAACTAGCACTTTACCTTTTGCGAAATGATAGTTCGTGGACAGAACAGAAAGTGGATGCAGCAATGTCGGCAGGTAAAGAGAAATATGTAACACTGGCAGAAACCATCCCTGTTAATATCGTTTATTTTACGGCTTGGGTGGATGTAAAGGGAAGGTTGAATTTCAGGGACGACGTGTACAAAAGAGACGCCCGGCTGATGGAAACCATTTTTCAAAAAAGTAATAAAGGCGCGCAATAACATTTAAAATAATCAGTTATCTTTAATTTGGTGAATTCGCAGTTAGTTCTCAGGTGTTCTAGAGTGACCTCGCAAAAATCTCTCAGTTCATTCATGCGGCTAATCGTTTCACGTGTTTTATCAGTAAATTTTTTAAAATGAACATCTACGTTGGCAACATGAATTTCAACCTCGGTAACGAGGATCTGTTCAACCTTTTTTCTCAATTTGGCGAGGTTACGTCTGCAAAAATTATTAATGACAAAGACTCCGGCCGCAGCAAAGGTTTTGGTTTTGTAGAAATGGAAAATGGCGAAGACGCATTAAAAGCAATTGCAAGCCTCAATGAAAGCGAAGTGATGGGTAGAAAGCTGATCGTTAATGAAGCCAGGCCCCAGGAAAAATCCGGAGGCGGTGGCGGTGGTGGATTTAAGAAAAGAAGCTTCGGTGGCGGAGGCGGCGGAGGCGGCTATAATAAAGGCGGCGGAAGCGGTGGCGGAGGCGGTTACAAAGGCAATCGCAATGGCGGCGGCGGCGGTGGTCGCGACAGATTCAACGAATATTAATTTTCTAATAAGAACAAATTTAAAATCCCGGATATTCCCGGGATTTTTTTTTTGAAACTCTTAAAAATAACTCCATTTTTTTCTGCCCCGAACACTTCATCCGGATTTTTCAATGTGAATGTCATTACAGTCCGATACGAAATGGAATAGAAGAGCATTCCTTTAAAGTTTGAAAAAGTTCTTCTTTGCTGGAGATTTACAAAATATTCCGGACTTCAAATCCCGTCTGATTAAATTATTTCACACTTGAAAAATCGTCAAAACTGCATCTAATGTTACATGAAATTTGCTAACTGCTTTTAGATTACAGTTTACTTTCATTTTAAATGATCAAGAAAGTGAAGAGTATTCCAAATTCAGTCAATGAATTTTTTTCAACATTTCAACATTTTCTTTGATCAATATTAAAACTGCCAGGTAAGATTTCCTTGAAGTAACAATTCATGATATGCCCCGCAATCTGTATATCCAATACAAGAAGTTGGAAAAAACTATACAACAGCTGATCTATGGATGTATCGAACTCTCAAGCTGCCTCCGTGAATTTCCTGGATTTGATATCCGGCTTTTCTCCGTGTAACAAAAATACCGAAAGTCTATTTACAGTTGTGCCAGTGATTGCTAACTTTTCACCGCACTAACGTACACGATCCATAACAAGTTGTGCGATCTATTTTTCTGCTTTTAACTGAGATGCATTCCAAAATTTAGTAAATCCACCCTCAAAAAGAATTGCAAAAGGCGAAATTTACCAGGTATCAATCTAATACTTTTACCAGTAGAACCTGAAACAAACATATTCATAACCCGGGGCTCTAAATCATCTGAACTGATATGCAGTGAATGACGGAATAAATCATCTTGATAACCAATACCGCAATCGTTATCATTGGCAACCAGTTGATACGCATATGAAAAAATTTACCTTATCATTTCTCTTGCTCATTATCCTCCAATTTGTACAGGCAGAAACAGTGAACGAGTTATGGTTAAGATTCCAGATAGTTGAAAATAAAAGCTTACTTCAGTCTTATAAAAAATCAATTACCGCAATAGTTTCAACGGGCTCATCGGCAACTATAGATATTGCTGTTCGGGCTTTGCAAACAGGAGTATCAGGGTTATTACAATTACAGTTGCCCATAATTTTTCGGTCACGCGTGATAGTACGATTATCATCGGCACGCCGACAAATAATGAAATAATTGACAAGGCAGGGATCAAAACCCTCCTGACATCAGCAGGTGAAGAAGGTTTTGTAATAGATACTGACGAACTATACATCAACGGAAAACTAATCGGCAAAACAACATACCAATATCCTCAACAACGATATTCCATTCCCGCAAATACTTTGAAAGCAGGAAAAAATATCTTCGTGATCCGTGTAACAAACACAAACAGCAAAGGTGGTTTTGGACCAGCCAAACTTTATTATTTGTTTTATGAAAACGACATCATCAGTCTTATGGGCACCTGGCAATACAAAGGTTGGTGTGGCATACGAACCTTTAAGAAGGGAAAATGCAACCGGGCCGTTCTCCGCTCAAAATCAACCTGCATCATTGTACAATGACATGGTGGCACCCGCTGTCAATTATAATATCAAAAGATTTTGTTGGTACCGGGGAGAGAGCAACGCGGGACGTGCTGTTGAATATGCAAAATTACTGCCGGCTTTAATTGATGATTGGAGAAATAAATGGAACTCAAAATCACTTCCATTTCTGAATGTACAGTTGCCTGGTTTTATGGATTAACACTATCTTTCATCCGAAAGTCAGTGGGCAATTTTTAGAGAGGTACAATTAAAATCTTTGTCAGTTCCAAATACAGCGATGACTGTTGCTATCGACCTTGGCGAATGGAATGGTATTCATCCTGATAACAAAAAAATATTGGCGAAAGGATCGCACTTAACGCATTAAAACTTGTTTACGGTAGAGATATTATTTCATCAGTCCCGTTGTTTGAATCTGCAGCGATTGAATGGAATAAAATATTAATCAATTTTTTATCTGGGCAAAAGTAAAAATAGAAGGCAATAAAGTGATTGTGTGGAATGATGAAATAAGTGAGGTATGCGTGGGCGGATAATCCGGTATATCCTAATCTGATTAACATAGAAGGATTGCCTGCATCTCCTTTCCGTACCGATCAATAATTCATGCAACACGAGAGGTATAATTGTATTGCGATTCTATGTTGCAAAAAATCATTACATCTCTAATTGAAGTAAACTCGCAGATATCCCTTAACTTTCTAAAGAGTAAATGTGTGATAATTTCCATAACTGCTAAACCATGATAAATGTTTCCAATAAGTGACGACAATTCAGACCGGCATCTAACGCCCATGGTCAATTACGTTTTGATCGCAATCAACATCCTGGTTTTTGTTTTTTTGCAGGGGATGGGAAACGATTATGGATTTACGTATGCTTTTTCTACTGTGCCGGCAGAAATCTTAACCGGTCAGGATATTGTTACGCAGGGAGAAATATTTACTGACCCAAATACAGGTCAACGTTTTCAGGTGCCCGGCTTACAGGTAACACCAGTGCATGTTTGGTTCACGTTATTCACATCTATGTTTATGCACGGCGGATGGGGGCACCTCTTAGGAAACATGCTATTTCTTTGGATCTTCGGCGACAATATTGAAAATCGGCTTGGACATTTACGCTACTTACTTTTCTATTTGATTTGTGGTTTACTTGCATCACTAAGCCACGTTTTTTCCACCTATCTCGTTGCACAGAACACTTTAATTCCAAGTCTCGGTGCATCTGGTGCAATATCTGGCGTAATGGGGGCTTATCTGATTCTTTTCCCGAAAAGAAAAGTAAATGTGTTACTCCTTCGTTTTATTGTAGCAGTGCCTGCATTGGTGGCGCTTGGATTCTGGATCGCATTTCAAATCATCAGCGGAATTGGAATTTTTGGTGGTGGCGAAAGCGGTGGCGTTGCTTATGCAGCTCATATCGGTGGCTTCATCGCAGGTATGTTGCTAATTAAAATTTTCGACAAAGGACAGGCATATGTAGACGAAAATCTGGCCAGACAAAAAGATCGTAATAGCCAGTTTTATTAAATTATTCCGGGTCCTATTACATAAAAATTAATTAATAAGAAATTTTCCAGGAGCGAAGCTCACTAAATTAATTGATGTAATGATTTCCCTGCATCCAAAATCACTTCATCGTTGACGAAATGTTTTTGGATAACTATCAGTTCATTTACTAATTATGCAAAACTCAGGCAGGCAATTATTATTCCTAAATTTTGTTTTACATTTCAGAGATTTAATTTCACCCCTCAGCCATATATCTACCGCGATATGGTTTTTTGATAGTTGTTTAACATCTGATTAACAATGTACCTGGGATTTAAGGTTATATTGTTCGACACCCGAAATCAGTTTATAGAATCAATGGATAGATTCCCCACAAAATTTTTAACCATTAAATCCCATCCGCATGATTTCTGTAATTATACCTGCATTAAACGAAGGAAAAACAATCGGCAATGTGGTGCTGCACTGCCTGAAGGCTAATGGAGTAAATGAAGTAATTGTAGTTGATGATAGCTCAACAGATGATACTGTAGCGATTGCTGAAAGCCACGGTGCAAAAGTATTGATCAGTAAGAAAATGGGTAAGGGCATTTCAATGAAAGAAGGCATTGCAGCGGCAACTAATGAAATCATCGTTTTTCTTGATGCAGATATTGACCCGTATCCCGATAACACAATTGAAAATCTGACATTACCGATTATTAATCATGAGGCGGATTTCGTTAAAGGAAGTTTCAGCCGTAATGCAGGCAGAGTTACTCAGTTAGTGGCTAAGCCACTTTTGAGTATATTTTATCCGGAGCTCTCCAAATTTGAACAGCCATTGAGTGGAATGATTGCAGGGAAGAAAGAGTATTTTAAAAAGATTGATTTCATGAATGATTACGGTGTTGATATCGGAATTCTCATAGATATGTATTTAATGAGGATAAAGATTATGGAAGTGAATATCGGTTACATTGAAAACAAAAGTAAACCCTGGCAGGCGTTGGGGAAAATGAGTGGTGAAGTATCGAGGGCAATCATAACTAAGGCTGCAAGGTTCTCTCCTAATATGATTGATGAAACAGAAATTATGAAGCTGGAAATTATCAATAGTGAAATGAATGAAGTGTTGGATGATCAGTTATCTGCCATGCGTCAGATGGTTGTATTAGATATGGATAATACTATTTTAAGGGGCCGTTTCATAGATGCAATGGCGGAGGCACATGGATTTACTGAAAAACTTGAAGAATTGAGACAAAAAGAAAAAGATCCTGTAATACTCACCAAGCGCATTGGCCTTTTATTAAAAGGAAGAACAATGGAAGAAATGCTGCAGGTGGTAAGTAAAATCCCATTGGTTGATGATGTTCGCGAAGTGGTAGCTCGGTTGAAATCAAAAGGATATATAGTTGGTATCATTAGTAATAGTTATCAGCTCGTTTGCAGTTATGTAAAACATGAAATAGGGGCCGACTTTGTACTGGCCAACCGGCTTGAATTTTTCGACGGGAAAGCCACCGGCGAAGTAACAATGCCATCTTACTTTTTTGCACCACCCGAAAACATCTGTGGACATGGTTATTGTAAAACAAATGCTTTCCAGTTTGCATGTGAGACACATCATGTAAGAATGGAAAACTGTATGGCTGCTGGCGATAGCGCAGATGATACCTGCATGGTAGCTCACGCAGGAAAAGGTTTTGCTTTTTGCAGTACAGACGTGGGACTAAATTCAGCAGCCGATACAGTAATCAAAGAACCCAGTTTCGCCTCCTTGTTGCAAGCCTAAAATGTTAATTACAAATCCGCTGCATAATCAGGGGCAAGCTAATCAATATACTCACTCCGTATTTTATTACGGATTAAAGCAACAGCCAAAAATTGGCTGTTGCATCAATTAATATTAACTGATTTTTTTATAGACAAATCCTGCCAGCGCTGCCGCAATAACCGGAACTACAATAAACAACCATAATTGAGATAAAGCCCAGTCACCCACGAATATTGCCTGGCTGATACTACGTGCAGGGTTAACCGATGTATTGGTTACCGGGATGCTTACAAGATGTATTAAAGTAAGCGATAAACCCACCGCGAGTCCACCAAAACCTGCAGGAGATCTTGAATCCGTGGCGCCTAAAATGATAATCAGGAACATAAAAGTCATAACAAACTCAGTAACAATAGCAGACTGCAAATTGTATTTTCCAGGCGAATGTTGGCCGTATCCGTTTGCGGCAAATGTGCCTATTTCTGAACCATTGCCTGTAACAATTACATACAATACTCCTGCTGCAGCAATACCACCCAATATCTGCGAAATGATATAGGGCAAAACCAGTTTCGATTCAATTCGTCCACCCATCCACAGTCCCATTGTAACTGCCGGATTTAGATGAGCGCCGGATACGTGGCCCAGTGAATAGGCAATGGTAACAACCGTTAAACCAAATGCGAGCGATACGCCCACCAGACCAATACCAACCTCAGGAAATCCTGCAGCTAACAAAGCACTGCCGCAGCCCCCAAAAACCAACCAAAACGTTCCAATAAATTCTGCAATGTTTTTTTTCATAAATAAAAATTTGCCGGAAATATCCGGTATTCAAAAATGGTTAAGATGGAATCAATAGAACAATGAATATTACAAAGGGGCTAGAAGAGAAAGCGTTTTGAAGGGGGTAGCGAAACATTTAGAACTATATTGATGCGAATTAGATTATCGTGAAAACTAAAACAGCTGTATTTGCTATGAATTTTAACTCTGCCTACTCATCTTACGATTAACGCGAGCTGTATTATAAATTCTATTATTAACTCTTTTAAGTCTGAATAAAAATAATTGGCAACTGATAAACGATTTTATCAAAATGTCTTTAAAGAATAATTGTTACATCATGGCCTTTGTAAAATGGATAAAGATTTATTTCAAATTTTCGGTACTAACGACATTACTTCATTTGTTCCATTCAGGAGTTTCAGTTTATTGCCATCCTGTTTCAATCCGGTAACCTGTTTTAGAGCATTCAGGAAATCTGATTCGTCATTGCCGGGACAAGCCATCCGTGTCATAGCGCCTGGATTGAGATTAAGTTTGTCACCCTCCACTTTGAAATTACCTGTGAACTTATTGCATCCTGCATTGCCCGTCAGTTTCCCATCACTGCCAAAATTGAAATTCGGTAGGCCGTTTTTAAAATTTTCTGCGTTCAACAACTTTCCTGCAATACTTTCAACGTTAAAGGAATTTCCCTGCAGCAAATTGATCATGTTCAAATTTTTTGAGCTGCCGCAGGAATCAGTAAGCATAACAGTGGCGGCTAAAGTAAATAAGACAGCTAGTATTCTCATATTAATTTTATGGTGTTCAATTTAACGCAAAGAAATTAAAACGCCACATTGAATTACCCTCTTTTCCTTTCGATCTCTCCAATAAATGGAATAGCTTCCTGAATTTCGGACTTGATTAAAGTCTGAAAATAATTTTCCATCTGTAAAAACTGGGCGGCCTTGGTCGCACCTACCGCTTTTTTAAATTTCTTATAGTATTTCGTCTGCAATTTCACATTTTTCTTACCATTTTTCAGGTAGGCTTTTACGATACCGTCCGACTCCTGATCAGTAAGCGTGGCATATTTCTCTCCATAAGAGTTTAAGGCTTTTAATCTCTCTTCTGCCAGTACGGAACGATCGGCACTGTATTTATCATACACCTCCCAAAACTTTGCACTCTTCGTTTCGTCGATTTCCATATATTCCTTAACCAGCTCTCTCTTTTCTTTTTTCAGGATATCACGAATCATTGATATTTCCGATTTTTCCTGAGCAGTAATACTTAATGAAAACGAACAGAGTACAAAAAATACGATCAAAATACTTTTCATGACCAAAATTTTAAATGATTATTTATTTAGCAGCAGTAGGTATTTTAACAACGATACCTCCACCAATTGTGAACTGATAAATTGTTGAGTAGGAAGATAATCCAGCGCCGGCACCGCCAGTACCAAAATAAAATCCTCCGCCAACAGACTGTACAGCTGACAATAACCCAGCCTGTAACTTAATAGCCATCTTTTCAGAAGTCCAGAAATTTACACCTCCTTTTAAACCCCAGGCAAAAAATGTTTTATCAGTACTGTTACCGTTAGTTGGATTTTCCAATCCAAAGATATTTACTCCCAATTGAAGACCGCCATATCCTTCCACTTTTGA
>JANPJC010000132.1:0-11774 GCA_031425315.1 Chitinophagales bacterium
ATCCTTAATACTTTCTGCCCAATCGGTGGAGAGTTTTTGAGTATCATAAAAATCCTGTGATCGAAGATCGCGGACAGATTTTTTTTCTTCAGATCCTTCTTCAGCAAAAGTACTCATGAACATATAATTCACTGTAAAACTTACGACCGTGTATTTGTTTCCTTTGGCATCTACTACGTTGAGGGAACTATCAACAAGCCTCTTCAGGATTTCAGCCCCGGTATTTCCGCCGGGTATGTTACCGAGTTTTGATACTATTTTGACTGGCCCGGCAGTAGTGGCGGGTTTAGCAGGCTTCTGCTGTGCAAACGAATTGCTACAAATTGCGACTAAACTTATTATTGTAAGGATTTTCTTCATTTTGAGATTTCTTTTTCTTTCAAGGTACCGTTCGTCTAAAACTACAGTTAGTTATTAAACGATAAAAACCTTGCGCGTGGTATGCTTGGAATTTTAAACAACTTTATGTTAAAATGAGGTGAATGTGTGAATAGGTCAATGAGATAATTAACAGCCGTCTCCTGCGTGAATCGTCAATCGTGAAACGTGAATGCCTTGAATGGTCAATGTGTGAATAGGTCAATGAGATAATTAACAGCCGTCTCCTGCGTGAATCGTCAATCGTGAAACGTCAATGCCTTGAATGGTCAATGTGTGAATAGGTCAATGAGATAATTAACAGCCGTCTCCTACGTGAATCGTCAATCGTGAAACGTCAATGAACAGCCGTTTCCCAAGGTAACAGCCGCCACATAGGCATGGAGGGAACATAGCCTTATTCCTTTGTATTTTCTCCATGTCTATGTGGTTTAAAAAAGCGCCGCTAAGAAGTTCGAATTATTATTAATTCAACGACATTGAATCATCAACGTAAGTGAACAGCCGACTCCTGCGTGAATCGTCATTCGTCAATCGTCAACCGTGAATGAACAGCCCCTACTATCAGCTCAAACCTGCAAGACTCTGTTCCAGTAATCCAATTTTTATTTCCGCATCTTCTTTCTTTTTCTTTTCCATATTCACCACTTCTGCTTTGGCATTGTTGACAAACTTCTCGTTACTTAATTTTTTATTCACTGATTCGAGAAAGCCTTTCAGATACTCCAGTTCTTTTTGGAGCTCTTCTTTCTGTGCCTGGCTGTCGACTTCTTTTTCTGTAACGATATAAAATCTGTCTTTTCCTGCCACCACATTTATACTCTGCGCCACGGCTTCAGTAACAGGTGTTGGCGTTTCTGCATTAACCTGTTTTGCCAAAATCGCTGAGATACGTGAATAGGTTTCGGGCGCTTCGCACTGATAAAATAATTTGATCCTGTCTTTTGGTTTTAACTGCGCTTTATTTCTTGCATCACGAACGGCTGTAATTGCGTTCTTTAATAATTCCCCTTCCTTCAGCCATATTTCTGGCAGCACACCAAATACCGGCGCTGCTGCGTCGGTAGATGTTTTAACCTGGCGAACGGCAAGATCATCTCCGGCAGCTCTCTCTCTTAATTCATGATAAATTTCTTCTGTTACAAAAGGCATAAATGGATGCAGTATTTCCATCAGCTCTTCAAAAAAAACAACTGCCTGATCCAGGTTTTCCTGTTGAACCGGTTCTTCGTAACCGGGCTTGATCCATTCGAGATACCAGCTGCAGTAGTCATCCCATACCAACGAATAAATTGTTTTAAGTGCTTCGCTGAGTTTAAACTGGCGCATCTGTTCATCAACTTCTCTTCTCACCTGGTTAAGCCTGCTCCTGAACCATGCATTCGGCCAGCTTTGCTCAGCAGTTTGAATGGTACCTGAAGTCGTTTCCCTGGCCTGCCACATTTTTATCAGTCGTAATGCATTCCAGATTTTATTGATAAAATTCCTGCCCTGCTCATTCGATGATGCGTCCCACAGTAAATCATTTCCAGCCGGAGATGAAATCAATATGCCAAACCGTACGGCATCGGCACCTATATCATCTATCATTTGTAACAGATCAGGTGAATTACCTAACTGCTTACTCATTTTTCTTCCTTCTTTATCTCTAACAATACCCGTAAAATATACTTCATTAAAAGGCTTCTGACCCATGTACTCATATCCCGCCATGATCATACGTGCCACCCAGAAGAAAATAATTTCAGGTGCCGTAACCAGGCTGTTTGTGGGATAATAATATTTTACATCCTTATTGCCGGGATTGGACAGTCCATGAAAAACTTCAAAAGGCCAGAGCCATGATGAAAACCAGGTATCAAGACAACCTTCATCCTGGAATAATTTCGGATCCGTTACACCAAAGGTTTTGCTGTATTTTTCATATGCATCTTTTTCATCCATCGCCACAACAAAATTACCTTCGGCATCAAACCATGCAGGGATACGATGGCCCCACCACAACTGCCGGCTGATGCACCAGTCGCGGATATTTTCCATCCAGTGACGATAAAGATTTTTAAATTTCGGCGGATAAAATTTGATATCATCATTTACCACAGCATCTAATGCGGGCTTATTGATTTTTTTCATATCCACCCACCACTGTAAGCTGAGTCGCGGCTCCACCACTACATCAGTACGTTCAGAAAATCCAACCTGGTTAGTATAGTCTTCTATTTTTGCAAGGAAGTTTTGTGCTTCCAGTTCTTTTACAATTAATTTTCGCGCTTCGAAACGATCTGTACCGACATAGAGTTGCGCGGCATCATTTAATGTTCCGTCTTCATTTAAAATGTCTATCACTTCCAACCTGTGTTTTTCGCCAAGGTTGTAATCATTCATATCATGTGCAGGAGTAACTTTTAATGCGCCAGTACCAAAATCCATCGTAACATAATCATCAGTAATAATGGGTATGCGGCGGTTGATCAGCGGCACGTACGCAAACGCGCCGTGCATGTGTTTAAATCTCTCATCATTGGGATTTACAGCGATGGCACTATCTCCCAAAATAGTTTCAGGTCTAACAGTGGCAATCGTAATAAAACTTTCTCCCGGCAGCGGATTACCGTTTTTGTCTTCTACCCTATAGCGTAGGAAATATAATTTAGACTGAACTTCTTTGAAAATAACTTCTTCATCACTCAACGCAGTTTTTGCCCTCGGATCCCAGTTGATCATCCTTTTTCCGCGATAGATATATCCCTTGTTATACAAATCATTAAAAACATGCATTACTGACCTTGAATATTCAGGGTCCATTGTAAATGCAGTGCGGTTCCAGTCGATACTGCAGCCCAGTTTTTTTAGCTGAGTAAGAATTATACCTCCATATTTTTCTTTCCACTCCCACGCATAACCGATAAATTCGTCGCGCGTTAAAGAAGACTTTGCGATTCCTTTTTCACGCAGGAACTGAACTACTTTTGCTTCTGTGGCAATTGAGGCATGATCGGTACCGCCTACCCAGCAGGCATTTTTCCCATGCATCCTGGCGCGGCGCACCAGAATATCCTGGATCGTATTATTCAGGCAATGGCCCATATGGAGGATGCCGGTAACATTCGGGGGAGGGATAACCACGGTAAACGGCTCCCTTTCGTCAGGAACGCTTGTGAAATGTCCGCGCTCCACCCAATGGCTATACCATTTATCTGCTGCTGTCCTGAATTCAAAATTTTTGCTGAGTTCCATGCTGTAATTCCTGTTTTGGGTGGGCAAAGGTAAGCAATCCCTGCCTAAGGATCGAAGGGTGAAAGATAAGCTGTGATAAAAAAAACTAACTTGAAAAAAATCTCAAACATGACTGTTTTTTTGAGGAAGAGTGCTGTGCTTCTTATGTGTTCTGTATTTGCTATAACTGCTTTAAAAACAACCGCACAGATCATTCCCATTCCCGGCATTACCGATGAAAAACAGGATACACTGTCTGTAAATGATTCTGTCGCAGCTTTAATACCGAAGCAGGATACCACACTGCCCGGGATAATGCGAAGTATTGAGGGCTTTACCCTTTCATTGAATAAAGATATCAGCACGCTGAAAAGAGGGTTTGATACCACCGAGATCAGCAGTGAGTTGCCATTGATGGAGCGCATTCTCGAAATCCTCAATAAAAATCTGGAATCAAAAATAGACGGCATGAGTATCAGAAACCTGTATTCGTCGCAGGTGGCGTTGAAACAGATTGATAAACAGGTAACGGGATACCAGGATCAGTTGGCTAAATATTCGGTTGTAATCAGTGCTATAAAGAATAATGCTGACCAGGTTTCGCAATTGCCAAAGTCAGTTGCTTTCATACAGGATTCAACTATTCTTGAGGGTTATCAGATGCAGATTGTTCCGCTGATGACTAAAAAAGTAATCGCTGACAGCCTGCAGAGAATTGCTTCCCGAAAAATAGGATTGCTGCAAAACAGGGTGGCATCTGCTTTTCTTATATGTGCGGATCTTCTCGACGATGTAAATTCCAAAATCAGAAGTTACCAGGCAAAATTTTATATCCGTGATCAGCCATTTTTATGGAACGCTTCTCCTGCTGTAGATGAAAAGCCAGTAAGGGAACTTTTGAAAGATGGTATGACACGTAATAGAAGGGTATTCAATTTTTATCTTTCATTAAATACTGCTCCTTTTATCTGGATGACTATTGCTGCCCTGATCTATTATATATTGATAAAATACAGTATCAATAAACTGCGTAAAGATAACAGAGTAGGCTGGAGCCAGCCACTTCATTATATAAGTCGTTCGGCAGCGGGCTCCACTCTTCTTGTATTGTTTACGCTCACACCATTTATACTGCAAAATCCACCTGCAGGTGTCATTCAGATATTATGGTTACTGATGTTATTTACGGCCACAGCGCTGCGTTTTTCTGACTGGAACAGCAACTTCAAAAAATATTGGCTTGGAATCATAATGTTGTTCATACTATTCGGGCTGGATTATCTTTTCCTCGATATTTCCTATAGAGAAAGAATGATATTGGTGGCGCTGAATGTTTTGGCTGTGGTATTAGGATATTTTATGTACAGGGAAGTGCATAAGAATAAGGGGCTGTATCATCCATTGATGGACGAATCAATTATCCTATTCGTAGCCATCAATGCACTTGCGCTGATAATGAATGTTGGGGGTCGATTTACTGTGGCAAAAACATTGTCGAATTCCAGTGTGTTGAGTGTGGTTTTGCTGCTCGCGTTACAGATGATAAAAGACATCGTTTTGGAATTTATTTACCTGATGGTTGAGTCTAACAGAAATTCCAGATTTTACAGCTACCTCGAATTCAATAAAATCAAAGAGGGTTTTAAAAGTGCGTTGGGTATTATCACGCTGGTAATATGGGTATTGGCTTTTGCATGGAGTATGAATTTTTATGATGTGATTTTGGAAAAAGTAGTTGAGTTTCTAAAAGAGCCGAGATCATTGGGAGAAATTACTTTCACCTTCGGCAGTATTTCAATTTTTATCGCATTAATCTGGTTGTCGATGCTGATCGCCCGGTTGGTTACTTTTATTTTTAAAGATGATGGTTCCTCATCTGGTAAAACAAAAGGCGGATCATGGATTTTGATGTTGAGGTTAGCAATATATTCCGTTGGATTTTTATTGGCAATAGGTGCGGCCGGTATACAATTAGATAAACTGACAATTGTAATCGGGGCATTGGGTGTGGGTATTGGTTTTGGATTGCAAACTATTGTCAACAATCTTATATCAGGTATTATCCTGGCATTTGAAAAACCAATCCAGGTGGGTGATATCATTGATATCGGCAACCGTATGGGAGAAGTGAAAGAAATTGGTATCCGGTCCAGCAGGATATCCACTTTTGAAGGGTCGGATATTATTGTGCCCAATGGAGATTTATTGTCTCAGCAATTAGTGAACTGGACTCATTCCAATCTTTCAAAAAGAAATGATATACTCGTTGGTGTGGCGTACGGCAGCGATCTTGGTAAAGCACGTGCAGCCATTGAAAAAGCATTAACCGAAAAGGAGTCTATGCTGAATAATCCCGAACCCATTATTTTAGTGAATGACTTTGGAGATAACTCGGTAAATTTTAAAGTGTTGTTTTGGGCACGTTCAATGGCCGAGGCAGGAATTTTGAAAAGTGAAGTGTTAAGCGATATCTATAAAAATTTCAATGAGGATGGTATCGAGATACCTTTCCCTCAAACTGATTTGCATATCCGATCCGTTGATGATGCTGCGGCGAAATATTTCAATCGGGGAAAAAGTAATGACGATAGTATACCTGAAAATAAAAAAGGCTGAAACAACGTCGAAAAAATCGCTGTTGCTTCAGACTTTCCAGGATGATCGTTTAATGAGGTTGTTTAAATCATCCTTTTTAATTTCAGTAAGAGGCAAATAAAGTCACTCCTTCTTTATTAAAAGAAAGTACTCCGGTAAATATTGATATTCGTAATCAGCTCCAGGCGAGGTAAGTCACTACGGTTATGGCCAGGAAAAAAGCAACCACGAATAATACCATTTTTGTGCCTTCACTAACGTGCATGGTGTCGAAAATGCGCATAGCATTGGATTTAATAGTGAATAATAAGGTAAACCCGGTACGGGTGTCTTTCGGGGGTTAAGTTGAAATACAACAGGGGATGGGAAGGGAATCAACAAGGGCAGATTAAATATCTGACCTCTTTCTGAATTGTAAGATATAACTTAAATTGAAATCATACAAGAAAAAAATTGTGAAAATACACGGCGGACAATTTCGCCGGAATTCAGTGTCGTAAAGGGTTTTAGTGAAATTCAAACGTCGTTTTTAACATGGGTAATTATACGCGGTAATGAACAGTTCAAAAAGGTGTTTTTGCTAAATCGGTTAATCTGCATTGATCCGTAAATAAACCTTGCCTGGTTTGGGAGTATTGGTGGGTTTATGGAATGTGATTTTTATCTTTGAAAGATGTACGCAATAGTGGATATTGAAACCACAGGGGGGCATGCCAGTGCCAATGGAATAACAGAAATTGCCATCATTCTACATGATGGTAAAAAAATGGAAGGGCGTTATAGTACGTTGATTAATCCCATGATGCCCATCCCGCGGTATGTAAGTTCTCTCACTGGTATTAATGATGCGATGGTGGCTTCTGCGCCTTTATTTGAAGAGGTTGCTGAAAATATCCACCGGTTATTAAAAGACAGAATTTTTGTAGCGCATAATGTCAATTTCGATTATTCATTTATAAGGCATCAGCTGAATGCGGCCGGTTATCCTGTTGACCTGCGAAAACTGTGCACTGTGCGAATGGGCAGGAAAATATTCAAGGGACTGCAAAGTTATAGCCTGGGTAATTTCTGCCGGGCGCTCGATATCCCGATTGAAAACCGGCACAGGGCAAGTGGCGACGCAGAAGCGACTATGCTTTTGTTTGAAAAACTACTGGCAGCAGATAGTGGCGGAGAAATGCAGAAGATGCTTAAACAGGGCAGCAGGGAATCATACCTGCCACTGCAGCTGAATGCCAATGATATTGCCGACTTACCCAATGCGCCGGGTGTTTATTATTTTTCAGATAGTAAAGGCAATGTCATTTATGTGGGCAAAGCGATCAATCTGCGTAAAAGGGTGACCAGTCATTTTTCCAATAATTCACCTTCGCGCCGCAAACAGGAACTGATGCGGAATGTATGCCGGATCAGATATGAAGAATGCGGCTCCGAATTTTCGGCTTCAGTTTTTGAAAGCATTGAAATCAGGAGATTATGGCCGAGGTATAATTACAGTCAAAAAAAATGGGAGCACCGTTATGGGCTTTTTGCATATGAGGACCAGCGTGGCATCATTCAACTGGCGATTGAAAGGAAAAGGAAGAATTTCCAGCCGCTATATACATTCAATCTTCTGGTGGAAGGTCACCAGATGCTGCGCAAAATGATCAGAGAGTTTTCATTGTGCCCGAAGTATTGTTTTTTGCAGAAATCCGGCGACTGCGCAGGTATGGAAGATGGGCATTGTAAGGGTGTTTGTGCGGGGCATGAACACGCGGACGGATATAATGAAAGGGTGAAAGCGGCTTTGGAGCAGTTAAAACATAATTTGCCGAGTCTGGCGATAATGGAGAAAGGGCGGCGGCCAGGGGAGCGTTGTTATATGTTGCTTGAAGCGGGTGAGTTTTACGGTATGGGTTATCTGAAAGATGAGCAGCTGGTTATTCAAAAACAGGAATTGAAGGAATTACTCACGCCTTATCCGGATAATGAACTGATCAGAATGATGATATTAAAACATGCAGGGATGTATCCGCAGAAGGTTCTTGTGTTCTAGTTGCTGGTTGCGCGTTTCGGGTTGCTGGTTAACAGCCAATACAGGTTGTAGGTTTTAAGTTATAGGTTTTAGGTAAATGCAAATTCTTTCCATTCTACTATTGCCGACTAAAGACTTTAGACTTCTGACTGACGACTTCCCCTGGCCACAGAGGTAAGCGGAGGTTTTGAGTTAAACGGAGAGTCACTGAGTTGGCTGTTTCTCTGCTTACCTTAAAACCTCTGTTTACCTCCGTGGCCGGGAAAAGTATTATGCTTAGGGTTTTTAATTTTTTTGTAAAGAATCTTATTCCTGCCACAAATTACCGACTGAAGACTTCTGACTAACGACTGATGACTTCTGACTGACGACTTCCCCTGGCCACAGAAGGTAAGCAGAGGTTTTGAGTTGAACGGTGAGTCGTTGAGTTGGCTGTTTCTCTGCTTACCTCAAAACCTCTGTTCACCTCCGTGGCCAACAATAGTTGAAAGTTTTATATAACATTTGATGTTGTACTTTGAACCTGCCACTTAATACTTACAACCGTTAACCTGTATTCGCTGTTCCTATTGCCTACTGCCTATTGCCTATTGCCTGCTATGGTGTTCAACTGATTTTTCCAATTTTTTCTTTACCGAGGGAGTATTAGTTTCGCTGCCTTAAACCGAATATAAACCGTATCGCTATATGCAGGAATTTGTACAAACCATTGCCAGGCAACTGAATTTGCGCAATACACAGGTGGAAGTGGTCATGCAGTTATTGGAAGAAGGTGCCACTATCCCATTTATCGCCCGCTATCGTAAAGATAAAACCGGCGCGCTCGACGAAGTGCAGATACAAACCATCCAGGACGAATCTAAACGGCTGAAGGAATTTACCGAACGCAAAGCCGCCATCATAAAAAGTATTACGGAGCAGGATAAAATGACCGAAGCATTACAGGCAAAACTGGATGCCGCCACTGCGTTAAATGAACTGGAAGATATTTATCTCCCGTACAAGCCTAAACGAAAAACTAAAGCTTCGGTGGCGAAAGAAAACGGACTGGAGCCGCTAGCGTTAAATATCGTGCAGCAACAGAATGGATTAGATCCTGAAAAGGAAGCCGCAGCATTTATCAATGAAAAAGTAAAAACTGTTGAAGAAGCATTGCAGGGCGCGCGCGATATTCTCGCCGAGCAGTTTAATGAAAATGCTGAAATCCGGGCGGCTATGCGAAAATTGTTTGAAGACAAAGCTCTTTTTGTCAGCAAACTTGTTACGGGTAAGGAAACTGAAGCGGCTAAGTATAAAGACTATTTTGAATTCAGCGAACCGGTTCATAAAATTCCATCGCATCGTACGCTCGCTATCCTGCGTGGATTTTTAGAAGGATTTCTCCGCATCTCCATTGAGCCCGATGAAGAAAGTGCATTGATGTTATTAGAAGACAAAGTAGTAAAAGCAAATAATAAATGCGGCGAGCAAATTAAAAAAGCTGCCCGTGATAGTTACAAAAGATTATTGCAGCCGGCACTCGAAACGGAAATGCGTACTGCATTGAAACAGAAAGCTGATGAAGAAGCGATACACGTATTTGCTGAAAACTTGCGGCAGTTGTTACTGAGTAGTCCCGTGGGAGGAAAAAGAATGCTGGCGATTGATCCGGGATACCGCACGGGTTGTAAAATTGTTTGTCTGGATGAAAAAGGCGACCTGCTAAAAACATCGCTGATTTTTATTCATGAGCGCAACAGGATAGATGAAGCAGAATCGACGATCAGAAATCTTCTATCAAAATATACACCGGCCGTTATAGCCATTGGTGATGGTACAGCCGGTCGTGAAACAGAACAGTTTATTAAAAAGATGGACCTCGGTTTGCCGGTGTTCCTGGTGAATGAAGATGGCGCATCAATTTACAGCGCCAGTGAGATTGCGCGCGATGAATTCCCGAATGAAGATATTACAGTACGCGGTGCCGTTAGTATTGGTCGCCGCTTGATGGATCCGCTGGCGGAGCTGGTGAAAATTGATCCGAAAAGTATAGGTGTGGGACAATACCAGCATGATGTTAATCCGTTCAGGTTAAAAGAGCGCCTCGATCAAACGGTAATCAGTTGTGTAAATAATGTAGGTGTGAATTTGAACACTGCCAGTAAACATTTGCTGGCCTATGTGAGTGGAATCAATTCAGGCATTGCCGATAACATTGTAAAACATCGCAGTTCGATTGGGAAATTCAGCAATCGTAAGCAGTTGAAAGAAGTACCGCGCTTAGGCGATAAAGCATTTGAACAATGCGCAGGATTTTTAAGAGTGAAAGATGGCGAACATCCGTTAGATGGCAGTGCGGTACATCCTGAAGCATATACTTTGGTGGAAGAAATGGCAAAAGATATTGGTGTACCACTCGAATCATTGATCGGCAATGAAAAACTGATAACAGGAATTGATTATAAAAAATATATCCGCGAATCATTTGGTGAACATACTATCAGGGATATTCTAAATGAGTTAAAGAAGCCCGGATTAGATCCGCGCAGTGAGGCACAGTCGTTTGAGTTTGCATCGATTTATAGTATTGAGGAAGTGAAGGTTGGTATGGTGGTTCCTGGGATCGTTACCAATCTCACGAGGTTTGGTGCGTTTGTAGATATCGGTGTGAAGCAGGATGGGTTGGTGCATATTTCTGAAATCTCCAACACTTATATAGCCGATCCATCTGAAAAATTAAAGCTCAATCAGCAGCTAAAAGTAAAAGTGCTGGAAGTGGATGCTGTGCGTAAACGTATTTCACTTTCAATCAAACAAGCGGAGGACGATTTTGTAACGCCAACAGGAGGGAAGGGGAAAGGTATTAAGCCGATTGCCCCTAAACAACAGCCGGCAAAGGATTTATCAGGTATGGCGATGACGGATGCGTTGAGTGAGTTGAGGAAGAAGTTTGGGAAATAGCCTTGCTTGCTGCGCGTTGCTGGTTGCTGGTTGCGTGTTGCTGGTTGAACAGCCAATACAGGTTGTAAAGTAATAGGTTATTAGATATTGGTTTTTATTCCTGGCTGTTATTGCTCACTGCTTATTGCTCACTTGTATTGGCTGTTCTCTACTGCCTACTGCCTACCGTCTACCGTCTACTGTCTTTGAATTGGCTTTTCCCTATTGCCTTTTTGGACACAGAGGGCCACAAAGGAACAAAGTACACAGAGAACAGCCAATACAGGTTTACGTTATATCTTGAACAGCCGACACAAGCTAGATTAAAGTTTTGTAATATTATTCCCGTGTATTCGTTACCGTGATTGCCGTCTTACCGGCAAAAAGCTTAACTTAAAGTTCGATTTACTCATCAGGAGGCTGTTGACTCACCCATTGACTCATTCACCTATTGACCCCACCGAAACTGGCTGTTCATTCACGATTCACGATTGACGATTCACGATTGACGATTCACGATTGACGATTCACGCACCACGTGTCAGCAAAGTAACTACCTCGACAAATTCCTTCCGGGCAATCATAATGGCTCCGAGACTTTCGAGGTGAGGCGTGTATACCTGGCAATCGATGAGTTGAATGCCTTCCT
>JANPJC010000133.1:0-39914 GCA_031425315.1 Chitinophagales bacterium
TTGGATTTCGTCTGCGTGCCCAGATTGGTATTTTCGACCGCCTCAAAATTGACCGTGGTATAATATTTATGTATATCCTGTTCTCCGCTTTCTTTTTCCTCGTATGATTTTGTGACGGCACTTTCTTCCTTATATGGCGCAAGATCTATCTTTGCAGTATCAACTATTATATCACGGCTGACCTTTTTCTTATATTTTAGAAGCAGGCTGTCTGTATTCCGTATGGATATCTTATCCATATAATATGTTTTGCCTTTATACTTGCTTTACCCTTATTCACTGTTCCTTCCTCTTCCCATTGCTGTTATTATTCTTTACAATTCCGTTACTTACTGTAACCTCCCTTTACTTACCTTTCTTTACCCTTACCTTACTGTTACATCCTGTAATTTCTCGTAACTTATCGTTATATCCCTTTACCCCCTGTACTTCCCTTTACATTACCGTAACATCCTGTACCTTGTATTACTTGCTTATACTTCCACTTACTTAACCTTATTTACAATTACAGTACTGTTATCTACTGTATCCTCTCTTACTTACCGTTACTATCCTGTATTTACTCTTGTATGCCCTTTCCCTTAATACTATTGCTGATTCAATAGTATTAAGGGATATAAATTCAATACTGATGGCTATCAATGGATTTCTCAATGATCATTTTGTGTGATTGCGAACCCTCCAACAGTGGCTTTAACTGATACAACCCCTTCAAATCCACGAAAAATTGGTTCGATAACTGTACATTAAGGGGAGCTTAAACCCCGCATCACTGCGGGGTTTTTTGTTATATCTAAGTTGAGATCAATAATATCATTCTTCCTGCAAGCTGAAAGTTGATCTATAAATTCAGACAAATTAAATGAGACGATTCGAGACGATATGAGACGTAATTTAAAAAACGGTCTGGTATTCGACATGGCAACTATATTCCAGACTTATTAAGTCAGGTTTCAGAAAATGAAAATACACGGGAGTTTGATGCAGTGGCCGCGAAAGTAGTATATACTATTCCTTATGCCTTTACTCTCCATTTAGCCAAAACAGTTTCCTATCTTGTTTATTAATGACTGGCGATTAATTGTTACCTTTTGCTATTATTAGGTACCATTCAGCAACTACCAATTAAGTACCGATGCCATGCCGCTGTATTTTAAATAAGAACATATTAAAAACGATTGCAATGAACAGAAGATCTTTTTTAGGTAATGCCGCCGCCGGCCTCGCTGCTTCAGGGTTTCTTACTTCTTTACCCAATTCCATCCTGGCGATGCCGCATAAAAAAGGCATCAATATGCCGTTGGGTTTTCAATCTTATGTATACCGGGATGTGATCGGTCCAAAGCCGGAAGAGACGATGAAACAGTTAGCAAGCTTTGGTTACAAAAACGTGGAATGGTGCAGCCCCAAAGGATACCAGGGTCCTTTCGCACCTCTGGTGAAACACTCTGGGAAAGAACTTAAAAAGATTACCAATGATTCAGGGCTGCAAACAACCAGTTGCCATTTTACCTGGAAGGAGATAATGGATGATGAAAGCCTGAAAGAACGTATTGAATTTTCCAACCAATTAGGCCTGAAACATATGGTTTGTTCAGGAGGATTGATAGCGAAAACAGAAGATGAAGTGAAGAAACGCTGCGACCAGATGAACCATTTTGGTGAACTGGTTAAGAAAGGGGGTATGGTTGCAGGATATCATAACCATAACGGCGAGTTTGACGAAAAATTCGGTGACCGCCCGCAGTATGATTTTATGTTAGAACATATGGATCCTTCTCTGGTGAAATTGCAATTCCAGGTAGCTGCTATTACCTCAGGGTATAAAGCGCAGGATTATTTCCGCAAATTTCCTGGCCGGTTTATATCGGCACATCTCCAGGATTACAGTCCTTCCGATCATAAGAAAGAGGTAGTGATGGGTACAGGCATTGTTGACTGGCCAGATTTTTTTGCAGCTACTAAGGTTGGCGGACTTAAATATATTTTCGTTGAGATGGAATCTGACCCTTCGGTTATGCAGGGATGCGCGACTTATATAAAAAATATTTAGGCTGGAACTTCCAATGCGCTATGCTGTGCCTGACATTCGGAAAGCAACAAATAGATATAATGCTCACTAACACTTTAGTTGGCAGTTTAATGAAAGGTACATTATTTTGAATATGATAATGTCAAGGGCCTCCTGATCAGGTCGGGTAGTCGCCGCTGAGTATCATTACAAAACATTAGTTCGCTTACAACAGTACAAAATCAAATAAAACCCCGCATCGCTGCGGGGTTTTTTATATCAACAATGATCAAAATTGTCTATGCCCACGGATCAAGTACCACCTTCACACAATCATCTTCTTTTTTGTAAAACATTTTATATGCGTCAGCAATTTTTGACAGCGGCAGCCGATGTGTAATCACATCATCCAACTTCACCCGGCCTTCCACTACATAGTTCAACAATGTATCAATATGTTTTTGCGCAGGGGCCTGGCCACCTTTGAGCGTAATACCCTTATCAAAAAACTGCCCGATAGGAAAGTTATCATACGTTGTAGGATATACTCCCAAAACAGATACAAATCCACCGCGTCGCACTGCACTCATACAGGCCTCAAGTACCTTGGGGGAACCCTTCTCAAAATTGATGGCAGCTTTGGCCTTATCTAAAATTGAACGCTCCGGTTCAAATCCAACGGCTTCGATGCACACATCAGCGCCACGACCGTGAGTCATCGCCCTGATCTGCTCCACAACATCTTCCGCCTTACCATTCCAGAGAATGGTTTCAGCATTGGCAACCAATTTAGCCTTGTCAAGCCGGTACTGCAACGTATCAATCACAATCACGCGCCCCGCATTTCTCAACCATGCGCTTTTTGCTGCCATTACACCCACTGGCCCCGCACCAAATATCGCCACCGTCTCTCCGCCCTGTACTCCAGCCCAATCCACTCCGGTATATCCCGTAGGAAAAATATCTGTCAGAAATAATACCTGGTCGTCAGTTAGATTATCCGGAACTTTTCTTGGTCCATAATCTCCATATGGCACACGCACATACTCAGCCTGTCCGCCATCATATCCACCGTACAAATCAGTATAGCCAAAGAGAGCACCGCCTTTTTCTGTCATTAACCCTCCTTCAGGACCATAATTATCAGGATTACTGTTTTCGCAATGGCCCGGCAAATGCTCATTACAGAAAAAACAATGTCCACAGGCGATCGGAAAAGGCACCACCACTCTGTCGCCTCGATGCAGGTTGGTAACTGCCTTGCCTGTTTCTTCCACTATCCCCATAAATTCATGACCCAACACCATTGGTCTCGGCTGTGGTATACCACCCGAATAAATGTGCAGGTCAGAACCACAAATGGCGGTTGCAGTCACCTTTAAAATGATATCGCGTTCATTTTGAATCTTCGGATCATCTACTGTGTCGTAAGTAATTTTTTCACTGCCATGTATTACTGCTGCTTTCATATTGTAATTTTTATATTTAATATTTAGAATTATAATCCCTCAGCCAATTTCTGCTGTTGATGTACACTTTCGGCGACTATTCTGTCCGGAAGTATATTGCTCATCGCTACCTGTATTTTATTTTTGAAACCCGATACCACCATGTCGTCACCCCGCATCAATGCTTTATATCCATCTTCGGCAACCTTTGATGCATCCGCCAGTTTTCCATCTTTAACAGCTTTTGAATCCAGCATATCTGCTTTATTAAAAAAATCGGTATCGGTAGCGCCCGGCAATAAAGCAGTGACCACCACACCCTGATCTTTTACTTCGTTGCGCAATGCTTCTGAAAAAGATTGGACAAATGCTTTTGTTCCATGATAAACAGACTGCCACGGTCCCGGAACTTTACCGGCAATAGATGAAAGATTTAAGATTTTCCCTTCACCCCGTGCAATCATCTCGTACAAAAATTGTTTTGTTAGAATAATCAACGATGAAATATTGAGTTGAATAATCGCCAGCTCCCTCCAGATATCTGTATCTACAAATTTTCCATATTGACCCTGACCTGCATTATTCACCAGGATATCCACTTCAAGATTTTTCTCTTTAACCTCTTCATATAATTCAAAAGCATTGTCTGTTTCAAACAAATCTTTTGCAATAGTGATGATGTCAACGTTATAGATAGACAGGGCCTCTTTGATTGATGAAAGCTCGTCTTCGTTGCGGGCGACGATGATGAGATTATGACCATTGACCGCAAAAATGCGCGCCAGCTCATAACCTATCCCCTGTGTACCGCCTGTGATCAGCGTATACCGCTTTTTTATTGATTTTGTGTTTTCCATTCCAATTATATTAATTCTTGATTGTGAAAGACTGTACCCTGGCAAATATGTCATATCAATTATATGAATTCTATGCCCGTTGATTTTGGCTCATTATTGTAAAAGATTAAGTGCGTATTGGTGTGGATTCACTACAGTTAAAGCAGGTTGTCATTTCAATGCTTTAACCAGCCGGTGAGGAAAACGGCGCAATATTCTGAAAAATTTATCAGTATAATTTTAGTTTTCAAATGATGTTGTGATAACCGCATCATCGAATCATGCAGTATGCCAAAATTTAATCGGAAGCGCTTCTATCTTATACTTGTTATCCTTATCAAAGGAATTTCGAAAAAGAATAAATGATCAGATACCAATACATTAAATCATCTACTTAGATAACTACATCCGCTGATCTAATGGTGAATTGAAGCTTTGCGGCTCAAATTCTACAATTCCCATGGTGTAATCATACTAGCTTTAGTGTATTCGGAATTATCAGTTTCCTGAAATTTATCACTCACCAAAGAAAGCATTCTTAGAAAAGATTTAAAAATTTCTATCCTCATAATCAGTTCAAATGATTTATGGGAGTGATATTTCAAATCTTTTAAGCTCTGACCTATACCCATAATCCGAACCAAATGAAAAACAGAATACTTCCAACAATAGCATTAATTACTATTTTAATTTTACCGGCAATTGTTTCATGGGCACAGCCGCCCAACTTAAGATCGGCCGCAGCTTATGTATTATTTACAACCACCGGAGCTGTTGGTAATACAGGTGTGTCATCGTAGGTACAAATGCGGGTGCAATCACAGGTTTCGAATCGCCAACAACTGTTTCCGGCATTGATTCAGGAAATGCTCTTACTGTGCAATCTGGAATTGACATTCAACTGGCTTACGATGATTTATATAGCAGGACTCCAACTGTTACCGGTCATGCCCCAGCATTTGGTGGCGGTGAAACACTTGTTGAAGGTGTGTATGCCATAGCAGCAGCCGGCTCAGTAGCGGGTGATCTCACATTAGACGGGGGCGGAAATGCAGATGCGATTTTCATATTTAAATTCGGGGGGGCATTTACAACTGGCGCCTCAACAACTATCCATTTGATAAATGGCGCTTCGTCATGTAATATTTTATGGGGCGCAGAAGGTGCTATTGCAATGGCTGCTTCAACATCAATGAAAGGAAGACTGATTGCAAATAATGGAGCAATTTCTATGGGCGCCGGAGGCATCCTGGAAGGGAGAATGTTTTCTACGACAGGAGCCGCATCAGTTTATAACGTGGCGATTTCATCATTTCCATGTGCATTGCTCCCGGTGCAATTAATTTCCTTTTCAGGCAATTGCATTGATCAATATCCGGTTCTCACCTGGCGCACAGCCTCAGAAGTGAATAACCACAGTTTCAGTATTGAAAGAAGTATTACAGGAATTCTCTGGGAGCTGGTTGGCACAGTTAAAGGTTCTGGTAATACATCTTCCGTGCAATCCTATATACTTACTGATCAACAACCTAATAAGGAAGCTACATTCTACAGACTCAAACAGGTTGATTTGAACGGCAATTACAAATATGGAAATATACTTGCCGTTAAAGATTGTATTCTTTATACTAACCCCGGATTTACCTTGTATCCGAATCCATCTAACGGCAAAATGTCTTTACTCGCAATTAGTAACCCGGTAGGTTCTTTTTCAGTAGAAGTCTATAACATTCAGGGGCAACAGACATATAAATCAAACCGTTTTCAAACGAGTTTCGATTTTTCGGATTATGGACCTGGTTTGTATGTGATGAAAATTAAACAGAATAAGGAAGTTACTAGTCTTCAATTTTTAATTACACAGTAAATTATAATCACAGTATATCCCCGGCTATTGGATTAATATGTTGATCTATGTCCCAGGCAAAAAGCGTATTTCTCTTGCCTTTTGACTATTTAATGACATCGCATTAACCTATACGTATATTGGCGTTTCCGTGGCAATGGCAACAATTGCTGATTCCATAAAGCGCTTTGGGTGAAGTCTGTTTAAGTTGAGCATGCTGAAAATCACTGATTGTATGATCCTTAATAAACCAGCTTTTGGTAATGAAGCAGTAGTCAAGCAGACGTCGAAACATTTGTCTTAGATGGATAATTTATGGTAATAGGCTAATTCAGAAGCTTAATTTATCGCATTTTTATCCCTTTCTATTATTACCAGGAATGATAAACTGACAGGCATTTCATACTCTTTAATCCGGGCCAGGTGTAGAAATTTCTCCCCCTTTTGAAATTCTAATTTTCAAACCAATTTTATAAATTTATTTCGCCATTCACTGCAGATCAACTTTTAACCGGTCACCGCTGTTGTGTCTGTACATTTTCGTTAATCTTACAGTCAGAAAATGCGATATAAGATAGTAGTGATTATAGGTTTGAAATTTGCTTCAAAACCATGCGAAGGTTGAGTAGACTGGTTTTCCTTCTCATATAATTATTGAAATAGATGGAGCATTCAGAAATACGATTAAACGAGCGGCCTCTTACAAATAATGAAGTACGTCTATTTGAAGCTGTACCAGGTAATAATCTGCTTGTTAATAATAATCCACCTTATTTTACAATGCTCGCTGCTACTGACAGCTATATTGAACTGACGGGGAAGAATAAACAGGAATTGATTGGATTTGGCGTTTTCGAAATATTTCCATCCAACCCGAATGACCCATTAGATACAGGTGAAAATGATTTACGGTTTTCTTTTCAAGAAGTAATCAGGACCAAAGTTATACATCGATTGCCAACGCAGCGGTATGATGTGACGGACGCTGATGGCAGTTTTAATGAAAGATATTGGGATACCTTAAATAAACCGGTTTTTGATGACAGTGGAAATGTTAAGGCGATCATTCATAGCATTGAAGAAATAACATACAGAGTTAAAGCACTGCAAAAAGAAAACTATTTCAATACAATTGAGAAAGAACATAGCGTGTTTATGCAGGCGCCTCTTGCGATACATTTATTGAAAGGGCCTGAATATATTATTGAACTCGCCAATTCACCATCGCTGGAATTATGGAACAAAGGCAATGAAGTTATTGGAAAGCCACTTATTGAAATTTTACCGGAGTTAAAACAACAAGGCTTTATAGCACTGCTTGATAAAGTAATGCACACGGGTGAAAGCCATGAAGCTTATGAAGTTCCTGTTTTTTTGATAAGGGACGGTAAACAACAGGTGTATTATTTCAACTTTGTATATAAGCCATATTATGAAGAAGATAGAAATACCGTTGCCGGTGTTTTGATTTTTGCCAGTGAAGTAACTGATAAGGTGACTGCTAAAAAAACACTCAAAAAGACGGAGGACGAAAACCAGAAATTGGCCTCAATAACCGAAGCCAGTCATGAGTTTATAAGTCTTGCAGCTCCTGATTCCAGTGCATTGTACCTAAATCCTGCAGCCCTGCGCATGTTAGGATGGGATGCATGGGAGGGACGAAAAATGAATGATTGCATTTTTCCCCCAGATAAAAATTATGGGCTGCAACTAATTAATGAGTTATTTAAAAAGGGATCGTTCAGTGAAGAAATTCGTTTCTGGAATGAAACAACTGGTGAGCCATTTTGGATACAGTGGAATGCTTTCCTAATTAAAGATATCCTCACCGGTGCCACTAATGGTTTAGCGACAGTAAGTCCAAACATCACAGAAAGAAAAAGAAATGAACAGGCACTGAGAGAAAGCCATGAAAGATTCGAGGCTTCGATTAATGCAATACAGGGGATTTTATGGACCAACAATGCCAAAGGAGAAATGGAAGGAGAGCAGCCGGGATGGGCTGAACTAACAGGTCAATCTTATGATGAGTACCAGGGATTTGGCTGGGCTGATGCTGTACATCCTGAAGATGCTCAACCAACAGTGGACGCGTGGTTGGAAGCGATCGAGAAGAAAATAACATTTGTTTTTGAACACAGGGTTAAAACAAAAACAGGCGTATTTAGAAATTTCAATATCCGGGCGATCCCGTTATTAGAAGATGATGGAACCATACGTGAATGGGTAGGCGTACATACAGACATCACCGAACAAAAATTAAGTGAGGAAATCATTAAGCAAAGCGAGGCTGATTTGCAGATAAAAGTAGCGCTGCGCACAGCTGAATTACAAAACCAAAAAAATCTCCTTGATAATATATTAAACAATTCTTCTAATGGCATTTCCGTGACCGAAATGGTGAGAGATGAAAATGGAAAAGTAATAGATGCCATCACTCTATTGGCCAATGAAGCAGCTGTACGTTTTACAGGGCTCCCTAAAGATATTTATCTTTCTAAAAGGGCAACTGAAATTGACCCCGGCGTATTGGAGTCACCATACGGTTTGATGTGCCTTCAAATACTTCAAACGGGAAAAGCTGGAGTAACACAATATTATCTCGAGCCTACCAAAAGATGGCTCGAACTTACTATTTCAAAAATGGATGATGACCATCTCATTCATATTTTTACAGATGTTACACCAATCAAAGAAGGACAGTTGCAACAGGAAAGGTTGGTTGAAGAGCTGAAACGCTCCAATGTAAATCTTGAAGAATTTGCCTATGCTGCTTCTCATGACCTTAAAGAGCCTGTTAGAAAAATTCTGTTTTTCAGCAACCGCATCAGAGACAGCTTTGGTGACAGACTTGACAAGGATGAAAAATATTTCTTTGAGCGGATGGAAACGGCAACAAGAAGGATGGGCTCATTAATTGATGATCTGCTTTCCTATTCACAGGTAAGCATGAGACCAAGAAGCTTTGAAAAAATTAATCTGAATGAGTTGATAGATTTAGTATTAAATGACCTGGATCTTGAAATTGATCAAAAAGAGGCACAGATCACCGTAGAGAAATTAGGCTTTGTATTTGGGCATCATCGTCAGCTGCTACAGGCTTTTCAGAATTTGATCAGCAATGCACTGAAATATCATAATCCCGGAACGGCACCAATTATTAAAATTTATTCCAATATCATAAAGGGTACAGATATACCATTGTCTGTATCAACCAGTGATAAGGGAAGAATGTTTCAAATAGTAACGGTGGCGGACAATGGTATAGGTTTCGAACAGGAGGACGCCGAAAGAATATTTAATGTATTTACCAGGCTGCACAGCAATGGCGACTTCAGGGGGACCGGTGTTGGTCTATCAATTGTTAGAAAAGTTATTGAAAACCACAACGGTTATGTTTCCGCTCATAGTGAAGTGGGCAAAGGAGCAACATTTAAGTTGTATTTGCCTTATGTGGACTAAATAATATAATGTCGCTGAATCAGGAAAAATTAAACTGCTTAGCGCTGCTTTTTTGAACCACATCTCATTCCGTTGAAGAAACACCCAAAGCTGAATACACGGGAATGTTCCCTGGGCCCTAAGAGCCTGAGAGGCGGATATTTCCCCGGGAGGCAATCCACAAAAGACCCGCTCCGTTCCTTGATTCCACGAAAAGGACTAACCATTGCAGATATTATTTTTCCTTCTGAATAGTTGGGGTAATGATAACTTTCAAAGCCTTTTCTTTTCCGGCATCAGCAAAAACACGATAGGCTTCAATAATATTTTCCAGTGAAAAATGGTGAGTGATTAATCGTTTCGGATTGAGTTTACCTGACACAACGCTTTTGAGTAATATGGGAGTCGTATTTGTGTTAACTAATCCGGTGGTAATGGTAATGTTTTTACTCCAGAGTTTTTGCAACTGAAGATCCACGCTATGACCGTGAACACCAACTACAGCAATATGCCCACCTGGCCGTATAATATGCTGGCAGATGTCAAAAGATGCTGCAATACCGATCGCTTCTATGGCAACATCCACACCGTCTGCGGTTTCGTTTTTAAATCTTTTTACTGCGTCATCGTATGAAGGATTGATACTATCAGTAGCACCGAATTTTTTTGCCAATTCAAGCCGGTTGTTGTCGATATCTATCATATAAATTTTTGCAGGCGAATAAAACTGGGCGGTGATTAATGCCGACAAGCCTACGGGACCTGCACCGATGATGGCAATGGTATCGCCCGGCTTTACAGTACCATTTAAAACGCCAATTTCGTGGCCAGTTGGAAAAATGTCGCTGAGCATTACCAACGCCTCTTCATCAGCGCCTTTGGGTACATGGTGAAGACTGTTATCTGCATGAGGAATACGCGTATATTCTGCCTGTGTGCCGTTAATGGAATTACCTAATAGCCAACCGCCATCTGCACAATGGGCGTACATCTGCTTTTTACAATATTCACATGTACCGTCTGCAGTAATGCATGATATGACAACGTGATCGCCTTTTTTAAAATTCCTTACTCCTAGTCCAACTTCTTCTATCACTCCCACTCCTTCATGGCCAAGAATTGTACCCGGCAATACTGCAGGAAGTTTTCCCTGCAGTATTCCCAAATCCGTACCGCAAATGGTTGTTTTTAAAATTCTCACCAATGCATCAGTTGGTTTTTCTATTACGGGGATGGGCATATCTTTTAAAGCCATTTCCTTCGGACCTTCAAATACAAGCGCCCTCATAGTAGATACTTTAATTTTTGCAGCCGGAACTTCCCGTGTTTCATAATTACTCATCGCATTTAAAATGCTGCTGTCTATTATTGCTTTCATGCCGAATGTAACTTATCCCCGGAAGAGTAAGCCAGTGTCACAAACCTTGTGACCTGATCAGCCAGTTCATTAAACTTAAAAGGTTTTGCCATACAATCGTAAGCGCCTTGTTTTATCAAATCATTTTTCGATAAGACCGACATCAACGTAGAATACACGATGATGGGGATATCCTGTGTGCAGCTATTGCTTTTTAATGCTGCCAATACCTGTTGACCATTTGTTCCCGGCATATTGTAATCTACTATAATCAGAGAAGGCATCGGTGATAACCCGGAGATATGCCGGAGGTAGTTTTGAGCTTCCGTACCCGAAGTGTATGACAAACTTATAATACCAGACTTTAGTAGCAGTGCAGACAACAAATCCAGATCGTCCTGGTCGTCATCAATCAGCAAAATGTAAGGATGATGTATTTTCATACAATCTCACGGCCGATCTTTCAATTTTACCACAAACCTTTTTGTATATGAGGCTTTAGTGTTCACTCAAAGGGAAAAACTTGCCTGGGGATGTTAACAATTGAGTGTTGATGTAAATATTCCAAAAAATCTTCAAATTGCTATTACAGCATTATGCTCAATTGTTATATAATTTACTGATTGATATTGCTCATAGTCCCGTCTTCCGTAAAGGCTTACCTTTATAAGTATTGAAAATATGCCGCTATTACATACAGTTATGAAATGAAGTTGCTCATCAAAAATATGGTAAGCATCAGGTGCAAGATGATTGTTAAATCAATTTTAGAGAATTTGCACATTCGTTTCATAACAGTTGAATTAGGCGAGGTAGATGTAGATAATGAATTAACTCCAGCTGAGCGTTCAGATTTAAAAGCTGCTTTATTAAAATACGGTCTTGAACTTTTAGAGGATAAGAAAAGTATCCTGATAGAAAAGATAAAAAACATTGTAGTGGAGATGATCCACTATAATGAAGAGCCCCCTGTTTTCAATTTTTCAAGTTTCTTAAGTGAAAAATTAAATTACGATTATAATTACCTCTCTAATCTTTTCTCAGAGGTTAAAGGCACGACTATCGAACACTTTATTATTTCTCATAAAATTGAAAGAGCTAAGGAGCTATTGATGTATAACGAACTTACGTTGACGGAAATCGCAGAAAAACTTCACTACAGTAATGTTGCCCATCTTTCCAACCAGTTTAAAAAAGTTACAGGTCTTACTCCGACATTTTTTAAGAAAATGAAGAACAAAAGGCTGATCGCACTAGAATCACTCTAGTCTGATTCTAAATCAAATAATCATGTAACATTTCTATGGAATGTTGTAATAAATCATGGCTGAAGAACATTGAACTTTACTAGAAAAGAAGCAGGCTTCAACAAATAAATGAATACACGAAATGATGCAGGGGAAATGGGAAAATCCATCCCTCAGATAATTGTTGAAATCACTGAATATATTCCCAACTCTGTGATGATTAAAACCATAATCAGAAAATCTACCGGTAATGTAACAACTGTTTCATTAGATGCAGGCGAAGAGTTGGGAGAGAAGATTCTGCCATTTGACACATTTATTCAAATTATTGATGGATCTGCGGAGTTGATAATAGATGCTAAAAAATATAACCTGCAGCTGGGAGAGGGTATCATAATTCCAGCACACGCTTCGCATTGCTTTAATGCACACGAACAATTTAAAATGATATCCACTATTATTAAGAGTGGTTATGAAGAATAAAATATCTTATTAATTTATGTTATTAAAAAATTAAGCCTTTCAAAATGAATTACAACAACAATCAAAACCTTGTTTCCTCTTTCCGGAATATCTTATTTATAGCTGTAATATTTCTTCTTGCATCCTGCACCCAGCAGATGAAGTTTCAACAGTCAAGTGTGGTGCCTGCAGCAAGAGGTACGGTAAAGGTCAAGAAGGATAATAATGAAAATTATAGCATAAGTATTGCCATTCGCAATCTGGCTGAACCAACCAGATTGTCGCCCGCAAAACGCACATATGTAGTATGGATGGAAACTAATGAAAATGCAACTTTGAATATTGGGCAAATAAATTCTTCATCCAACTTTATGTCTAAAAAACTAAAGGCTTCATTCAGTGCAGTTTCTTCAAGCCGTCCGACTAAAATTTTTCTCACTGCCGAAGATGATGGTGGCGTTCAATATCCCAGCCTTCCTGTAATTTTAAACACTAATTCTTTTTAATAAATTATCGCATACATATTGCTCTTCGCTAAAGATCAATATATAGTCTGCAGATTATTCTATCTGCAGTTAAATTCCAAAAAATGTCAAACATCACACAAGTAGTTAATGTAGAAAAGAATATGACGTCTTTCAAAAAAGGTGTTCATGCTTCAGATCTTGATCAGCTCTTAAGCAGCACAGGACCGTTCACAGTATTCGCACCGTCGAATACGGCGTTTGGAAAACTTGAAGCAGGAACGCTGGACAACCTCCTGAAACCTGAAAACAAAATCGAACTGACGTCGCTGCTCAATCATCATGTGGTGAGAGGTAAAATAAGTTTTAGTGATTTGAAAGACGGAGACCAGCTGAAAACGTTGAATGGTAAAGATTTATCTGTAACCATTCACGACGCTCAGGTGAGTGTTGATGGTGCGGCTATCCTAAATCATGATGTTCAAACGTCAAATGGTTTAATCCATTCCATAGATACCGTTATAAATAATTAATCCCCTTTAAGAAAAAGCCAGTCAGCGTATATCGTTGACTGGCTTTTCTTTTTTGAGCTGTACAGGCTATTTGCTTCCCAATGCATTCTCCCATACCTGCTTCACCGCTCATTAAAGCCATTCACCGACAAACCAGCGGGTTAATCGAAAAGCATTATGCTGAAGTAGTCTTGCAGATTAATTTCATACCCTTATTAAAGCAACTTTTATGAATAAAGGGAAATGGAGTTTTTTGTTTTTGATTATACCGTTAGTTATTCTTTCGGCATTTACCATAAACACTCCTGAAAAGATATTTTTCAGCAATACATTATTTGGTGCAAGTAACGACACCATCAAGGCGAAAGGCAAACAAATATTCTTCAACTCCTGTAACGTATGTCACAAAGATTCGTCGTCAACTCTTGCACCGGGTGTAAGTATTTTAAGTGCCATGACACCGAAATCAATAGTGGCCACATTATCCAACGGAAAAATGCAGGCGCAGGGGGCGGCACTCAGTAAAGATGAACGTAAAGCTGTTGCGGAATGGCTAACAAACAGTACACTTAAAAATACCATACTCCATGATTCTGCATTCAAACCATTTAAAATCAGTAATAATATCAATTCAATCATTAATCACTCAGGCTGGGGAAATGATTTAAAGGGGTCAGGTTTTCGTACGGCGCAACAGGCAGGAATAACAGTAAAGAATGTTTCAGGTTTAAAACTAAAATGGGCGTTCGCTTTTCCAGACGCGACCGTTGTAAGAAGCAAGCCGGCAGTGATTAATGATTGGATTATTGTTGGGGGACAATATGGTGACCTGTTTGCAATTGATCAGCAGACAGGTAAAATAGGTTGGCGTTTTGAAGCCAGTGCTGCCATTCGGGGGGCAATTTTTGTTGAACAGAAAGGCAGTGCAATTACTGCCTACTTTGCTGATTATAGTTCTAATGTATATGCTGTTGATGTGCGTACTGGAAAATTGAAATGGAACAAAAGGGCGGGCTTCGATGCGCAGTCAAGTGTTACGGGTTCTGTTGTTGTTTATCAGGGAAAAGTAATTGTGCCCATCAGTTCTGTAGAAGTTGCCGCTGCATACCGAGGCGACTATTCCTGCTGCACTTCTTCGGGAGGCGTAGTGGCATTGGATGCAAACAATGGCAAGATCAAATGGCAGTACCGGGTGGTTCCCAAAGCCAGTCAAACAGGCACAAAGAAAAATGGTAGCCCTCTCTATGGTCCGTCCGGCGCACCTGTTTGGAGCAGCCCAACTATCGATGTAAAACGAAAAAGAATATATATTGGCACGGGTCAAAATTACAGCCAGCCCGCTTCTGCGGGAAGCGATGCCATTCAGGCGCTCGACATTAATACTGGAAAATTGCTGTGGAGTTACCAGGCCACAAGTCGAGATATGTACAATGTGGCATGCCCCTATTTTGAAAACTGCCCTGATAAAAATAGTCCCGACATTGACTTTGGAATGGCGCCGATGATTATGAATGATGATAACGGACGCGAGATTTTGGTAGCAGGCCAGAAGTCGGGTGTTGTACATGGTATTTCTCCAGACACAGGTAAACCGCTATGGCAAACACGCATTGGAAAAGGCGGTAAACTTGGCGGTATTCATTGGGGGATGGCAAATGATGGCAAATCTGTTTTCGCCGCAAATGCGGATAATATTTTAGCGTTGGATAACAGGGATACCAGTATAAAAGGTTCGCCAGGTATATATTCTCTAAACCCTACAGATGGGAAAGTAAATTGGAAAATGGCTACACCGCCTTGCAAGGATAAAAAAGGATGTTTTCCCTCAAATTCTGCAGCACCATTAGTTACTTCCGACCTTGTATTCGCCGGCAGCACCGATGGCGTAATCAGGGCATATGCTTCATCGGATGGAAAATTGCTTTGGGAATTTGATACGGTAAAAATATTTGAAACAGTCAATGGCGTAACAGGCAAGGGTGGTGCTATCGATGGACCTGCACCAGTTATTTCCAATGGACTATTGTTTGTAAACTCAGGATATGGAATGTTTGGTCAGGCGCCGGGAAATCTACTCCTTGCATTTGAATCAGCGCAATAAAATCAATCAATAAAAGAAAAAGCCACCACTAAATAATTTAATGGTGGCATTTTTCATACAGCAACAGATAGTATATCTTAAGATTTACGCCTACTTACCAGGTCGGCCAACTTTTGTTTCTGAAGATTAGTTTCTTCCTCCTGTTTTTGCAGCGCCTGTCTTTTTCCCTCAATTTCACGTTCGATACTTAATCTTTTTTTATCCAGATCATCCGTCTCACTGCGTATCGACTTATACTTTGATTCGGCTTTAATGATCGCCAGATTTTGTTCATTGATCAACAATTCGAGATTGTAAGATTCAATCACCGGTACCAATTCGTTAAGGTAAACTTTTGCCTGTTCCATTGTCATATTATTTACAGCGGTAGTGGCGGTAGCTTTCGATACATCCTGTGTTACCAGTAAAGAAACTTTTGAAGACTGCCTGTCTTTTCCTTCCACTTTGAAAAAGAGGTCGGCATTCATACTGTCACCCTGCAACTGCTGGGTATTTCGAAAAGTTGTGAACCCCCTGGCATCAGTATCTTTTGATCTTCCCTTTTTAGATAGATAATCATTTAGAGAAGCATTAATCACATCGGAAGAATATGGTAATTCTATTATAGCTGCTGATTGCTTACTCTTTTTAAAACTTACGGTGCCTTCTGTAGCCTGCGAAAAAACATTTGATGAGGCAATAATCACAAAGGCAAATAAATAAAGACTTTTCATAATAAACTTTTTAATTCAATGCGGAAATTCAATTGACTCTTAGTGATGAGAACAATTATTTTTTTAAATAAAGAAGAAATGTGATGGGCTGTTATTTCTGAACAGCATAACAAAGCTTATAGTGCAGGCTTTAATGTCAGACAGAAAAATTTATACGCACTAAATGGCTGGAGGAATATCGCTTACCGGTTAAAAACCCGACCGAAAACCTTCTTACTAGAAGGCATAATTTCCGGGCGATCTGTAATTTAGTCTTAATTGTTTGACATTGGTGTTAAAGGCTCGCTTATTTATGACTTTACAAATTAACAAGTGGTAATGGCTACAGATTACATTTAATAAATTCAAATGATTGTAACTCCAGTATTCAATAATATTAAAATCTCAAAGTAGATTGTTCACGTTCAATGTCTGTTTAATTCAGCCAATTATTACTTAACTGGATGAAATCTAAATCCTTCTCATTAATATTTACGGGAATACTCAACTTAGTATTGCATACTTTCCTTGATGATGAATATAAATATGAAGCCTTTTTTGATGAGAGAATTTATGATGGATCAGGAATAATCCGTTTTTCATTGGCTTATTTGAAAATACCTATTTTTTTTTCGAGGCACATTCAAATCAGTATTCAAAAAACTAAATTGAAAAATATTTGAGACTGCAGTTCAATGCCTTCCCGGAATGAAAAACTAAATTTTGAATTTATGAAACAAAAAAGATCAAGTAATCATCATTGAAGTTAATTAGGATTATCAGGTTAATATTGATCGAAGTATTCAATCGGCTGGGATATAAAAATTAAGTGATCCATTTTGATAATGGAAATGCAATATTGTCATTTTTTTAAAAAAGACTTTCAACCACTCTTGATACTGTAAGATATCAATATGTCAAAGATCAATGAATTTGAGTAACGAATTCTAATTTCTACAATTGAACAATTTCAAACAAAATGTAATCCATATTTTTTTTACGACCTCTGCTGAGAAAATTTCTGGTACGGAAGTCTACAAGCTTTCGGTGCAGGGTTTATTTGTAAAATCTGATTCTGTAAAAGGCCAGCAAACAACTATCAGCAAATAGTAGGATATAGGAAGGAATGTATAAGGCCGGGTCGCTAAACAGTTATTTCAAATTAAGAATCAACTGTTGTTTTCAACATTAACAGCAATTCGATTTTGTGAGACTTTTGTATGTGATTAATTTCAGATTTTCTGCTCGCCATTCCTCTAAGCAAATCTTGTATTAACTGAATTTTATTCTCTTTGAACAGATTGCCGGGTATACTGTTATGGTTGAATTATGGCGCAGATTCATATCACACAATCCGATTTTGCAGCATACGAAAGATTTTACAGAGCCAATTTAATCAATAGTGTAACCGGATATAAACCGGCCATGCTCATCGGCACAGTAAACAATGAAGGACAGCATAATCTGGCAATTTTCTCTTCAGTTGTTCATCTTGGTGCAGATCCGGCCCTGGTAGGATTTATTCAGCGGCCAGTGGGTGTTTCCGGCGATACCTTTAGAAATATCACAGTTAACGGTTGTTATACTATCAACCATGTTCACGAGCATTTTGTGGAAAAGGCCCACTATACCTCTGCCCGCTTTGAATCTACGGTGTCAGAATTTGAAGCTTGTAAATTAAGTCCGCAATACATAGATGGATTCCCGGCACCTTTTGTTTTGGAAAGCAGCATTAAGTTTGGACTCGAACTGGTGGAAATAGTGCCTATCCGGCATAACAATACCAGCCTGGTAATCGGTGCGATCAAACATATTCTGCTGGACGATGAATGCCTTGAAGAAAGTGGAAATATCAATTTAAGCAGTGTTAACGATGTTTGTATATCTGGCCTCGAGAATTATCACCAGGTAGAAAAACTCCGTTCCCTGCCCTATGCCAGCGTTAAGAATCTACCTGCATTTTAAAATAGCCGACATAAAATATCCGAACAAAGCGACAGCGTTGCTGAAGAACTTTGCCTGTCATGATTTTCCCCGTATTGAAACTGGATTCTTTGAAAAAATGTTATCCGGTTACTGTGTTTTAAGGCTAAGATTGATTAAAATTGATTACTGAAAAAATAAACAGGTAATTCATTTTTCCAATAGGCTCACATGAATATAATACAGATAATACTTGAACAGCTCCGCAGTTTTTTTGGTGTTGATGGGTTATTGAAAATTTTAAGCGGTGGAGACTATAGTGCCTTGCTTACCTACGATGGAATGGTGGCAGTCATTTCTCCGGTGTTGCCGATCATTCTGATACTGGAACTTTCACGCGGATTATTGTATAAAAAATTCAATGTTGTTTCGTATAAAATTCCCTTTTACAGCTATGTTTTAAATGCAATTCTGGGCAGGTATATTTCTATAGGAATGACTTTGCTGATGATAGGTTTGCTTGAAAAGTATGCAATACTTAATATTTCGTTTACGTGGTATTGGTTTATATATGGTTATATTATCTGGGAATTTGCGCATTTTATCTACCATCTTCTTGCTCATAAAGTTCGACTGTTCTGGTGTCTTCATTCCACTCACCACGCACCTGAGAGTATGAACCTTTCGATATCTTACGCTCACTTCTTTCTAGAAGGCCCTTATGCCGATGTAATTCGCACTTCCATCTGCATTATTGCAGGAGTACCGCCGCCAATGTTATTTGTGATTATGTTTATCGATGGTACCTGGGGATCTTTCATTCATATCGGAGAATCGATGATGAAAGACGCCAGATTAGGAAAGGTAGGTGACTGGATTCTCACACCCTCGCATCATCGTGTACATCATGCCAAAAATATACAGTACATGGATACAAATTTCTGTAACCTGCTGAATATCTGGGACAGGGTTTTCAAAACCTATCAGCCGGAAATTACGAATGTTCCTATCCGTTATGGTATCACCCGTGATATGAAACCGAACAGCTTTCTTGATGCTTACTTCGGCGAAATTACGGCCCTGGCGAAAGACGTTTACAAAGCGCCGGGTATCAAAAACAAATTGCTCTATTTACTGATGCCACCAGGCTGGAACCACACCGGCGACCACAAAACTGCAACTGTAATGAAAAAACAATTTGCTGCGAATCAACCCCAAAAAGAAGAGAGAGCGTGAGCGGAAGTATTCTGCTTCAAAATAACCGGAGAGTCAATGAGTGAATCAGTCAATAGGTGAATGATGAAAACCCTATGGGGTTCTGATGGTCAACAAAGGGAAGAGATGATGAAAGTCCCTCCATTCGGAAAAAAATAATGAGTGAATAAGTCAATAAGTGAATGCTGAAAAAAACTTATGGTGTTCGGCTATTCTGCAAATTCAAAATTATTCCGATATGATTAAGGTCAGCTTTTTATAAATAGTAATCATTTGCAGTTGGTCTTAAAAACAACAATTTGCAGCAAAACGAACTGATGGAAGTTGGGATTGATTTGTTGCAAAAATATAATATACCTGTTCCAAGATATACAAGCTATCCCACTGTTCCTTTCTGGGACCAAACTATCGACCGCCACAAATGGATTAACATATTCAGTAACCGGTTTGATGAATGTAATGCCAGTGAAGGCATCAGCCTCTATATACACCTTCCTTTCTGTGAACGACTCTGTACGTTTTGCGGATGCAATAAAAAAATTACCACCAACCATTCTGTTGAAGAAGAATACATAACCCATCTTTTAAAAGAATGGCATTTGTATACTTCTAAAATGCAAGAGAAACCCGTTATTCGCGAACTACACATTGGTGGCGGTACACCAACATTTTTTTCACCGGAGAATATGGTTACCATTTTGCAAACGATTTTAAATGACGCTATCATACCTGAAGAACACGACTTCAGTTTTGAAGGCCATCCAAATAATACAACTTATGCTCACCTGGAAACGTTACTTCAATTCGGCTTCAACAGGGTGAGTTTTGGCATGCAGGACAGTAATCCCGAAGTACAAAAAGTAATCAACAGATTTCAACCGCTGGAAAATGTTAAGATGGTAGTGAACTGGGCAAGGGCAATTGGTTATCAATCTATAAATCTTGACCTTGTTTACGGACTGCCTCTGCAAAATATTTCCCGAATGGAGAAAACGATAAAAGATGCACTATCAATCAAACCCGATCGAATTGCATTTTATAGTTACGCGCATGTTCCCTGGACCAGCAGGGCGCAAAGACTATTCGATGAAAATGATCTCCCGGATTCACAAACAAAGATGCGTTTGTATCAATTGGGTAAAACGTTATTTGCAGAGAACGGATATGAAGAAATAGGCATGGACCATTTTGCATTGCCAACAGACAAAATGGTGGAAGCTAAACGCGGAGGTTCACTGCATAGAAACTTTATGGGGTATACTGTTCAGAAAACCGGAATGCTCTTAGGAATTGGCGTTTCAAGCATCAGCGATATCAACTATGCTTTCGCTCAAAACGAAAAGTCTTTACATGAATATTATGAGGCAGTTGAAAATAATCTTTTGCCAGTATTCAGAGGTTATTTTTTAGATGAGATTGATCAAAAAATGCGACAATATATTCTGGATATTTCGTGTACAGGAAAAACATCATTTTGTGAAGAAGATCAGCACCTGCTGGAAAAATATTGTTACCCTGAGTTAGAAAAGCTTGCATTGGATAATCTGATTAAATGGAACAGGTTTGGCCTTGAAGTAACTGGGTTAGGAGAACATTTTATCAGAAATATCTGCAGGGCATTTGATTTAAAACTACTCACAACTGAGGTTCAACAAACTAGTTTCAGCAATGCGGTTTGAATACGTCACCTACAGTGATAATGAGTACGTTTCAGATTCCATCCATCTCCCCTTGACACTCTTATTAACTACTGCGAACAATTTGCTTTTATTTGCGAAATTTCAACGCCCTTATAACTATTGAGACATTAAAAAAGCCCGGTTCATTTTTAAATGAACCGGGCTTTTTTAATTTATAATGCTCACACATTAATAACCAGGATTCTGAACCAGATAACCGGGCAGGTTTGATGAACCATCGATAGCAGTCTGCGGGATTGGATATACCCTTTTATTTTTATCGGTGTTCGTTTTTTCTGTCCAGGTACTTTCATATTTTTCAAAACGGATAAGGTCTGTGCGTCTATGCATTTCCCAATACAATTCAAAACCTCTTTCTCTTAATAAAAGATCAAGATCAATTGATGGTAATGGTGCAGCAACAATAGGTGATGAGGTTCTTGCAGTTCTCACTGAGTTTACATCTGCCAGCGCGCCGGCAGCATCTCCTTTTCTAAGTTTGGCTTCTGCGCGTTGCAGGTAAACGTCTCCCAGACGTACAATAGAAATATCTGCTTCGCCAAAATTTCTTCCGCTTGCTGACTTCCGGCTGAATTCATATTTCTCAACCCTGTAGCCTGTAAAATAATCACTACCTGCTGTTGTAAAATCGATCTGCTCAGTAAAGTTCACCTGAACAGTTGGTCTGCTACGCGTATCGTTGTACAGCGTGTCTACTTTATAACTTCCATTAGGGCACCTTAGGAACACTCCATTTCTTCTGATCAACCCATACTGCAAACCGCGGAGTATACCCCGGTTAATATTAAAGTTGCCAGCCGCGACGCAACTGTCACCTGGATTTGTATAAATACTGAGATTTTGTTTGAAAAAGCGAGGATCTGCCTGTGCAGGATCAAGCGGCGCATTTGCGTTTACCCATGTACGATAAAAATCAGGGGTAATACCCGGTCCGTCTGTGCCATTCGCAGCGGGAAATTCAGGTAATGGAAACTGATCACCGGAAAGTGAAAAATAAGCCATCCTGTTATGTCCATTTAAATCGGCACGCTGATCCACTGCAAATACCAGTTCTTTATTGTCGTGATTATCGTTTCCAAATATTGAAAAATAATCAGGCGACAAAGTGTACTGTCCTGCTGAGATAATTTTGGTGGTATACTCTATTACTTTGTCCATGTCGCTTGCACTATGGCTGAAAGTTGTCGCATATCTGTCGCGATATACCGCTGCATTCAAATGCAGCCTTGCCAATAATCCCCAGGCACCGCCTTTGGTGATTCTGCCCGGTCCCGTAGTGGTAGATAATCCAGGTTCAGCAGCCAGCAACTCATTCATTATATAGGTAACGGCTTCCTCACCACGAATGATTGTAGAGATGTCGCTCGGCTTTTCTTTGATAAAAGCAATTCCAAACATATCCAACGCCACCATATTATAGTAAGCCCTCATTGCACGGGCTTCAGCCAGGTATACACTGGCGTTTACATCTGTATTGGTAGGCAAAGTGCTAATTGCAATCAAAGCTCTTGAAATACCCTGCACAATGAAATTCCATGTATTCCTCACATTGGGGTCAGTACTAGTTGTTTCGTGCCGGTGTAAAGAAAGATAAATACCATTATCACCCCAATCGGTTCCACCCCTGTAAGGTAAAATGGCTTCGTCTGTTGAAATCTCCTGTAAAGCAAAATAGGTGGTGTGCTGAAAGAGATTCGGTAGGAGTGCATACACAGGCGCTATCAAACCATCAGCAATTTGTTTATCAGTTTGACCTGTTACCGAAGATTCATCCAGGATTTCCTCCTCCAGTTTGGTACAACTAAATGCCAGCGAAAAAACCACCAGCATCAAAATCGGTTTTATCAAATTTTTAGTGTTCATATCAGTTTAAATTAATCAGAAGGAAACAGTTACTCCAAAAATAAATGAACGGGCTTTCGGATAGCTCAGGTAGTCTATCCCGTAAGATGAAATACCATTGATAGTACGATCAGTGTTTACTTCCGGATCATATCCATCATATTGAGTAAGCAACAATAAATTCTGGCCGGTCAATGAAACCCTTAATGCCGAAATCCATTTATGAATCCCCAATCTTGCAGTATTAAATGTATAACCAATTGCCAGGTTATTTAATCTGAGATAAGCGCCATCTTTAAGGTATCGCGAACTTACAGGCGCTGCGTTGTTAACAGATTCTTCCGGAGACTCTACCGCTTCTGCTGTTGTATTGATTCCTTTTGATAAACGCAGTTTGTAGAAATTCGCATTTGCTGTATTGTCGTATATTTTATTACCGGAGACGCCGTTGAAATTAAAAATCAGATCAAATCCTTTGTACCCGAGCGTTCCAAAGAAGTTGTACATAGTCTTTGGCAAAGCCGTTCCAACCGGAATACGATCTTTATCTGAAATGATGCCATCGCCATCTACATCCCGGAATGTACTGATTCCTGCTGCGTCAAATCCGGTGTGTTCTTTCAAAAAGAAAGTTCCGATAGGTTCGCCATTAATATAACCGTTAATAGTAGCCGAAGTTAATCCGGAACCAGACGCCGAGCCGGAAGGTATCACGGTATAAGGCGAGTTTTCCACCTTATTATTCATGATCGTTAAGTTGGCACCTATTCCATATGACAATCCACTGCCGGTTTGATTTTTATAGTCAATGTCAAATTCAATACCGGTATTGGAAATAGTCATATTCTCAACATTTGTCCAAACTGTACCGGCAGGCTGAACGGGATCCGACGGAATAACTTCCAATAAAATGTTATCTGATTTTTTATTGAAATAATCAATTGATCCATTTACTGCACCATTGAATAATCCGAAGTCTAACCCGATATTATATTGATTGGATACTTCCCACTGAATATCAGGATTAGCTAAACGCGAAAAGGTTGTTCCTGCAGGGTAAGAACCTGTAGCAGAAAGCGGGTAGCTGGTTGATGCTGATACTGTAGAAGTATACAGTGCCTGGGTAATTTTTGATGGAATTTCCTGGTTACCCGTAAGTCCCCATCCGGCACGTAATTTCAAATTGCTGAAAAATGAACTCTCCATAAATGATTCTTCCGATATTCTCCAACCCGCACTGAATGAGGGGAAGAAACCATATTTGTTGTTTTCACCAAATTTAGAAGAACCATCGGCACGTAAGTTAACAGTCAGCAGGTACTTATTCAGATAAGAATAATTAACCCTGCCAAAGAAAGACTGCAATTCATTAATCAGTGCATATCCACCGGGTCGGTTATTCGCCAACGTTAGCTCCTGTCCAAGCCCTGGATTATAAATCGGCTCGACCGATCCAATCGGGAATCTGTTGATACTGTAATTTCTTCCCTGTAAAAATATTTTCTGGTAAGAATGACCGGCAAGAACAGAAAAATTATGCTCGCTAACTTTGAAGTTATACGTAAGATAGTTTTCGATCAATGTGTTTCTGTTGGTGGTATAATAAGTTTCCAGCCTGCCGTCTCTTTGTGGCACTGCATTAGGTAATGATTGAATATCTCTTGTACCTGTTGAATTATCAACTCCAAAATTCAACTTATAAGTAAGGCCTTTCATAATTCTTAAAGAGGGCGAAATGTTTCCAATCACCCTGTTGATTTTTGTCAGGTCTTTTTCAAGGCCAAGGGTAACCAGGGGATTGTTAATATCCTGATATTGCGCAGGCTTTCCAACTGAATCATACGCAGGATAGGTTGGATTTGCTGAAAGAGCGTCGCCAACCAGCGCACCAATATTTGGCCTCAGATTATAAGTGTTCGTGGCATTCAAATTTGCTTCAACCACCAACCTGTCGTCAAGAAACTTCTGAGTAACATTAAACCGTCCGGTATACCTGTTCAGATTATTATTTTTCAGGATACCTTCCTGCCTTTGCATATTGAATGATGCATAGTAGGTAAGGCTTCTGCTACCACCGCTGAACGATAAGTTATGATTTTGAGTAAAGGCCTGACGGGAAATTTCCTTCTGCCAGTCAGTACGTCCTCCCTTATCCAGCAGCGTACCATTTAATTTGGTAACCTGCGATCGGTATTCAGCGGCATCAAAAACTTCAATCGGATTAGCCATCACTGAAAGGCCGAGATTAGCACTGTAAGTTAGTTGCGAAGCGCCGGCTTTTCCTTTTTTTGTAGTGATGAGAATAACACCATTGGCACCACGAGATCCATAAATCGCTGTAGCAGATGCATCTTTCAAAACATCAATTGATTCAATATCCTGCGGATTTAAAAAGTTCAATGGATTTCCGCCTCCGGTTCCTGAATTATCAAGTGCCAGGCCGTCAACCACAAACAATGGCGTACTACCTGTGCGCACACCTCCCGGACCGCGAATGGTAATTCCTAAAGTTCCACCGGGCTCACCACTTGCTGAAGTAACATTTACACCCGCCACTTTACCCTGCAGTAACTGCTCGGGTGAATTGATAATGCCCCTGTTGAAAGATTCCGCTTTAACTGATTTTACTGCCCCTGTAACGTCACGTTTGTTTTGTGAACCGTATCCAACAACCACAACATTAGTCAGATCTGTTGAGCTGTATTGCATTGTAATTTCAATATTGCTCCTGCTGTTAACCGGAACTTCCAACGTGGTAAAACCAACATAAGAAACTACAAGAATTGACTTTTCAGACGGCACTGTTATTGTGAAGTTTCCATTTTCGTCTGAACGGGTATTTGTCTTTGTACCCTTTACAGTAATAGTGGCACCGGCAAGTGCTGAATCACCACTAGCATCTGTAACTTTTCCTGATACTACAAAATCGGGAATGGATGGGTTCCGATTCTTTGAGGCAGCATTTAAATCAGGATTTAGTAATTCACCTGAATAGCCCGCAATATTTGCCGTACAGCAAACAATGACCGTAATAAGAAACGGCAAAACTTTCTTCATGAGCAGTTTGGTTTACGATTAAAGAATAAAGATGCAAAAGAAGTTTAATTAGGGAAGGGAACTAAGTATGCCAGATTATCGCTTGCTTAATTATTCATAAACGTTGATAACATGCTGTTAATACTAATTTAACAATGGACAAGAAAAAAATGGATGAAATGTTTTACTATCTGATGAATATTGTTTCTCAAACTAATTTCGCCAGACTGGTAATGTTGAGGTAGGGAGAAAATGATTTTGAAGGGTGAAGGCTGTTTTGTCGTTTAGGAAATCGTTTGAAATAAATGAAAATGAGGCGAATTGTAAAAGAAGGATCTGAGGGCTCTGTTTGAAGAGCAGAAAAAGACCGTGACATTTATTTGCTTAAAGCCAGGATGCGGATGAAAATCCAGGTGCTATAGTCAGCCAGGCAAAAGACTAAACTCCTTCAAACAATCCTTTCAAGAAGATCCACAGATAATCGAATATGAATGAATGATTGCGATCAACTCCAAGTATACTCCTTTTGTAACGGAGCTAACTTTATCATCTAAACGTTCATTTTAATGTATGAGATTTTTAAACTCCGGCTACATTTCCGTAAAAACAAAAAGCAAGATATTTTACCCCCGTATTCAGAAGATTAATACTTTCAAAACGGGGTAAAATACCTTGCCTACTTCTCAGGGTGGGGTAGCTTTGTCAATAATTTTTGCATAGGTGTCAGACACTTATCGATAGCTTCATGTGCCACAAACGATTGCAAAGTGTCTGACACCTAAGGCAAAGTTTATTTTGCGAGCATAATTTTTCCTGTTTTAACCTCCCCTTTGGAAGTAGTAATTCTATAAAAATACATGCCGGATACATTGTTGCCTGCACTAAAAACTTTCCTGTAAGGCACTTCCGGAATCACATTTTCTTCTGGCCACATTGCAACTGTTTTACCAGCGCTGTTAAAAATCTCCATTTTTGCTTTTCCAGCCTGTTTTACTCTGAAAGAAATATTCACCTGGCTGGTAAAGGGATTTGGAAATGCCTCAATTGCTGTAATTACAGGAACTACATTAGTTTTCAATCCACTGTGCTCTGATGATGATAATGGTTCGATTATATCACCAATAGTTGTTGTTGCAGTTCTTGTATTGGAACCGTTCGCAACAACGGTAAACTGAATTGTTAACGAAGACCCTGATTCACCACCACTTACTTCTGCAAATGGTGTAACGGTTAGCGTATAAGATCCAGGTGCAGGTGTCCAGATACTGTAAGTTCCATTGACATCCCCAAATAAAGCGTATGGTGCGGCAGTTTCATCCCTGTTATTAGATGCAGAACCACTAAGTGCAAAATTAACACGCCCGGCAAAGGGAGGATTAATAAGTGCCTTCACATTCAAGCTGCTACCGGTTACCGACAGGTCAATCACATCGCCGTTTTTAATTTGACCTATATCATTATTTGTTGCGGCATTAACCAACATTAATTCTGATATATGTAGTCCCTGTTGACCGTTTACAACAACTGTTACCTGATCGGCTTTAGCCGGAATACCCACGTTATCGGTTACGATCAATTGAAATATGTATGTACCTGCTGTTGTAAGTCCGGTCAACGATGGCGATGGTATGGTATTACTATTAAAGTTTACAACCGGTCCACCGACCTGTGTCCAGGAATAGGACATCACCGTTCCATCTTCATCAGTGCCTGTTCCGTTCAAAACAGTAGAACTAACAGGAAGCTCCAGACTGATATCATTACCGGCATCAGCAACTGGTGCCTGATTGCCAATTGTAACGTTAAAGGTTTCTTCCGTAAACAGACCTTTAGGATCTGTTGCTCTTACTTTAATACTTGCAATTCCAGCTTCATTGCCATTGAAGGTTAACAGTAAATCAGTACCCGTAAATGCGGCCGAAGTAATTAACGAAGGATTTGAATTTGCTTCAACCGAATGTATTAATTGACCGGCATCTTCGGTATCGGTAAATGTGTTGCCAAATGCTATCGACAAAGACTTCGTGTTGACATTCAATTGTTGATCGGCAGTTGCTTTTATCAACCTTGGTGCTGTATTAAGTGGCTCGGTAGAAATGATTTCAATTGCTGACACCTTAGCATTATCAATCACCGAAGTGAAGTCAATATTTAAAATTCCATCAGCTACCGTAATCAATTTAAACTCTTCAACTTTTGCAATATTTGATCCTCCGGCTTTTGCTACAATATCATAGCCTGTCAATACACCCTGATTATTTTCAACTGCTACATTAAACTTTCTTTGGTTGACTGATTTATGGAAAATTTCAGCAAAATGAAGTCGAACAATATAGTCTCCGTTTGGCACAGGAAGACTGTATTTGAAATTTCCATAACGCTCTGATTTATAAATTTGCTTGTTATCAGTTCCGGAAACAACCACTGTATTTGAAAATATTTTTCCACCAGAGAAGTTTCTATCTGCCGACCAAAGCTTTCCTTCAAAAGTATATCCCGAGCCTCCAGTATTTACAGACTGACTAATGGCCGGTGGCTTCGCCAAAAGAGTAATCGTAAATTGGTCCTGAACTGATAATCCATCTTCGTCTGTTGCCTTAATTGTAATCACCGCATTTCCAGTATTTCCACTTTTCAATGTTAGGGTAAGAACATTATTTACAACTGCTAACCCTGATACAATTACGGCATTGGAACTTGTTGCGACATAAGTGAGGTTACTAACAGGCTGATCATCAGTAAATACGTTCCCAAGTGAAATACTTTTAGAAACGGTATTAAACGACAGTGACTGATCGGCTATTGGGTTTGCAACCTTTGGTGCCTGTACAACAGGAGCGGAAATTGTTATGGTAAACGAATTTTCCACACTCAACCCATCCTTATCAGTCGCTTTCACCTTAACAACAGATGTGCCGCTTGCTGCGTTTACAAATGTGAGGTTAACATTATTATTTACAATTGCTATACCCCCCACAACCAAATTGTTTGAGCTGGTTGCAGTGTAGGTCAGATCTGAAACAGATTTGTCATCTGTAAACACGTTAACCAGTGAAATACTTTTGGCAGATGTATTGAAGGATAGTTGTTGATTGGGAATTGGATTTGCTACTTTAGGCGCCTGTGGTGCAGGAGCTGTAATTGTAACAGTGAATGAATTTTCAACACTCAGTCCATCTTTATCTGTTGCTTTTACTTTGATTACCGAAGACCCACTGGCCCCACTTAATAGTGTAATGTTAAGTACGCTGTTCACTATAGCGACACTTCCCACTAATTGGTTGTTTGAACTGCTTGCTGTGTAAGCCAGATCAGAAACTGGTTTATCATCTGAAAATACATTTACTAACGAAATACTTTTGGTAGCTGTATTAAATGATAGCTGTTGATTGGGAATTGGATTTACTATTTTAGGTGCCTGTGGTGCTGGGGGCGTAACAGTAACAGTAAATGAGTTTTCAATACTGAGACCATCTTTATCTGTAGCTTTAATTTTTATTACAGCCGTTCCGCTTTTTCCCGCAACAAGCGACAGGTTAAGCATATTTCCACTAATTGATGCGGTTTTGACAATTGTAGAATTGCTATTACCACTAACTGTTAGCGATAAATTCTCGGCTCCCGCATCGTCATTAAATACACCATTTAATGAAACAGATTTTGATGTCGTGTTATATGGCAGTTCGATATCTGGTAACGAATTCGCTACTGTCGGTGCAACTGGTTTTGGTGCAGGCGCAGATGACTGATCGATTAAGAAATCCTGCAGAGACGCGTTATCGCCGCCAAACTTATATTCATCATAATATACTTCGATTGGATTATCGCATGAAGGTGCTCCCCAACCCATTCCGTTTGGATCCAGCCAAGGCCATTTATATAAACCTGTATGCAGGTATCCCTCTGGCGACCTGCCCGAACCCTGCACGAAATTGGGACCGTAGTGAGAGTAAACCAATTTTCCGTTTTTGTACAACTCAAGATATCCAGATGAGTTCATTTCGAAGTTTCTATGATAAACCCAATCCACCCATATGCCCCGCTCAACAGCTCCCAAATCGGTTTCAAGTTCTGTGGGCACGTTTCCGTCAGACCGTACATCGGCACGTATGGCGATATATCTGCCCTTTCTAACATCCAGCCTGAATGGTGTGGCATAATTATCAGGTTGAGCTTTGGTATTGAATGCAATTGTCATCGGTGCCTGATCGAGGCAAAAATCCGAAGGCAGGTAAATACTTACAGAAGCCCATCTCCAACCCAATGGCTCTTGCCCGGGAGTTGAAAATGCCAGTTCAGAACGATGAGTATTGTTGCTGCTGTTATAAGACCAATCTTTAGTAATACGCGCCTGATATGAATAGCTCCCCTTGCGCGAATAATTTGACGATCTCGACATGCTTGCCGTATTAGACGAACCGGGTAATATGTGATTTGCACCCGTCCAATACGACCATTTTGTTGTGCGATCTCCACCCCATTGCCAGGAAGGATCAGCCTCACAGTTGTCATAGGCTATAAACGGGGAATTTGAAGTATACTGTGCCAGTAGAAAACAAGGTACAAAAAGTAAAAGGGTGAGGAAAAAAGTTCTCATACATTCGGGATTTTGTCCCCTAAGAACAATCTCTATGCCTAAATTTCAACACGTTATACAATAACGTAATAACAATTTGTAAAAAAAGAAATCAATCTACAATTTTACGTGGTTTGATTCGTTGGAAACCAATACCAGCAAGACTTTCAGAAAATACTAAATAATAAAAAATTGGGTAAAAATACGTTGTGGAATTATTTCTCAACTGTGTTAAATGAAAAAAGACTGAATCGATGTTCAGTCTTTTTTGATATAATATAAATCGATGGATTGATTATTGTATGAGCCAGGCCAGGTTTGTTTCAGCTGGAGGTTTCATACGCTCGGCAACTCTACGATATCTATCAGCCAGTGTACATAAATAATCCTGAGCTTTAGCGGAATAGTCTTTTAAGCCAGTGATGGTTTCAAGTTTCCATTGCTCAACAAGGTGTTTGATAATTCCGGCATAATCGTTTGCAGTATAGATTCCCATTTTTTGAGTGACTGCCGAAAACCTTGCAAACAGATTATCATCACCGGCATTATCCATTAAAATTGCCGGCATCACAATCTGCTTCCGCATCATTTTCTCAAAAGCCAGCATGGCACCATCGGGATCAATTTCAAAAATTTTGGACATGAACAGCTTATATGCTTTTTCATGTCTTGCTTCATCACCGGCTATAGTTTTACATATTTTTGATAACACAGGATCGCCTGCTTTATCTACCAGTTTGCCTGTATTAACATGTGAAATTTTAGTAGCCCTTTCCTGGAACGAAGTATAGATCATTGCCTGGTAAGGATCTGACTCTGTCTGAGGATCGAAACCATTACCAATCAACTTATGAATAGTTATTTCAACCTGTCTCATATCCGCCCTGCCGGTTAAATACAGATATTTATTAAGCAGGTCACCATGCCGGTTCTCTTCTGCCGTCCACGACCTTGACCATCTTACCCAACCATTAGGACTGGCAACATTACCTTCTTCATTTACCCCTTTTAAGAGATTAAAGAAAGTTTGATAACTGGGCAAAGCTTCTTCTGTTATCATATTACCCACTAATGATGTAATGATTTCTGCCGGAAGCCCCGCGGCCCTTTCTTTAATCATCCTGATTTCATCGAAAGCATCATCCTTGGAGAGATCAGGGAGAAAGTCGGTTGGTTGCCAACAGGTTTCGGGGTCTACCAGGATATTTGTTACTGCGTCACCTACGAAGCTGTCTATTTCAGTTATCACCTCCATGTTTTTGGAGATCTCCTGGTTCAAAGGAATTTTGTACCCTGACATTATTGTATTTATTAAAATTTGCGTTTTACTGGCTTACACTTTATATGGTTAATTGAATTTAACATTCAATCGCCCGATTTTATAAGTATGGAAATAAAAATAAAATGCCAGCCGGGAAAATATAAGGAACTCTGTGGTATAAAGGGATGTGTGTGGAAGCCAACATACCCCGAAGTAGCTGTATATTCCTACAAATGTACTCAATCTGCTGTTAAGGTATTGTGTTATTATCCCTGGAACTTTATCGTATTATTAACTAAGTCCCGAATTACACAAAGCGGCTGAAATTTTATTGATACTTTCTTTATTACTCTTTCATAATCTGCTGTTAATAAATTTGTTATACTCTTTTTTAGAAAATTGTTCCCGATATTTAATGAGGAAACTTCTAAAAAACGGCAAGGTAAAAATTTTTCAAAATAATTGGTCATAATTTTACCCATATATCTGAATTAAGTTCCGATATCTTAATGCTTAACCTATACAAGCTCACAACATTTGTAATATCGAAGCCTCTTGAAAAATCTAAGTATATACCGCTACTTTTTTCTACACATAAGAAGGATTTGATTCAGTGAACCATACGTTAAAAATGAAAACATTGAAAAGTGGTTTTGCGTAGAATGCAGTACAGTTCTGGCTTAGCTGCAAGAGTTAAAATAAGGTCTGCTCAGTGCCACTTTAGATATTTCTAAAAATCATAATCTTAATTTTGTGTCGCAGCCGAAGAAATGTATTGAGATTTTTTTTTCTGATAAAAATTTTAAACCAACTGTCTGTATTGCGAGTTGGTTTTTTCATGCTGTAAAATACAATATTGGAAAATGAAGGTCGTTTCTAGAGAGTCACAATTGAATAAGTCCTATCCCATGAAAATTTCCTATCCCAGGCTTTTTGCAATGTTGCTTATTGTTTGCACCCCAATGATAATTTTGGGAAAGAGAGGGAACGAAAATTTAAAAGTTTCAGGCAACAGGAATTTTGTTAAGATCAAAGCGATAGAATCTTCCCCTCCAACAGATAATCCATCTGAACTATACAATCAACTTGAACTTGGCGAAACCGGTATTAGTTTAGACGCCTTCACATTGGCGCTTAAAGGTTTTGACAAGCTCACCAAAAAGGGCTTACTGAATACCGACAGTATTCTAACCATTGTTGATTTTACCAAATCGTCAAAACAGAAAAGACTTGCTGTAATTGATCTCAAATCAAATACCGTCGTTTATAGCACTGTTGTAGCGCATGGCCGCAACACTGGTGCGGAGTATGCCCGCAGCTTTTCAAATCAACCGAGCTCAAATAAAAGTTCACTTGGATTTTATATCACACAGGAAACCTACATGGGTGCGCACGGATTATCACTGAAATTAGACGGCTTTGAGAAAGGAATTAATGACAAGGCGAGAGAACGTGCGATTGTAATGCATGGTGCCGATTATGCCAACGAAAAAAGGATTTCAGGCAGAGGATATCTGGGAAGAAGTCTTGGATGCCCTGCAGTTCCTCCTCAGCTCACACGAAAAATAATTCAGAAGATAAAAAACGGCAATTGCCTTTTTGTTTATTATCCTGACAAAAAATACCTCAGAAGCTCGGAAATACTTAATGGTTAATATGGGATATTAGAACGGTTAAGTAAAGGCCCGATCTGCTACGGAGATTGGGCTTTTTTTATAGCCACCAGGCAAGCCATTGCATCGCAAATCCCAGCGAAAGCCCAATAATTATTTCAAACCAGGTATGATCGGTAATAATTTTTCGTGCACTGCTCACCGCTGCTGTTAGTAATAGTGTACAAAGCAACGGCCATATGGAATAAGCTTCCCCTGCAATTATCAGTATAATCATTACCGCAAGCATTCCCCCCATGGCAATTCCATGCATACTTATTTTAAAAAAATTATTTAGTATCAGCGCCACAGAAGAAGAGAAAAACATTCCCTGGCAGAGGCTAATTACTATCGGAGGGGTTTGAGGAAGGTTCATGAATACATACCAGGTCCAGAAGAAGAAAATAATTGTGGCGACATATGGCACGATCCTCTCTTTCTGAGTGTTCAGATACAACGACTTGCTAAAACCAAGGCCACGGAGAAGTAAAACGACAAGCAGAGGAAGGACGAAATTATTATTTACAAATGTAAAGAACCTGTACATCTTTGTTTTGGCATCAATACCTGCAAACAATGATGGATGTACAAAAATAAAATACGCCATAATTATAACACCTACAATCAATGGATGTAATGCAATTGAAATCAGCTTTGCAAAAAACCTGAATATTTTCGGGTATGGCTGTACGTCAGTTGGTATCAACATCTTAATTATAATTCTTTTCGCAGCCTGGCAACGGGTATATTGAGCTGTTCCCTGTATTTTGCAACGGTGCGGCGTGCAATATTATATCCTTTTTCCTGAAGCATATCTGTTAATTTCTCATCACTCAGCGGTTTCTTTTTGCTTTCATTTTCGACCATGTCGCTGAGGATTTTTTTCACTTCCCTTGTACTCACCTCCTCACCGCTGTCGGTACTTAAAGATTCGCTGAAAAAGAATTTCAGGCGATAGGTTCCAAATTCAGTTTGTACAAACTTACTGTTGGCAACACGGCTTACAGTTGAAATGTCAAGATTGGTTTTTTCAGCAATATCCTTCAGGATCATAGGCTTCAAAGTAGTTTCATCCCCTGTCATAAAAAAACTATTCTGTTGCTCCATAATAGCGTGCATAGTTACAAACAGTGTGTTTTGCCGCTGACGAATAGCATCTATAAACCATTTTGCAGCATCAATTTTTTGTTTGATAAACATAACGGCCTCTTTCTGGCGCCTGTCTTTTTTACTGCCTTTGTCGTATTCTTTCAACATTTCGCGGTAACCTTCGCTGATGCGTAAATCAGGTGCATTTTTTGAATTGAGTGTGAGCTCAAGTTTACCGTTGTTATTATAAATGAAGAAGTCGGGAATCACATAGCTTTCACCCACATTGCTGTCGCCAACATTTCCCCCCGGCTTAGGATTGAGTCTCAGCACCTGTCCTACGGCATCTTTCAGGTCGTCGTCAGTTAAGTTTAGTCCCTTTTGAATTTTGTCGTAATGCTTTTTAGTGAACTCCTCAAAGTATCGCTCAAGTATTGCTATGGCATCTCTAATTGACGGATCAGCAGAGAATCGCTGTTTCCTGTATAACTGGAGCAGTAAACATTCCTGAAGATTCCTGGCCGCGATTCCTGGTGGTTCAAACTGCTGTATTTGCTGAATTAAACCCTCCACTTCAATGGCAGTCACGATTATATTTTGCCTGAATGCAAGATCATCGACGATTGCATTGGTTTCTCTGCGGAGATAGCCATCATCATCAATACTACCCACTATCTGTTCGGCCACCCTTCTTTTATCGTCGCTCATTGTAAGCAAACCCAGCTGCTCAAGCAAGTGATCATGAAAAGTTGACTCTACCTTGTGAGGAATAGTTTTTCCTTCGTCTTGTTCCGGATAATTGTCATCTTTTAACTTGTACTCAGCAATTTCATCTTCATCCTGAACATATTCACTGATATCCAGATTTTCATATTCATCCTCGCTGCCATCATTATCAAACTCCTCTTCATCTGTTGACTCAAACTCATCCTTCATGTCTTCATCAAGGTTTTCATCATGCCCTTCTTCGGCTTGTTCCAGGGCAGGATTTTCCTCCATTTCCTCTTTGATCCTTTCTTCCAGATTAGCAGTAGGCACCTGCAGCAGTTTCATTAGCTGAATCTGCTGAGGCGAAAGTTTCTGGAGCAGTCTTTGTTGTAATCCTTGATGTAGAGCCATAATTTTACCGGGAAAGCCAGCTGCAATTTCGAAAAAAATTTGCGCTAACCACAAAAATCAAGCCTAAATTACAAACAAAGTTCCAATCTATGGCAGTTCGATTTTTCAACATCCTTTTTATACTGATTATCAGTCAAATAGATGTTAAAGCACAGTTAAAAAAAACTTTTTCAGATGTAATTCAAATGTCAGATTCCGTTAGCACGGTATCAAAACGACGCGATTTAACGGCTACGTTCAGACCTTCATATTTCCTTCAACCAGATTTAGGAAATAAGAATCTGGGTTTTATATGCAGACAGGAATGGAAGCTGGAAAAAAAAACCGGTTTACCACTGAGGTTCCGGCTGGGTTCGCTGGAATATGTAAACCGGCTCGAAGGAAAATGAGCAGATCATAATAGTACTAATAAGTAGCTAGAAATGTTCCATCAGGCTGCCGGACAAGATTTACAGGCTTCAATGATTCGTCATCGGAAATGCTTTCATGGTTAACCCTGTTCTGAAATGTCACAAACAGTTTTATACTATCCGACTGAGGGAAATTGAATGTAAAGGATGTATGATCTTTAAATGGGAAAGATTTAGTTAATCGGGAATTGCTGAAGGTGATTTCTTTCCCTTCCCCTACGTAAATGTTTATCAACCTGATATTTTCGTTGTATCCGGCAGGTTTGGAAATATTGAAGGACACCTGATTATTCCCGGTAACCGCAACATCAGAAATCAATGGCACCGGGGGCGGCAGTATGCCTGCATCATCATAAGGTGGAATGAGCGCCGGATAATGATAGTAATTATTGCGGAGACTGTCGTTCCAGCCAAGAGGATTATTCATAAATGACTTACTGCTGAAATATATCGCGCCACCGATATTGGGGGTTTCTCTTAAAGCCTGAATCTGTCTTGGAATTAATGTTAAGTCGCGCCAGTTCTTGCTGGTGCCAGCTTTATAAATGCCCAGGCCTATATAACAGTCCTTTCCATAGGTGTGCCGGCTCCACCATTCCAGTAGGGTTTCATAAGCAGCTGCGGGGTGACCAAATTCCCAGTAGAGCTGAGGCGCCACGTAGTCGATCCAGCCATTTTTTAACCACAAGAGAATGTTGGCGTACAGGTCGTCGTAATTTGTCTGGCCTGCTTTTGTATCACTGCCTTCAGGATCTGCACTCTTATTGCGCCAGACACCGAATGGAGAAATACCGAACCTGCAATAGGGCTTTATTCTCTTTGTGGTTTGGCTAAGCGATAGAATAATACTGTCAACATTACTTCTTCGCCAATCATCAAGTGCCATACCATTGCCGTATTGGAGAAAAGTTGTGGCGTCTGCAAATACTTTTCCTGCCACCCTGTAAGGATAGAAATAATCATCAAAATGCAGCGCGTCGACATCATATCTTTTCAGTATATCTTCTACTACAGTATTTACATACGCCTGAACTTCCTTGTTGCCCGGATCGAAATACTTTTTACCTGCATAATTAATAAACCAATCGGGTTTCAATTTAGTAATATGGGTAGGGGAAACAGACGACACTCCCAAAGAATATACGGCACGATAAGGGTTACACCAGGCATGGAATTCCATCCCTCTTTTATGTACCTCTTCAATCATAAATTCCAATGGGTCATAATAAGGATAGGGTGGTTTACCCTGAATTCCCGTAAGCCATTCACTCCAGGGCTCATAAGGTGAAGGATAAAAAGCATCAGCGGCAGGGCGAATCTGCATGATTACAGCATTCATGCCATTGGCCTTGTGTATATCCAGCTGCTTAATAAATTCCCTTTTTTGATCATCTGACGATAATCCTTTTTTTGAAGGCCAGTCAATATTGTCAACAGTTGCAATCCATACTGCCCTGAATTCATAACGCGGAGATGTCGTTTGTGCAGCAATATGCGAACTAATAAAGAGCAGTTGCAATATTGAGATCATTGCAAATACAAAGAGTTGGGTTATACGTTTCATTATCAGCTACGGAGTTTATCCAGCAATTCGTTTAGCTGGTTCATTTCGTCTTCAGTTAAATTTTGAATTACATTGTCCATCACATCATTCTTAGCGTCGAGTTTTGAAAGTATATCCTGCCCGGCCGCTGTGATCAGAACATCAACAAGTCTTTTATCTGCCGCAGAAATACTTTTCTGTACCAGGCCTTTTAAAATAAGGCGGTCGACTATCCTGCTCGTATCGCTCATTTTATCCAGCATCCTTTCCCTGATCTGCAAAGTGGAAAGCGGAGTTGGGAAACTGCCTCTCAAAATTCTCAACATGTTAAACTGCTGAGGCGTCAGATCTTCTGCAGCAAGAATTTTCTTTATTTTTTCAAGCACCCAGTTATAGGTGTATATTATATTGATTACAGATTTCTGATGTTGGTTACGAAATTTATATTGATTGATATCCTTTTCTAGACTCATAGTTTAATTTTTCAGATTGGCCTGTCGGTAAATGTCAGATTAAAAATTTTGTATGATCGAAATTAGAGTTCAATCTGTTATAAAAGATATGGATGAAGTCTTATAATTTACAAAGATGTTTGTTTTTAAACCTTTTCAATTTGTCTTGCATCTTCTCTAAATTCATTGGAATAGATTTTTATCAGAATGATAAGATAGCTGAATATTAACGGGCCAAAAATAAATCCCATAAAGCCGAATAGTCTCAATCCTACAATCACACCAAATATTGTAATCAATGGATGAACATCACCAATTTTTTTCATGAGCGTAATCCGCGCCAGGTAATCGATATTGCCCGTAACAATGAGGCTGTATATTAATAACCCGGTTGCCTGCCAATTCATATCCTGCGAATAGAGAAAAACCACCAGCGGCACCCAAACAATTAAAGTTCCAACTATTGGGAAAAAAGCAAAAACGCCCGTTAAAAAGCCCCACATCCCAAAATCTTTCAATCCAAAAATCCAGTAACCGATCATTGCGACGATCCCCTGAATTACCGATATCAAGGGAATCCCTATGGCATTTGCCCGCACCATATGCATAGTTTCTCCAGCCAATTCATTAATACTTTTGTTACTGAGCGGTATAAATTGATGCATTCCAGCCTCCATCGCCTTTCCATTCACAAACATAAAATACAAAACAAAAAACATGATCAGCAGGTTACCCAGCATATTGGCAGTGCTGTTCAAAAATGTGGGAATGAAATTAGTTACACTTTGCTGAATTTTCGTGAGGTTATCAGCGGTTAAGAGCTCCTGGCCGGTTAAATCAGATACCCTTTTTGAAAAAGCCTCAATGCCGCTCATCAACTCATCGGAATGTGACAAAGCTGTGCTGATTTTTGGTGTTACTAAAGTGATGGCATAGTATATCGGAAATCCGATCACAAGTAAAAAACCAATCATAAACAATAATGCTGTAAGACCTTTTCTCCATTTCTTTTTTTCTACCAGATGAAAATATTTGCCTCTGCCCAGTATATAAAAAGTTATTGCTCCTAAAAATCCCGGCAAAAAAATGTACAGCTCTTTAATGATTAAAATCATTATAAACCCAATCACCAGCAACATTATAATCTGCCTTAACCTTGTATCGAATTGTGCCATGTTGGGATATTTATGAAGGGATATTTTGCCTGATTGTAAATACTGGATTCAAAACAACATTTCCCACATTATAAAACCACGACTGTCGACTATAAGTTAATCTATGTCGTTTTGCCATGGAATAAATTTTATAGAAATTTCTTTGCCGATCAGCATCAGTTATTGAAATTCAAATCTTTTTAGTTGATTACAAACGAAGAATAAAAAAGATTACAACCTACTACTCATGTAGCGCATAATCTCAACTGTATTGGCTGTTCATTTACGTTTCACGATTCTCGTTTCACGCCGGATGCGGTTGTTAATTCACTTATTGACTCATTCACATATTCACCTTAAACATCATTCCTCACTCCATACATCTACTCCTTCGCTGCAATTCGAGCAAATATCAATATTTTTTCTTCCACCCATCAGTTCCTTTCTAAACTGCCGGTAGTTTTCATTATTCCATATTTCTTTAAACGATTGACTTTTCATATTACCCAGCTGATGCATCGCATC
>JANPJC010000134.1:0-2766 GCA_031425315.1 Chitinophagales bacterium
CGAAAAATGCTGATCGAATCAAAGAGGCCTTTTCAAAACAAATGTTTAATGTATTCAATGGATATTGGCTGTACAGTAACGGTGAAAACCCATTTGATTTGCGTGACCTCGGTTATTACACCGGCTATTCCATTTGCGAAAAATTCTATTCAAAATCCAAAGATAAAAAGGCTGCTATCAAAGAGATGATTGAACTGGATTACAATAATGATGATGAAGTGGCGCGCTTTGTTGACAGGTCAGGCTATTTTAATTCGACATTGCAATTACTTAAGCAGCAATACGAAAAAGAGCGTCCGAAGGTGATAAAAATGGAAGGAATAGCCAATAATGTGAAAAAAATAACTCCCGGAAAAAAGACAATCACGATATCTTTTTCTAAACCAATGAGTGATCGGTACAGAGATTTTGAGCTCGGTCCACTCGGAATGGAAAATTTATTGCGTGTTCGAAACTTTATAGGTTTTTCAGTAGATAAAAAATCAATGACATTTGAAGTTGATACTGCTCCTAATCGTCATTATCAATTGGTAATTAATAGCGGATTTAGAAGTGATGAACAACTTTCACAATCGCTGAAGCCGTTCCTTATTGAGTTTTGGACCGGGGAATAAATAGTTTTTATTCTCTGGAAATCTGCGGATCTGGAATTTGGATTATTTTGATATTCGGTTTTTATTCATCGGCTTGCATTTTCAATTAACAGTTTGGTTCCATGTATTTAATCGACTGAAATTATTTTACCCTCCACGTAATTTTAGATCTCATCAGTGCCTTAAAAATTATTGGTTATCTTTCAAAGAATGCTGAAGTCGCAAATTGAAATGTCGATACTGTCGACAGATTTCAGCTGTATCAGTATTTGATTCCGATTGTTTATAGATAAAAATATGAAATTGAAATCTGCTTTATTTTCTACTCTGCTGATAAATTTTATTACTGCTGTAGTTGCACAAACGATAGACAGCACCAAATATCCACCACTATCAAAATTTACCACGCAGCAGGATCATGATAATATGAAACAGCAGCTAGGAATTAAGAAGTTACGCCAGGGTCCCAGTGGTGATGAGAAAGCTCCCAATCATGCCAATTACGATGAAAGTATTGCCAATCCCTGTCCGCAGCTGCCGGATGCTTTGATACTGAATAATGGATCCAAAGTTTCTTCCCTTGAGATATGGTTCAATAAACGACGACCTGAACTGATTGAACATTTCGAAAGAGAAGTGTACGGTCGATTGCCGAAAGCGATTCCGAAAGTAACATGGACAGTAAAAATTACCGACAGGGAATTCATTGGACGTACGCCAGCCATAGTCAAACAACTCGTTGGACATGTTGATAACAGTGAATATCCTTTGATCAATGTCGACATCAGTATGTATGTTGTATTACCAATGAATATAAAAGGTCCTGTACCGGTATTGATGATGTTCGGCCGTGGCTCGTTTCCATCGCCCGCTCAACCTTCACCCGAGCACATGGAAAAAATCAATAATGTTTTTAAAGAAATGATGATTAAAAATGATCCTTCCATGAAGGCCATTTTTGATCAGTACCCGGCGTATTCACTTGTCACCAGGTTGCCTGGTCCTAATTTTTTTGCTCCACCAACCAATGGCGATTCGCCTTCTGGTGAGCAATTGCTCGCTGCGGGATGGGGCTATGCAACGATAGATCCTTCAAGTATACAGGCAGATAATGGTGCCGGATTAACAATGGGCATTATTGGTTTGGTGAATAAAGGTCAGCCGAGAAAACCCGAGGGTTGGGGTGCACTTCGTGCGTGGGCCTGGGGAGCAGCGCGGGGTCTTGATTACCTCGAGACAGAACCTCTCGTTGACGCCAAAAAAGTGGGGATAGAGGGTGTGTCAAGATATGGCAAAGCTGCGTTGGTAACGCTTGCATTGGAACCGCGATTTGCAGTGGGGCTGATTGGCTCCTCGGGCAAAGGTGGTACTACATTGCATCGCAGGGTATTTGGGGAGGCCGTGGAGAGTTTGACTGGAAGTGGTGAGTATCATTGGATGGCGGGCAATTACCTGAAATATGGAACAGAGGAATCCAGCTTCGGCAGAAAAACAGGTTGTGATTTACCGGTTGATTCGCATGAGTTGATTGCATTATGTGCCCCGCGGTTGACATTTGTGAGTTATGGCATTCCTGAAAAAGGCGATGCGAAATGGCTCGACCAGCAGGGCAGTTATATGGCCACCATTGCTGCTGGTGCAGTCTATAAGTTTTTGGGTGCGAAAGATATAGGCGTGTCGAACGATTACATGAAAGAAAAAATGCCATCGGTATTATCAGGTATGCTTGATGGTGAGTTGGCCTGGCGGCAGCATGATGGTGGTCATACCGATGCACCCAACTACCAGTTTTTTATTCCATGGGCAAGTAAGATGTTGAAGTATGAGAAGAAGTGAGTATAGATATTTTATTTCCCGCCTATACGTCTCCCCGGCAAATAAAAAAAAAGCAGCATTTTGAAGAATACAAAACAAATAAACAGTATTTAAATTGAGTTGGTTATCAAAAATATTCAGCAGACTCTTTAACAAAAGTATTGTTACAAGTGAAAAAGAGAAGGAATCTCAATTAAAATGGGATAGAGAGAAGCAACAACGGTTGTCAGAAATTGCATCTAATCTAAAGGAATGGCTCGTTGAATTACTAAAAGATAGGAAAGAGTTAGCTTTTAGCTGGGAATGTGGCAACGACGAAGCGACAATGAGTTTTACAGATTACGCAGAATGGGATAGT
>JANPJC010000135.1:0-5797 GCA_031425315.1 Chitinophagales bacterium
CAGGTTGTACCATAGCATGACCCCATAACATAATATTTATTTCTTCTGTTTTTGTTCTGATATCAGGATGCACAGGTTCAAGATCTCTCAACACTTCTTCTATCCATTGTTCGTGTGTAAACTTTTGCGCTTTCATTCTTGCTTCTTTCACACTGCCATCAGTTAAAGGCAAATAATAGGTGAGGTTCTTTTTTAGATGTTGTTGCTTAACATCCTGGTGTGTGGCATCAACATAACCAAGTGATTTACTATTGTATATAACATTATCCCAACTTGCCGCAACCCCTGTTCGTTCCTCCAGATTGGAAACAACGAGATTAGCCACCATCCAGGGAGCGTAATTATAAAATTTATTCACCAATTCTTTTCTTGTTAAATCATTCAATAACCTCGCTGCGATAAATTGCGGTACAGCTATGATGCAATGCTTAGCAGTGATAAGCACTACCTCGTTTGATGCGGTATCAAAGTACTCCACTTCCACATTTTCCTCTACCTGGCGTATTGTAATGGCCAATGCGCCGGTAATAGTATTCTTTTTATAATCTTTCGAAAGACGATCCGTTAAAAACCCATTACCCTCCGGCCAGGTGAGCACATCGCCGTGTTCCGCGTTTGCACCTTTACCCTTGCGGGAAGCAAAATAATGGATACCCGCCCATGCACTGCACAAGTCATACGGTGTTCCGAAATCATCGCGGGTACAATAATTTACATACCAGTGGAGGTATTCGGATTCCATATCATTTTTGAGCAACCATTCTTTCATTGAAAAACTATCCAGCATTTTGAATTGCTCATCTTCGCTTGAAGCATCCACGGGGATGGCAAAAGCATCTTTACCATCAGCTCCTTTCTGATATCGGAATATATTCATCAGCGCAAGAAACTTTTCTATTTCCCGGAGATCTTTTTCCTGCAATCCAAAATGGGGAATCAACCCTTCCTGCCAGCGGCCGTTGATATAAAGCCTTTCTTCAGGATCAAAGCACAAATGATATTCATTATAAACCGGCATCCCTTTTTCATCGAAAGAACTGATCACTTCGCACTCATGAAGAAACTCCTGATATGCTTTCAGGTTGTTATTAGGTATGGGAATATAATGTGCGCCCAATGGAAAAGCAGAAACGTCATTTTTCCCGTAAGCTGCATTACCGCCGGTTTTTTCCTCAAGGTCGAGTAATACAAAATCTTTTTCCCCTTCCCTGTTCAACATCCTCGCAGCCGACAATCCGCTCACTCCGCCGCCAATGATGACTATTTCTTTAATTACTGATCGTGACGGTGCGGGAAATTTTTTATCTCTCAGTTGATGCCCAATTGTAGCATTTGCGCCGGCAATTTGCCCGGCAATTTTTTGTTGTCGCCGGCACGACGAGGCGATGCTGCTGAAAGCAATCAATGCAATACTATATTGTATAAACTCCCTTCTTCTCATACCTTAATCAAGATACTTATCCCATTCTTCTTCAAAATAATGTACGAGTACCTGGTTATTCAATTTATTAGGCAACAGCGTCTGTTTGGTTTTCATGTCTTCAGGAAAAACAAACAGTTGAGCCAATACACTTGAATTAAGGTATTTAAGCCCCGATGGAAAATAATTAGGAATACTATCGATTTTTATTTTTGAAGCCATGATGTACCCCCATTCACCGAAAGAAGGTACATAGTTATGATAAGGGCGGGTGATAAATCCGGAGTGTTTTAATGTTTCGTCTATACACCAAAAACTTCTGGGTGCCACATAGGGCGATGTACTCTGTATAACGATTACGCCTTCATCACTTATTGCTTTACTGAGCAGCTGGTAAAAAGTTGTGGAGTATAATTTGCCGATTGAAAAATTACTCGGATCTGGAAAATCAATAATGATCACGTCAAACATTTCGGTATTATTTCTTAACCAGACAAAAGCGTCATTATTTTCTATCCTGACTTTCTTATCCAATAGAGATGAGTGATTCAGCTGCGTGAGTACTGTTTGCGTAGTGAACAATTTCGTCATTGCAGGATCGAGATCTACAAGTGTGATTTGTTTTACATCAGGGTATTTTAAAATCTCTCTTACAGCCAGGCCATCGCCACCCCCCAATACAAGCACTCTTTCATGTTTTGATATTGCCAACATCGCAGGATGTACCAACGCCTCATGATACCTGTATTCATCAGCCGAACTGAACTGTAGATTACCATTGAGAAACAATCTCATCTCTCTTTTGTTACGCGTTAATACAATGCGCTGATAAGTAGATGAAGTGGAATATACAACATGGTCATTATAGGCCATCGTTTCACTGTAGCTCATAATTTTTTCGGAAAACACGAAAGCGACCAGTTCTGCCAAAAGTAAAATCACTGCCGCAAGCTTCAGCAGTGATGCGTTTTTTATTTCTTTGGAAAAGTAATGAGCAAGATACCATCCCACACCAATATTCAAAATCCCGAAAAACAACGAGGTTCGTATAATGCCTAAGTGAGGTACTAACAAAAGTGGAAAGATAAGCGAGGCCAGCAACGCTCCGATATAATCAAAAGTAAATACCCGGCTTACCAATTCCTTGAACTCCACTTTGTTTTGCAGGATGCGCATCAGTAAAGGAATTTCCAACCCGACCAAAATTCCGGTTATACATACCAGCGCATACAATATAATTTGAAAACCTGTTGCAACAGGAAACACGATGAACAGGATTGCTGAGCTAAATCCCCCTATCAAACCTACGAGCAGCTCAATCCGGATAAACCATTCCAGCAGATGCAGATCGAAAAACCTGGATAGGTAGGAACCGATACCCATACTAAACAGGTATACCCCAATGATGGTACTGAATTGTGTAACACTATCTCCCAATAAATAACTGGCAAGGGTACCTGCCACCAATTCGTAAATCAGGCCACAGGTGGCAATAACGAAAACGGCAAGCAGTAATAGTAACTGTGCACTGTTTTGATTTCTTTGCATGGTTAGTGAATAGCCGACGCAATGATTATGGCGACTGCGAGCATAAAAAATCCGGCTAATACGGCCAGCGCCACATTTTTATTTTCAAGAATTTCTTTCCGGAGATTGTGCTTAGGTGTTAAAATCTCCACCAATACAAATGCTACGATAAGTATTGCGATACCGAGAAGTGAATAAACAACTGAATTGATTAATGCCTGAATCATCGTTTTGGGTTTAAATTATTTATGATAGCCTGCACCGCTGCTGCTCCATTGCTGCTGATTGTTAAACGTCAATATCCTTCTACCCGTAAGGTCGTACCAGATCATTAGACCGGCTGCAATAACAAATACCACAGCGAACCATCTTATCTGATATAGAAATGAATTTTTATTAAACATGCTGCTATTTTTTTAGTATTCAGAAAGAGGGCTGTTTGACCATCTCATGTATTCATAATATTGCGATAACCCGTACTTTCCCAATGCAAATAGTACAATAATCAAAACTGCGATCCACATATTCCTTGAATTGGATACATCATAAGTAACCAGTAAGAAAAACTCCCTTGGCTTGCCAAAACTCATATCGCGAACGCCTTGCAACTGTAGAAAATATTTTCCTTTTGGAATAGCAAAGAAATAAGCGTCTTCATTTCTTTTTCCTTCTGACCATGATTCGCCTTCTGTGTATCCCGAATAATACTCCACTCCCTGCGCTATAGAATACTCTTTTCCGGTTTCAGCATTCACTAATGTTGCATTCAATTCAAACCAACTATTTTCTACAGGTGCGCTGATATGTAATTCAAGATTGGCGAATGGTTTTTCCAGATCAAACTTTTTAGTTACATAAGAAATAGAATTCAGCGTGTCACTAAATGGAAAAGTTTCATTAAGAATTTCCTTCTTTAATTTTCCTGCTCCGATGAAAAAATTCAGAACCATCAATAACAAAATACTCACCAATGCTGCCGCGGCTATTTTGCCGGCATTCATATAACCTTTCGGTTGCACAGCGCCAACACCTGCCTGCCAGGGCATTCCGCGCTCCGGATTAAATGCATTTTTAACTACACGTTTGCTTATATGTTCGCCGGCATACCAGCGGATACCTTCTACAGGATTTTTTTCCCTGATCCACATCTCAGGCGGCGAAATAAATTCCTTAACATTTGTTTCCTCGTTATCAAATATATTATAAGGAAACTCACCTGTTGCTGATACTACTGTGTACTTGTAATAGTTGAACAATACAAAAGGCTCCCCATCCACCACCAATTCCTTAACTTCTTCGGTGAGTAGCACCGGAGCGATTTCGGTTTCTTTTATAAATATCCAGTGCCCGTCGAACTCACTCAAAAATGCAAAACCTTCATGGGGATTATACAATGTATACTCTCTCCATTTTGATTTATAAATATTCACTTCCTGTTTTTGAGAACAGCCGATGATACTATATTCTATACCTTTCAAAAATCCTTTAGATCCGATAGCAAGGTCTGGAGTAAAATCTATATTGTTTTCTTTACCACGTATAAATCCTTTTTTCGGATCCATATAATACCAACTACCACATTGACTGCAGGCACAACTACTGGAGTAAGGGTATGCAATAACTTTAATTTTTGTGGAGCATTTATGACAGCTGAATTCATAAGGTTTAACTTCCGGTTGTCTTAAATTACCTAGCTGCAATTCATGCAATATAACTGGATAATAGTCGAAAGCCCACTTTTTCAATGTACTGCCCTGCAAAATGAGATACCGATTTCCTTCAGCAGAAGAGAAATCGACGACCTTTGTGTTTAAAGGAAATTCAGGCCAGAAGGCTTCCCCTTCCAGTTCCCATTTATGAACGTTACTTTTTTCTTCTAATACAAAATCTTCACTTCGTTCAAGGCTTCTCTTCGATCCAATTTTCAATTCATAAATATCCGCTGACGCAATTGATTGAGGCAAGTCGGCCTTTTTCAGCATGGCAAACATTCCATAAGCATCTTCCATTAATTGAAGAGAGCCATCATCAAAGATCAGTGACCAGTAATTAATCACCGCTTCCTGAAACCAAACTCTTATTCTGCCTGTGATACGAAAAGACCGGTTGTCCCAGTGCCCTGTTGAACCTGGCTGTATCGCAGCTGTTCCACCTTCGAAAAAAGTATCCTTATGTAAATACAACAAACCATCCAATCTCCGCTCGACAATTTTACCGCACTGGCATTTTACGAAATTTGTTTCACCCGAAGTGAATGGCACAATTTTCAGGCATTCGGGGCAGTGATCCATTATGGGTTTGCTATTTTCCATCAGCGGGTTATGATTTGATGTTGAACAATAGTACCCGCAAACAACAGCGTTAGTGATTCGAAAATGCCCATAACCGCATCTTCATTATCCCTTTCAAAATTGCTGAGATATATGTCAAGATTAACCAGGTTATGTTCCGGCCAGGTATGTATAGAAATATGACTTTCACTTAAGCAAACTACCGCAGTAAAACCTGCTGGTTCGAAATTGTGATACACTTCTCCAAGCTTCTGAAGTTGATATTGTTCCGTTAATTGGTTCACCTGTTGCTTAAACCCGTCGTAGCGAAGGATCAATGAAGGATCTTCGGTTCGTAATGTTGCAATAAGGTGTTTGCCAGGTTGATAGCTCATCAGTTAGTTGGTCTGGTACATTAAAATAATACATTTGAATAGAAAGAATTCAAAATGCGGAAATATTTTGATGAAGATTGAGGCGATTAAGTTGCAGAAGGGGAGGGGAAAATTTTTATATGATGGAAATTTGACCATCAGAACGTGGAAAAATATTTCTGCGATATCGATAAATATCCAGCCGG
>JANPJC010000136.1:0-4027 GCA_031425315.1 Chitinophagales bacterium
AACGGGCGGTCACTCAAACCTGAATGGATAGCAACTTAAATGGTTTTTGTGAAATGGCCGGCTTTACGGCAAAGGCTTATCTTTAGTTTTTCACTCAGACTTTGGATATAGGCTGGCAAACGATTCCTGATTCCTACGTCACAAAGACCTGGTGCAATATCATTTTAAAAATAAGCAGTCATATGAAATTTATTCTGAATTGCATTCATATTACCTTTTTCATTGCCATATTCTCCTGCGGGTCAAATGAAAAAGCCCAACACAATTTTGTAGTTTTTTCTCCAGACAGCCTGATAGTTTTACATGTAGGCCAATCCTCCGATTCGGCGATTAATAGTTTGGAGTATTCTGTTTTTGCCGATGGCAAAGAAGTTGTGAAACCATCCCACCTCGGTGTTATTACTGATGCGAAAAATGAAGAAAGATGGACCATTTCCGCAATTGATTCTTCGACTTTTGATGAGACCTGGGAATCTGTACTCGGCAAATCGAAAAAGATTTCAAATCGGTACAATGAGAAAAAACTGACACTAACCAGTACTGACGGTAAATCGATGTTTTTATCTTTTCGGGCTTACGATGATGGTGTCGCATTCCGTTATTCGTGGCCGGGAAAAAGTGATTCCACTTCAATAAAAATTCTGGATGAGCAAACAACATTTACCATCCCAGGCAACCCCCGGGTGACGGCATTATGTTTTCCCAACTACACTTCTTCGCACGAAACCAATTATACTGTGGCGCCATTAAATGATTTCGTAGTGGATACCTTGATAGACCTGCCCGCGCTTTTTGAATATGATAAGAACCTTTTTGTTGCCATAACTGAAGCTAATCTTTACGATTACCCGGGTATGTATCTCTCAAAAAATAGTGAGGGGGCCCTTCTCACAAAATTATCGCCATTGCCCCTGGGCAATGGTGTAAAAGCGGTGATTAAAGGCTCTCATCATTCGCCCTGGAGAGTCATCATGATTGGTAAAACGCCAGGCGTATTGATTGAATCAAATATCATTCTTAACCTTAGTGAGCCCAACGTGATAGAAGACGTTTCATGGATTACCCCTCAAAAAACTACATGGCATTGGTGGAATAATACAGTTATTCCTGCCAACGCATCGTTCACCAGGGGAATGAATTTCGAGACGATGAAGTATTATATTGATTTCGCTGCTCAATATGGCATCTCCTGTCATTCGTTAACAGATGTTGACAGCGACTCATGGTATACCAGTCCCAAAGACACTTATCCATTACCGGGTCCGGGAACTGATGTAACAAAACCCAATCCCAAATTGCGAATGGATGAATTGCTGGCATATGCAAAATCTAAAAACGTGAAATTGCGTTTGTGGGTGCATTGGAAATCGCTTGAACCACAGCTGGAAGAAGCATTCACGTTATATGAAAAATGGGGTATCGAAGGCCTGATGGTAGATTATATGGATCGAGATGATCAGGAGATGGTAAATTTCTATCATAAGGTTATGGAAAGTGCTGCAAGGCATAAGCTCACTATTCAGTTTCATGGCGCGTATAAGCCAACTGGTTTACGGAGAACATATCCCAATCTGGTGACCACTGAAGCCGTACTGAATCTGGAATTTTTAAAGTGGTCTGACAGGTGTACTCCTCAACATAACGTTAATGCTGCGTTTACCCGAATGCTGGCAGGGCCTCTGGATTATCATATGGGTGGTTTTAATTCTGTAAGCCCTGAAAAATTTGTCGCACGCCAAAACAGACCAATGGTGATGGGCACCCGTTCACATATTTTGGCTATGTATGTTGTTTTCGAAACTTATCTGCAGATGCTATGTGACGCGCCGGAGGCATATATCAATAAACCGGGATTCTCATTTATTACTACTGTTCCTTCTACCTGGGATGAAACAAAGGTGTTAAACGCTTCTGTTGGCGATTACCTTATTATCGCGCGCCGTCATGGGGAAAGCTGGTATGTTGGAGCATTAAATAATACAGAACCCAGAATTGTAGAATATTCTCTTTCTTTTTTACCGGAAGGGAGGTATACTGTTGAAAAATATGCTGATCCTGATAAAAAGAATGCTGACCCGAATGAAGTGATAATGACAAATAATGAAATCAGTAGTACGGAATTACAGCAAATAAAGATGGCCGGCGGCGGCGGTTTTGTCATGAAGCTTACGAAAAAATAAACATAATTCCTTCATCCAGCCGCCAGTAAAACCGGACAATCTAAAAACCATCAGATTGTTCCATTAATCAAAAACTATAACCGTTTATAAACTTTTTTAACTTATTTAAACTATAGTTCATAGACGGACAACTCTTTGTCGCGGCAATTTTGAAATGAGATTTGCTTATTTATTGTATCTCATTTAATGAAGAATGATCAAGATTTTAAGGAGAATGAAGTATTTTCTCTCCTATGATGGTTAGTTGCAGTCATTTATTTGGGGATCTTCAAAAATTTAAAGGTTTTGATAGTACCCGTAGTTACGCAAACGATTGTTGTGCGGAGTGGAAAAGAAACAAATTGTTAAAATCTCAGGAATGTTAAAATCCTTTCTTTTCCAGTTAATATAATGACCGGCAAACACTGTAATTAGTAAGATATTTGTTGAGACAGCCGGTTTTGTTTCCGGTTGCCGACAGCACAGTTAAGAGTTTTAACCCCTTTATTCTTAAAGGGGTTAATTTTTTAATAAACGCCTGAAAGAAAACTGGCTAAAGTTCGGATCAGAATAATGTCAATTGTTTTGCAGTTAATTTTTATCAGAAAAAGCAAATCAACATTGTTTATTTAAAGCTGTACCATAATTCTGAATATCTTCCATAAGCTTACAGCGTAATGATCTTTTTGTGTGAAACAACACTGACATTTGAACTTCCAAAAATTCCATTTTCAATCTGATGAATCTTTCACGATCTGCTCTATCACAATCTGGAGAGAAAGTACAACTTCCTTCTTCCGAAATATTTAGTCTGTCGGAAAAAGTTTTACAGTTTGGTACTGGTGTTTTGCTCCGCGCCTTACCCGATCATTTTATCAGTGAAGCGAACAACCAGGGAATTTTTAATGGCAGGATAGTGGTGGTGAAGTCGACTTCATCCGGTAGTACAGATGCCTATGGTCGCCAGGATAATCTGTATACAGTTTGTACAAGGGGAATTACCGGCGGTAAGGCGATTGCTCATAATGCGCTCAATGCTTCAATCAGCAGGGTAATTAATGCGAATGATGACTGGAATGCGGTGCTCCATTTTGCTGAATCAGAAGAGTTAATGCTTGTGGTGTCTAATACTACTGAAGTTGGTATTCAGCTGAAGGAAGAAGACATCCTGCAAAATCCACCTCATTCATTTCCTGCAAAACTGCTTGCGGTGCTGTATCATCGGTTTAAACACTTTAAAGGCGATGGTTCGAAAGGACTGATCATTGTACCCACAGAACTTATTCCTGATAATGCCGACGTATTACTGGCCATTCTTAAGCAACTATGTTCCCTTAATAATCTTGATTCAGATTTTAAAAACTGGCTGATTGATGCAAATCATTTCTGCAATTCATTAGTCGACAGAATCGTTCCGGGTAGCCCATCCCCGGAAGTATCGGCTACTATTCAACGTGAGTTAGGTTATATAGATGATCTTCTTATTGTTGCTGAACCTTACAAACTATGGGCTATCCAGGGCAACGCAGCTGTCAAAGAAAAATTATCTTTTTCTAAAACAGATAGCGGTGTGGTGATTGAAGAGGATATCAAATTGTACAGGGAGCTAAAGCTCAGAATGTTAAACGGCACTCACACACTCAGTTGCGGCCTTGCATTTCTGCATGACCTGGAATTTGTTGTGGATGCAATGAACGATAAACAATTCAGCTGCTTTATAAAAGAACTCATGCGTGAAGAAATTGCCGAAGGCATCTCCATCGAAGTTGATAAACAGGTTGTGCAGCAGTATGGCCAAACAGTTCTCGACAGATTTAGTAACCCTTATATCCAGCATAAATGGATTGGTATCACCGTTCAGTACACTT